>CAYQNJ010000011.1:17635-46598 GCA_964418835.1 uncultured Erysipelotrichaceae bacterium
TGGAGTAGCTGTTGCAGTAGCAACCTTTGAATAGAATACTGTTATATCTACATTTCCTGTAGCAACTCCACTTACTACTTCTGGGGAAGCTTTATAGCCATCAATCTTAGGACTTGTAATACTGTATGTACCATCTTGATTAGAATTAACAGTAACAGTCTTAGCTGCTTCTGCATTATTTTCTTGAAATACATATCTAACAGTTACTGGATAAACTCCACCGGTAGGAGCTGCAGCTCCACCAGTATTACTTGATAATGTAACAGTAATTTCTGTAACATTAGAAGATTTAATACCAGATCTTACACTTTGTTCTACAACAATACCATCTCCAAAGCCTCCACAAGCCTTAGTAGCTGCACAGTCCATATTAACTGAATGTATTGCTATACCTCTTGAAGAAGCCCATGCTTGAACTTCAGCCAAAGATTTACCTGTAAAGTTAATAACAATATCAGGCATTTCATCAACTATTCTTTGTTCTGAATAAGATTCATTTGAAATTGAAGGAGCACTAAATACCCAGTTAGCATCCCATCTCCAAGATGTAGGTGCAGTTATTTTTGTGTCCATTTCTGTATTTCTTGTTAGTGCTTCATTAGTATCTTTAATTGAACCCTCAAATAATCTAACTATGGATAATGATAATTGTGCAGCTTCATTCCATATACCAGAGTTATATCCTGTAATTCTAGAACCTTGTAATAAGATAGTATTTTCTGGATGAGCATCATCATAATATCTTCCAGCTTTTTTCATTACAAAATTGAATAAATCAATTAGTTGATCAACTGATAAGTTTGTTGAAACATTTTCACCAGCAGCATCTAATACATTTAATAATTTATTTAAATCAGCTGTTCTCATAGCTTTTGTAAGAATAGCTTTAATAACTTGTTGTTGATTTGCTTGTCTTTGGAAGTCCCCTGACGCATATAAATGTCTTTCTCTAGCAAATGCTAATGCTTGTTCACCATTTAAAGGAACATTTTCTCCAGCTGGAACCCAAACAGTCATATGTCCACGTTGACTAGATGATGTTTGTCCAACAAACTCATAAGGATTGTTTACAACAATACCACCTAATGCATCAACCATTTCTACAATTCCTTTAAAATTACTTTCAAAGTAATAATCAATCGGAACTCCTACTAACTTAGAAACTGTATCAATTGTACATTGTCTACTTTGAACTCTAGCATGACCAAGCTTATCTGACTTACTACCACCATAACATGCTATTGGCACATAAGAATCTCTTGCAATAGAAGTCATTGTAGCCTTCATACTAATAGGGTTTACAGTAACTAAAATAACAGCATCACTTCTACCCTCATCAACACCTAATACTAAAACCGTAAAAGGTTCTTTAGTAATATCTTTATCTGACTTTGTTTCTGTGGTAACTTGAACCACACTTTCAAATGTTGAAACTGTCTTAGTGTCTTCAAGTAACACATCATAGCCATCATTCACTTCAAATATACCTACATAATTACTAGGTAATGCAGCTGCATTAATTTCACCATTAAATAACGCTAGCAACAATTCATTATTATCAGTAAATTCTGCATATGAAACACTTACTCCATTTGTTTCTAATTGTTTTTTAGCAAGTTCAGCATTATTACTTCCTGTAACAATACCAACAGTCTTACCTTCTAAATCTTTTTCTTCTGTAACTGGATATTCTCCACTATCAGAATATACAACTAAACTTGTTTCAACCTTTTCTTCAACATTTCCAGTATCCACAATCTTATCGATATTCTTATTAACCTTAGCCATCGCATAAGTACCATATGCACCTATTCCAAATAAGATTACACTCATTGCGACTAAAGTATTAAAGAAACTTGTTTTCTTTGTTTTAATTGTAAGAATAAATATTAAGTTTAGTAATAACAATATTATTAACATAATAATATTTACACCCACAAATATTGGTCTACTTAAACCACTATACTTATTCATATTAAAGAATACGTATGAAAATAATATATTAATTACTACAACAACTATTGTAAATATAATATTAAAGACAGACATGTTTCTTCTTATGATATTGTTATTAGTTTTACTCATGATTCTGCCTCCTCACTTGTATTGCTATCCCAATCATCATACATTGAAACAATTTCAAATCTTCCATCATTGTTTATAATTGTAAAATGACCCACTTTTTGGAATTTATCAACATCTATCTTACTAGATTTTTTATATGTCCAAGTAACATCTAAATAATAAGATGTATATTCTTTATCACCTATTTTATATAAGCCTGAATCTAATGCAGGTGATGTTTCTACTGATTCAACTTCCAATAAGTTTTCTCTACCATATTGAGAAATATATAAATCTAAATCACTATAAAATCCATATCTAGCCTCTTCAGAGAAACTAGTAAACATAGGTCCATAAATATATTGAAGACCACCAACTTCATAGTTACCGTCCTTATTAGTCCATGTAAAATGGTCTATTACAAAACATCTCCCTACATATTCAGCTATTACATAAGGATCATCTGATTTTAAAGCAGCTGTTAATTCTTTAAAATTTTCTCTTAATAAATCTGTTGGGTTATTACCAATAGTATATTTATCATTAGATATTTTTGAATTACTATCAACCTCTAATGTAGTGCCTTCAGCTGTAGATGTTTTACTAGCTACATTAAATATATTAAATGTAAACATTAAAACAGTTAAAAGTGAAGTAACCAATATTACTATCATTAAATAACCATTCATTTTATTTTTCTTTTTTCTTACTATCTTTTTGTTAGGATTACTCATAATCTACTTCCTTTCATTAATCGTAAAATTTCTTCACGATATAATTTGGTCTGTGTTTTGCTTCCATATAAGTTTTAGATAAGTATTCACCTATTATACCTAATGCTAATAATTGAATACCACCAAGGAACATGATAATAATTACCATACTTGGCCATCCTGCAACTGGATCTTTAAATATAAGAGCCCTTATAAATATAAAGATCATCCCCACAAAAGTCAAAATTGAAATGAATATCCCCATTAATGTTGCAAGTCTTAAAGGTGCAATAGTAAACGCTACTATACCTTCAATTGCATAAGCAAACAAATTCCAAAATGACCAACTTGTTTCTCCTGCAACTCTTTCAACATTTTCATATTCTAGATAAACAGTTTTATATCCTACCCATGCAAATATACCTTTAGAAAACCTATGGTATTCTTTAACTTCTAGAATAGAATCAACCACTTGTCTAGTCATCATTCTAAAATCTCTTGCACCATCAACTATTTCAACTTCAGAAAATTTATTAATTAACTTATAAAATTCTCTAGCAAAGAAAGATCTAATCTTTGGTTCACCTTTTCTAGTAACACGTCTAGTTCCAACTATATCAACATCATCATTTGATATTATTTCCAACATTTTAGGAATAAATGATGGTGGGTCTTGTAAATCAGCATCCATTACAGTTATATAATCACCCTTAGCATGTTCTAATCCAGCTAATAAGCCACTTTCTTTTCCAAAGTTCCTAGAAAAATCTATAATCTTTACATGTTCTTTATGTAACTCATATAGTTTTTTAAGTTCTTCAATAGTTTTATCCTTAGATCCATCGTTTACAAAAATAATTTCATAATCCATTTCTAATGAATCACAAACCTTTGATGTTGCATCATAGAATAAAGAAACTGTTTCTTGTTCGTTATAACAAGGTACTACAATTGATAAAAGACTCATGATTACCTCCATGAACATTGTTATTATAAACTATACTAATTTAAAAGTATATTGAAAATGGGAGTAATTTCTCCCACATTTTTCACATAATTACTTCTTTAAAGTATTACTTTTCTCACTAAATTGATAAAAGTAATTAATAAATCTTGCTATTGGTTTTGGCCAGAATTTTTCAAACATAATTAAATCTTGAGGAGATCTTGTGTTTGCATTTATTTCTCTAGATGTATGAGTATCTTCATGAACTCTATGCCCCATCAAAGATTTAGGAATGAAAATAAACTTCTTACCCTTTATTTTTGCAAGTTGTAGCCAACCATACCAATCAGAATTACCATTTAATTGATCATTTACAAATATTGAGTTTGTATCAATATTTTTCTTACAGAAAGTTACTGCAGGACAACATATTGAATCACCTAAACAAATAACTGATTTTTTAATTGTAGGACTTCCTGCCCAAAATCTCAATCTTAATGGTGATAATAATATTCTTTTAACTTTTAATAACTTATTTGAATACACCTTACTATCTTCTCTAATCTCAAAATAATCTGTAAAAATTATTTGAGCTTTAGGTTGTTCTTTATATGCTTTTACAACTTCCATAGAATAATCATGGTCATATGTATCATCCTGGTGAGCTATTGTCACTAGTTCAGTTCTTCCAGAGTTCCATGCAAAGTCAAAATCTACCGCATTACCTCCACCTTTAATTTCATTTACCACAACTTCTAAATTATATGTTTCAGCCATCTTTCTTATATATTCATTGTCAGTAGATGTTCCAATTAATACCTTACTAGGATAATCTTGGTTTAGCACTGATTCTATGCATTCCTTTAAGTAAGGAGACTGTTTATATGCTAAAACAACATATGTATGAATTATATCTTTATCATTAATACTCATAACTACCTCCCTTAATACTCAAAGTTATTATCTATATTATCTAATTTAGGATTTTTTAAGTCTCTATCAGATAACTTTAATTCAACATCAACATACTTACTATAATCAATATTGACTGTTTCATCATCATAAGCTAAACCTCTATCAAGCTCCTTATTAAATAAGTTATCTACCTTATAATTATACTCAGAATTATCTTCTAATACCAATACCCCATGAGCAAATCCTTTAGGAATTAATACTAGTTTTCCATCATTCTCACTCAATTTAATCAATACAGGTTTACCATAAGTTGGGCTACCCCTTCTTAAATCAACACTAATATCTAATATTTTACCCTTAGTACATCTAATCAATTTTGATTGAGCATAAGGTTCTTTTTGAAAATGTAATCCCCTTAAAGTTCCTTTTTCACTTGTATAAGAACAATTGTCTTGAATAAATACATTATTTAAACCAAGATTCTTAAAAGACTCTTGGTTATATATTTCCATGAAAAAACCTCTATTATCTTCATGTTTTTTTAATTGTATTACAATAACTGCATCTAAATGTTTTTCAATAATCTGCATACTTATTACCTATCCTTAAGCATTATACTCTAATTTTATAAAAATTCCTATAAAGCCAAGCAAATATCATAATATTCCATCTTCTTACAACACTAAAATACCTATTCTTAAATCCACCTAATGTTTTAATATATTTATTTTTATACCAATAAGGAAATTTATTATTTAATAAATCCCATCCTAATAATATTGTATTTGTTCTATCTTCTTTATCTTCTATTAATGAACTTCTTAAAAAACTATTTCCTAAAAAGAATTTAATATGAATATATTCCAATTCATCCTTATATTCTTCAAATCTATTAGTACTTACATAATAATCATAAATAATATTAAATACAGTAATCATATTTTTAACTTGATCATTATTTGTATGAGTAATACTAGTACTAACTTGTACATACTTTACAAATGACTCATCAACAAATCCTATTTTAGATATATTACTAGCTAAACAATATAGAAAACAAGCGTCTTCATATCTATTGCCATCTGGAAACCTAATTCCTGTTTTTTTAATAAATGATGTCTTATATATCTTATTCCATAAAACAGCAAATAGGTTAATCATCATATCCTTACCTGGTTTATATGGCCCTTCTACTTCTAATCTTTCACCATCAGGATAAATCCAAGTGAAATTAGAAACTACAACTTCGTAGTCATTTTCTTTAGCTTTTTGATACATCTTTTCAAACATATCAAAACTTGTATAATCATCACTATCCAAAAAACCAAAATATTCACCACTTACTAAATCTAAACCAACATTTCTTGTGGCAGCTATTCCCATGTTTTTTTGATTATGAACATTGATAATATCAGGGTATCTTTCCTTATAAGAATTAATAATTTCCAGACTATTATCAGTAGATCCATCATTTATAACAATAATTTCAATATCATTTAGTGTTTGGTTAACTAAACTATCTAGTGTTCTAGATATATATTTACTTCCGTTATAACAAGGAACAATAATGCTAAGCTTCTTCATTACTATTCACCCTATTTAAAAGTATTGCCGCAAGCATTGCCATAAACATAGTAGTCACAAATTGATCTAGTGTATGACCACTAATATAAGCAGTACCTAATCCAGCAAGTAAAGACATCGCATAAGTCATTACTTCTAAGTTAACTAACTTTTTAAACTTCATTAACACCTTTATAGCACCATATCCAACTATTATTAACCATGGAAAACAAGTAAGAATCATACCTGAGTATCCTAAGGTATAAACTTGTTGTACAAAGTCTTTTTCTAATACAATAGAACCATTCATAAATGTGGAATAACCCATACCTAATATCTTTTGACTAGGTGATAATAATGCCCACTTATAATTAGTAAAAAGCGCTTGTATTTGTCTACCCCCTACCCTTTCATAAACAGGTAAGAATATCACATCAACCCAAAACTTTGGATCAAATTTATAGTTATACCAATCTACATAATACATAGTAGGAATACTAGAAGCATACTTAGCTCTAATACCATATTGTTCAAACATAAAGATATAGAAATCATTGAATTCTTTTGTGCCAGGTATTAAAGGAGCATCTTTTAAAGCATTTCTTCCTTCATCAGCAGCACCATTATTTAATAATGCCAAATCATTTTCTGCATCAACTCTTTGATTTTCTACAGCTGGGGTATAGTTTAATATAAGTCCAAATATAGCTGTTAAAACTAGTAAAAAACCTAAAAGCTTTATTTGAATCTTTTGATTCTTCATTACTAAGCTATCAAATAAATATAAGAACAAATATGCAACAGGTATTAATACCGCACCATATGTAGCAACTCTAGTTCCAAGTATTTGCATAGATAAACTATGAATTAGTATTAATAAACCAAGTAATATTTTATTGTTCTTTTTTTCTTCCATAGTAAAGAAATAAAGTAATAATGGTAAAAGCATAAACATCAATATACCAATTGTATTTCCTTCATTAAAGAAGAACTTACTAGTTAATTCTCTTGGATGATGCTTTAAATATATACCGCTAAACCAACTAAAAAAGTTTGCGACAGTATAACCAAAATAAGTACTTTTACCAAATACAAACAAGTCTCCAATAAAAATTGGAATACTTATTATACTAGAAGACACGATTGTAATTAGTTTAATAGTTTTTAAATCAAATTTTAAATTATAAATAATATAAATAATTCCATATGGAACAATAAGTGTAAGAATATATGTTAACTCTTGAAACCAGTTAAACTTAAAGTTAGTAGTTAAATCTAAAATAGGATATAGATAAATAGACTGTTTTACATGTAAGTAAAAGTATATAAGCATTACTACACCATATAAAATTCCTAAAGTTAATGTCTTCTTTTTATTTTTATCTTTTACAAAGAAACAAAACATTATCATTAAAGGAATAATGATAAATCTAATAATTGTAGAAAATCTAGGTAACCCAAAACTATCTAAAAACCCATAAAGCAAATAATCCATATCAATTAATGGTTGTAACATTATTAATAAAACTGTGCTTACATATAATAGTTTTTCATTAAAAATCTTTTTAATTTCCATATATCCTCCTACTTATTATAAAATATTAATTTCATTTCAGGATTAATACCATAATATTGTTTAAATACATCCATATGGTATATATCATCTTCTTCAATATCCGCAGAATGTATATAACCTTTAGGCATTCTAATAAGCCACGCTTCTTTAGAATCTGGATTATTAACATAGTATTCAATTTCACCATTTCTAATTTGTTGGATTGAATTTATAGTTTGATACTTATACATAAACTCTTTTGTTTTTAAACCAATTAACAATACAAAACAAAATAATATCACATATCTAATGAACTTACCTATATCCAAACTAGATATTATAAATCCTATTAATATAAATATAAAATAAACAGTATATAAACTAGATCTATCTCCAAATATAGGACTAATTAACATAACTAAATTAGCACTTCCACCTAGCATTATATATAAACTTGCTTCTAATGCACTATCTCTACTTAATCCTATCCAAATTGATACAAACAAGGATATTACAAGTATTGGATAGAATATAGAAGTAAATAATAATGCAAAACTAGAAAATTCAATATCAAAGAATATTCTTAATATGTCAATATTAACCTTATCAAATAGAATAGGTAATATTGATATTAACATTGTAAATAAACTAATAATAATTAATAAATATCCAATTTTTTTATTTTCTTTAATTATCTTATAGTTCAACAAACTAAAACTTAGACCTAAACCAAACAACATATAATTATTTTTAATAAAGGTTAGATTCAAGAATGATTTCCAATTAAGTGATATTTGTTGGAAGATAGACATACTTAGCCATTCTTGATTATCTCTATACAATCTATAAGTCGAACCTGGAGATATTCTTAAAGCTATTATTCCTAAAATACTTACAATTAATAAAACTATAAACTTCTTAATATTTTTATCTTTATTAAAATAACAATAAATAATTATAAATATATTTAATAAAACTAATATTGCAGCTACATTTTCCATACATAAAGTAATATATATGTTTAATAAGATACTTAATATTATCATTATGTTATTAAACTCTTTATTTTCAAAAATAATTGGTTTTATTATATTTAAATATATTAACAACATCATTAAAGGTACTACATAAGTACTACCCATTATCCATGTGTAAGTTTCTATTCTTAATGTATTTTGAACACTTAACATTAAACCTAAAATAACTACCATTACCAGAATTTTATTCTTTTTAGCATTAATTAAACTAATTATTGAAATAAAAATAATAGTAAACATTAAAGGATTTAGAATATTCCACAACCATTTTCTAGGAGCTACTATAAATCCCCATAACTCACTAAAATATCTACCAGACCAAGAAAAATAAAATTTGAATGCATGCACAAAAGGATTGTTACTTCTTCCTAATACTGCATATCCCCAATCATCCCCTGCTAAAGGAGTTAATTTAGTGATATAAAAAAACAACATAAAAACAAATATGCTTAATAATGCTAAAACTATTTTAGTTTGATGTTGTTTAATTAATTTCATTAGAAAACCTCAATAAACTCACTAAGTATTTTTTCATTTGGATAATCATATCCTTTCAAATACTCTTTCATTTCTTTTAATCTATCATAATCTTTTAAAGCATTATACAAACCTTCATTCAATGCTTCTTGATTGTTTTCAACTATATAACCATAATTTGGATCTATTATTTGTTCATCAACACCACTTACAAGAGTTGATAAAACTGGTGTTTGAGCAATTAAACTTTCATTTATTACAGTCGCAAAACCTTCATACAAACTTGGTAATACAAATAAATCACATTGATTAATTAAACCATAAGGGTTCTTCATATAACCTAAAAAATGTACTGTAGTTAGATTTAAGTCAAAAACTTGTTTTCTAAGCTTTTCTTCTAACTCTCCTCCCCCTACTAAATAAAGATTATGATGAATGCCTTTATCAATTACATACTTATGTGCATTTATTAATCTATCTATACTTTTTTGAAAATGAAATCTAGCCACAGATACAATATTTATACCTTCACTAATTTCAATTTTATTTTCTATCATATCTTTCTTAATTCTATCCACGTCCATAAGATTATGTATAGATATACCATTATCTATTTCAAATACATGTTTATATGCTTCAATTGCTTGTTTAGAATCAGCGATATTTAAATCAATATACTTTAAAGACTCTTTTACAAGGTTCATATGTCTTTTTGAGTAATTACAAACACTATAATCAGTTAATACCCAATTAATCTTCTTTTTACTTTTTCCAAAAGCAGTAAATATTGTACAAAATCCTTCTTTTGCAGCGACTTCTATATCATAAGGATTTTGATCTAATACTTCTCTTTCTTTTGTAATTTTTTTCTTTATTAAACCTGTTTTCATATAAAACAATAGTCTAAGTTTAGATAGTATAGATGAGATATCAAATTTCTTTACAATTTCAGCTAAAGGTTGATCTACAGTCCTAAAGAAACTATTACCTCCAATAACTTTGACATTAGATGGAATTTCA
Source organism: uncultured Erysipelotrichaceae bacterium (assembly GCA_964418835.1). Taxonomy (GTDB): domain Bacteria; phylum Bacillota_I; class Bacilli_A; order Erysipelotrichales; family Erysipelotrichaceae; genus UBA9076. The sequence continues at coordinate 27,926 of CAYQNJ010000011.1, forward strand.
TTCAACAAAAGACCTGTTTTATGTAATACTAAACAGTCAATCTCATATTTATCTTCTGGTAGGTTAGCCATAAGAGTATTTAAAACTCTAGCTACTCCTCCCATTTCCATTTCATCATTCACAAAAAGTATTCTTTTCTTACTTGTCATATATCTTTAACACCAAATCCTCTAACTTTAGTCCTAAAAGACTAAATATAATCTTTTTCTTTTTATCATAGTTTTTTAAAGTAAAATCACTTTTCCAATTAGGATAATGTTTCTTTAATAATTCCATGTTTTTTCTTAAATATTGTTTTCTAATAGATTTATCATCAAAATCCTTGATTCTAATAGTAGTTAAATCTAATCCATGAATAATATACAAATGATATAACTCATTAATTATATTTTGTTCATTACCATGAGATTTCACATAATCAATACAATCAGAAATTGCAGTATATATATCAAAAATCTTTTCACTTGCAGTATGAGCTATACTTCCACTTCTTTGATAATAGATATAAAATGCTCTATCAACCTTAACAATTTTTTTAGATTTATACAATATCTTTGGAATACTCGCTAAATCTTCATAGTATTTACCAACTGGAAATCTAACATCATTAAACATTGTACGTAAATAAAGTTTGTTACAAGCACTATTATTAATACCAATTAATCTAGGTTCTTCTTTTACAACACCATAGGTAAATAATCCCCCACTAGCAAACACTTCTCTTCCATCATCATATAGATACTTCATATCACATACAGCAACATCAGCATCTTTCTTTTCTATTGCATTTATCATTGTTTCAAACATCAATAAATCCACAAAATCATCACTATCTATAAAAGCCAAATACTTACCAGTAGCTCTATCTAATCCATAGTTTCTTGCATCTGATAAACCACCATTTTCTTTTGTAAATAGTTTTATTCTTTCATCTTTCTTTTCATACTCTAAAGAAATATCAAAAGACTTATCCTTAGACCCATCATTCACTAGAATAATTTCTAAATTTTTATATGTTTGATTAATAATTGACTCTATACATTTTGAGATATAATCCTCAACATTATATATAGGTACAATTACACTTATTAACGAATTCATTTAATCACCTATTCAATTATAACAAAAAAAGATTATATTTAATCTTTCTTTTCTAAGAATATCTTTCTAGATATAAAGTTATAAACCATAACTACAGCGGTCGCAATGATTTTAGCTATTGTATAAGGCATTAAGTTAGTTCCATCTACTAGTAACCACATAACAATAGTATTAATTATTAAGCCTATAACACTTAGTATTATAAACATCGCAAATGTTTGAGTCTTACTTTTTTCTTTATCTACTTCAAATACCCAAACAGTAGACATAACATAGTTGTAAATTACTGAAACACAAAATGAAATGACACTAGAAACTAAGTAATTTATATTAAATACTTCAGTCAAAAATACCATTACTAGATAATCAATCACAAATGCAGTACCACCCACAAAAATAAACTTAACAATTTGTTTAAATAGTTTACTCTTTAAAAACTTTTCCATAATTACTCCTTTACTACCTTTTTAACTTTATAATGTGACCCTGTAAAATATGTAACTGTACAAGGATCGCTTGATTTATCAAATTCAGAATTTTCCCAATATTCTAATAGTACATAGTCAATACCATAGTTTTCTTGTAAGAAGGTACAAGTTAACTCATATTGAGGAACTATTCCATCATTAATCCAAGGATAATGACGTCTTGCGATATGATAAAATGTCTCATTAAGTCTTGTTTCAACATAATAATTATCTCTTGATGTAAATATCTGATAAATGTTAGGCATGTAAGTTCTTAAGGCACTTGTTTGAGATATTACAACTATTTGCCATTTATCATAATTATCTTCTTTAACTAGTTTTGATAATTCAGCTATAGCTTGAATTTCATTTTGACTAATCTTTTCGTATGGTGTTGTTTGTTTACCACCTGTTATATAAAACGAATATAATCCATCCTTATATTCCATAAATGAGAACATATTGCCTAATATAACAACAACCACTATTGTAATATTTAATATTATCTTACCTAATTTATTCCAATCTAAGAATTTATAAACCGCCATAAACATCATAATTTCTGTAAAAGGATTAAATACCACTTCTATTAACCTATAATAAACTATTCCAGTAATAGAAAAAGCAATGGTAGAAGTAAATAGAGGATTTAAGAATATTAATAAAGTAATTAATAATAATATCCTTATAAACTTATCTTCTATATTTTTACTATTTAATACAATTAGTACTAATCCAACCCATCTTATTATATTAAAAATGTTATCTAATATATTTGAATAAATAAAATAGTAGTCTTTTATCATGTCATATTTTTGATGGTCCTCAAAGAAATGAGCATAGTTAGCCACAAAACCTTCAGTCATGAAATTTAAATAAAGTGAAACTATTCCTAAAAATATTGGAAATATAATAAATGTAATTACCTTTATATGTTTAATAAAGAAATCATCTAAGAAATACATTGATCTTCTAATAGGTTTAAATAATCTTCCTATATAAATAACACCTAAAAATAAAAGACCTCCTACAAGTATTACTGGATACACTTTACCAAACATTATTACCCCATATGCTGCAATAGGTAATACAAATGTAAACATATCAAATATTATCTTCTCTTTTTCAATCATAAATAAATAAACTGCAAGAGAAAACATGATTACAAAAGATACAAATAAATAACTACTTGTAAAAGATAAGCCAGCAGTAATTATAATTGGAAACAAATATTTTATTTCTTCATTTTTTTCTTTTAACCATCTATATATCCAGAATATCAATACAGCTCCTAATAATGCTCTAAATGTATTACCATAGAAACTAAATGCAATCTTCCAATAATAAAAATTTGCATAAAATAATAAATAAAGACCTAAAACATATTTAAACCATTTGTCTTTAAATTCAAAATATTCTAATAGATTTACAATAAAAAATGATGAAATAAAGCTATATATTAATCCTAACCCCCATATACTAACAGTTATATTAGCAACATTACTACCTATATTTAATACATAGACATTAGCATTTATTAACCAACACAAGAATGATCCAAAGTGATACCATCCTTGGTATAAATAATATATATCCCATTCATGACCTTTTAAACCAGTTACTGGGTTAAACATATTTAACTTTGTAGCATTAATATTTTGGACAATATAATTTAGGTAAGTAGCCGCATCTGAAAATTCAATATCTATAAATGTTTGTGAACTTACCAAAGAAAATATAATTACGCTTAAAATAACTATTAAAGTTTGTTTTTTAAATAATTCTTTTTTTACTTCTGAAAAATTATCAACAACAAAATATAAGCCTATTAACAATAATAAAATACTAACTACAATTATATAAACAAAGGATAAATTAAATATTTGTGCAGGATAATATAAAATCTGTAAAGCACAAAAGAATACTACAAATCCTGTGACAGTAGAAAACTTATTCTCTTTTACATTTATAAATTTTGTTGTTTCTATTCCTATTGCAGTACAAATAATCATAAAAACTAACACAAATAAAACTATTCTTAGCATTAATGTACCCTCTTTAATTTTGAATCAAAAAATAATATTAATAAAGCAATAAATGTAAATGTAAGATTCGCTAAAATCAATATTTTAGAAATACTGTTTAAATCATTAGGATCAACCATGTAGTTAGATAATATATAACAAGCTATAACACTAATAATTGAACAAAACAACTGTTCTTTATTCTTTTTTAATATTACGAATAATTGACTAAATATCCATGTAATTCCTAATGTAACTCCACTAATTATTGCCCAATACATATATGTATAATATGGTGCTATATCAGCCCCATAAACTAACCCTATTACAAACTTACCTAGGAAAAATACAAGTATTTCTGCAATTAAACCTAATGATATAGCTAATGCAAATAAAGTAAATAACTTCTTTAAGAATGATTTAGTTCTTTTAGCATTGTAATCCTTAGCCATATATGGCGCAAATGCTACATTGACTATTTGTATTACTAATTGTAAGAAAACTATTATCGTGTAGATGGTTAGATATATTCCTAGTTTCCCAATATCTCCCACCTGTGCATATTTAATTCTTGGAATAGTGGTAGTTAATGCACTTAACATTTCAAAGCCCATAATGGGCATGGTTAGCCACATAACTTTCTTTACATGTTCTATATTTAGTTCAAATTTAAAACCAAACATTTTATTAAATTTTCTAAAGTTATAGAATAATAAAACTCCTAATGTGACTATGTTTATTATTATTAAGCCAAGTATCAAGTTTTTTGTAATATATATAGATATAAAAAAACCAAATAAAAGTAAAACAGATCTTATCATCATTGATTTCGCATTAATATCCATTTTTAATTCTTTTTGATTAAAGCAATCAATTAACTCTATTAATGCTTCACTAAACTTGAAAAACGAATATAAAACTATAACCCAGTTTTGATAAGTATTAAACTTACTAGTAAATATATAGAATATCATACCTACTATCGCAAGAAATATCGCAATTAACCTAACAATTGTATAATCAGCGTAAGTAAAACCATAGTCCTCATCAGATACGATAAAACTCCTCAAACCCCATAAAGCAACACCATAAAGTGTTGCGCCTATTGTCATCGCTATACCATAATATCCTGACTCTATATCACCTAATACTCTTAATACCAAAAAACTCAATAGCCATAAAGCTATGTTATATAAAACCATACCAATGGTTGTATAAGATAAATTTGATATTAAACTACTTTTATTTTTCATAATATTCCAACCTAACAATTAGTATACCTTAGATTTTCCAATTAGTAACCTTACCATTATCAATAAAAAATGCTTTTTTAGATAATTTAGCCATTGGAGTATCAGACAAGGAATCCGAATAAAATTCATCTACCACTTTATCTCCATACTCTAATTTATACCTTTTAACTTTTTCTTCCCCATAACAATTTAAACCAGTATACTTACCTGTTTTTTTATCAACTTTTGACGCAATAAGATTATTCACATTAATTCTATCTAAGAAAGACTTAACTAAGAAATACGGTGATGCGGATATTATTAAATCATCTTCTTTTTGTTGGTTTAAATACCAAGGTTCAATCTTATCTATATTTTCACTTACAAATATTTCAAGTTCTTTATCAATATCCTTTATAAACCTAAAGAATTTGTATAACCTTTCCTTATATGTAGTCTTATCAATAATTTTAAATAAAAACAATAATCCATTTAATCCAATCCTTGGTAAATCTAATAAACATATAGGATACTTTTTAAATATATAAAATACAAAGTTTTGAGTACTATCTTCTTTATATATAGTTTTATCAAAATCATAAACATTCATAATTATCCCTACCTATCCCTATGTATATATAAACTTCCTTCTGTGTCCAAACAAAATGTATCAATTAAAGTACCTGTAGATTCATCAATAATAGTAACACATGCATAGTTATTAGCCACATTTACTCCTTGATTATTTAAATTTACATAACCATTTGATTCTACCAAATATTTTTGATTATTAATAATAAATTCTTTAGAAAAATATTCATCACTATAATACTCTTCTACCCTTTTTCCATCATCTACCTTAATAATCATTTTTTTATTATAATTATTTTCAAAATCAAAGCCTATCTTATTTAAAATCACTTTATCATTATAAGATAATAAATTACCTGGAAAATAATTGTAACTTAATAGAAGAGTTTGATCTTTCTCTTTTACATAGTCCATTAACTTATTTAGGTTAAATTCATGTGAGTATACAATCTGTTTTAGTTTTATTACTTGATTATGGTACTTAGAAGAATAATCTATATAGTTTTTTGATATTTCATAATTATCATTTATATACTTAGACAAATGATTTGTAAGTTTTAAAGATCCTCTTACATTTGAATGCCAAGTATCACCATCTATATCAAATACATAGTTTATTTCTTCTTTAATATCATTATAGTTTATAAAGTTTATATTATTAATATCACTATATTCTTTAATACTTTCATAAATTCCATTATCCTTATCACTTAAATAATAAGGTGTCTTTATAAGTAATAACTCTGAATTATTTTCTATACATAATTCTTTTATTTTATTTAAATATTCTAATTCTTTTTTTCCTATTTCATGTTTGACTTTTGTATCAATAGTAATGTTATTAACAACATCACTAAAATTACTACCATATGTATAACCAAAAGATCCTAATTCATATTGATTTCTTAAATTAAAATCATTTAATTTAATGTCATGCCATCTTTCTTTATAGAAAGAAATATCAAATATATTATATAAGATAGATTCATTAGAAAAAATATCATAATAAGCTTCAATTTTAACTGAAGAAGTTTTCATATTTTCAATATTCACTCTATATATACCTTTAGTCTTGCAGGCATTTACACTGTCACTCAATCCAAAAACATCTAGTACAACAAGTCTTGGTTTTTGGCTTTGATATGCTTCTTTTAAAAGATAATATGATACCTCTATAGGCTGACACTCTCCACCTCTTATATAGCTATTTAAACCAGTTTCTTCATATAAAACACCCGGATTTATACCATAATACATATGACTAGATCCTAAAAGTAGAATATCTAAAGAATTATTCTTTAAATTATAAAACTCTAATAATTTAGACTTAGTATCATTATCAATATCATATCTATCAGGTCTAAAAACATTTGATAAATATAATGCAACACTTATTGAAATAATTAACAAAACAGATACTTTTAATATAGATTTTAATATTATCTTTATCATTTATTTAACCTTCTTTTGTTAATAAATAACAAGACTAATAAGCTTAAAACACTAATAGTGATTCCAAGTTTTAGGAATGGTGTTTCATAATAAAATAAAACATCATGATTTCCAGGTTGAAGTTTAAACCCAACAAAACCAAGTTGAACCTTACTAGTTTCTACCTGTTTACCATTTACTTCAACTTTCCATCCTTTATCATAACCAATGCTTGTAAAAACCCATTTTTCTTTATTTTCTATATTAATATTTGCACTAATTCTATCATTACTAAAAACCACATTAGTAAATCTTTCTTTAAATCTATCCTTAAACCAGTCATTATAATTACTTAAGTCTTTTACCTTTATATTAACATCTTGGTTTTGACCTTCATTATTACCGTGTACTATTATTAAATCCACATAAGAATTTTCATCTACATAAAAATCTAAATAATTATATTGCCAAAAATAACCAGTATAAACTAACTTATCTTCGTACAGTAAATCGACTTGCACATTTTCAATTGTATTATTTTCTACATAGATATTTGAATTAGTAATAGGTTTATCAAATTTAAAGTATCTATCGTATTCATTCCCAATATTTCCATAATCAACTAAATCACTTTGATAAGTAATATTATCTCCACCTTCTACTACCAGATACTCACTCATTGAAATATCTTGTTCTAGGTATGTTAAAGAATCAAAAGATTCTTTATTCATAGTTTTATCATAAGTAAAACCTAGTTCTACATAATTATCATTCTTATAAATCTTATAATCATCATTTTCTTTATATAATTTATATCCAAAAGGTATTTGTTTTAGATTTGAGTTTCCATAAATATATTTAACTGATAATAGGTTGTATAAATTCCATGATGAATACCTTTGGTCCATTTGCCAGTTATTTTTTAATCTAGATAAAAAATCTTCCATTTCACTATTATATATAGTGCTATAAAAAGATACTCCATTATAGTTATGAGCATATGGTGTGTTTGATGTAGTATATCTAAAATAATTTGTACCATCATCATAATACTCATCATTATACATAACTCTATAAAACCCTTTATCAGCTTTTATTTCTTTAACTATTTTATCTGATTTGATTGCTAGGCTAGTAATATCATTTAACACTGGTTTATCAACACTTACTAGTAATAATGGTGAAAGTATAGCTTCAAAACATAACAATACAATCAACAAAACTCTTTTGTTTTTTATATAATAAAAATAATAAGTTATTGATACAAGTGATAATGTAACTAAAAGAATAAATAATATTTTTAATTTATCTATATCATTAAATTTTATAATGAAACTAATAAAAAGCGTTAGAAAAGCAAGTAAAATATACCCACCTATTGTATACTTAATATATTTTTTATTAATTAATCCATCTTCAATTTCATCATTTACACTCATCACACTATATGCAAGCATAAAACTAATCATATAAAACCATCTAGATTCCATATTAAGTTGTAGTAAATACCAAAATTTTTTAAAGAAAACCATTACAGTAAATAATAAAAACATTAATATTACTCCGTGTTTTCTTTTTTTATTATTTAACTTTCTTAACAAAGGTAAAAGTATTGGAGTTATTACAAACATATAAAGTGAAGCTCCACCACCCCATCCTAAAAATTGGTATTTATTTAAATCAATAAATAAACTTGTATTTTCATGATCAACAGTTGGCGCAAATAATCCACTTATAATCTTAAACAAGTCACTCTTATTTAAATGAGAAAACAATCCATTATCAATTGATTCAAACCTAGGATTACTCATTAACATAAAAGCGCTTGGTATTAATACAAATGATGATATACCAACCGCTAATAAACATAAACCTACAAACTTACTACCCTTTATTATTAGTTGTTTAAAACTATTATCTTCTAATTCATATGTTCTTAATAGTGCATAAAGACATGCAAAAGGTAAAAACATATACATAAAATAATAATTAATTACTCCAATTAAGGAAATAACTAAAACCATTAATACAAATTTACCTTCTTCTAAGTATTTATCTATTAAATATAAAGCTAAAGGATAAAGCAAAAATGCATCTAAAAACACAAATAAATGTAAATAAGAAAATACCCATCCACTAAAAGCAATGATAAAACTACCTATTAATACTGATGACTTATGCTTAAATAAGTTATCTGTCCAAATAATAGTAAAACAAAATAAAAGAACTATTTTTAATATACTTAAATACAAGAATGAATACTGAATTAAATGTTTTCCTATTGGAAGCACTAATAGAAATAAAGGACTACAAAGATAATAAACCATCGCAAAGTTATTAGATCCAAACCCTATACTAAAATCATAGAAACTCAAACTTCCATCTTTTATCTTTTGCCAACCACCTAAGTAAAATTGATATATTTGATGATAATCATCACCATTGAATATTAAAACAGAATTATTGTTGATTATCACAGGCAAAAAACCTATGACTAGGCATAGGCATACAAGCAAGATATATTTATAATACTTAATTAATACTTTCATAAACTATTTGCGTTTTTCGTTTTGATAAAATTCATTTACTTTCCATTCAAACATTAATCTAGTTTGATTTTTAATCGCATCTAATACTATACCAATCATAAATGTGACTATAGATAAAATACATAAAGATGACGCTAATACTGCAGAAGGTACCTTTGAAACAAACTGAGTTTTCATAAATTCTAATACTACAGGTATACCAATTATTAAGCCTATAATTAAGAATAAAGCACTTAATAATGTGAAAAATATAAAGGGTCTATAATCTTTAAATAAATCAAACAATGTAACTAATACTTTAAAGCCATCTCTGAATGTATTTAATTTACTAACAGAACCTTCAGGTCTATCTTGATAATTTATAGGTACTTCTTTTAACTTCATTCCATATACTAATGAAAATATAGTCATTTCAGTCTCAATTTGGAAACCATCACTCATAACAGGTATAAGCTTTACAAACTTCTTACTATAAGCTCTATATCCAGTCATAATATCTTTTACATTTGAATTAAATAGATTATTAATTAATCCTTTAACCAAGTTATTACCAAAACTATGGAAACCTCTTTTATTCTCTTCAAAATAAGTTCCATTAGATAATCTGTCCCCAATAACCATATCTACACCTTCATTTAATATAGGTGCAACAAGTTTTTCCACTTCATCAGCAGGATATGTATCATCACCATCAACCATGATATAAACATCAGCATCGATGTCTCTAAACATTGATCTAACAACATTCCCTTTTCCTTGTCTTGGTTCTTTTCTTACAATAGCTCCAGCATTTTGTGCTAATTCACATGTTTTATCAGTTGAGTTATTATCATAAACATATATACTAGCCATAGGTAAGTATGTTCTAAAATCTTTTACAACCTTCTCAACTGTTAGTTCCTCGTTATAACAAGGTATTAATACTGCAATCTTTGCCATAGTACCCTCCATGATGTATTAATAATACTAAAAATAATCATTATTTACTAGGAAGAAGGACAATTAATAAAAAATTGTGATTAAATATCACATTTGGTAAAATAAATACATAAGGAAAAATACAATGAAAAAATCAATTAAAGATATTTTGTTTATAATAGCAACTTTAGGTATATTATTTTTACTTTCTTTATACATATTCATTAAACCAGTTAATGAAAAGTCACTAGAAGAGAATAGATTCCTTATTAGTTTTAGAGACTTAAAAGATAAATCGTTTTTAGAAGGAACTTTTCAAAAAACTGTAGAAGATTCTTTTACAGACCAATTTCCAAAAAGAAGTTTATTAGTTTCTTCAAAGAAAAAAATTGATGATATCTCTAAAAACTTAGTTTTACCAAAAATGACTGAATTAACACTTAATAGAGTAAGTGGTCAAACAATAAATAGACTTGGTAATACTAGTTATATGATTAATATGATTATAGAAGCAAGTGATGTTAATAAGGAAAGATTTAAAAATAGAGCCTTAGAAATTAATGCCTTACAAGAAAGACATCCAGAAGTAGAAATATATGTTTATGAACCTACACAAGCACATGAAACTAGTTTATTTGATCAAGATAGCGGTATTAAAGCTGGTGCACCAGAACTTTGGAGTAATTTTGAAGAAAATATAAAAGTCCCTTTTAAGAAATTTGACTTAAATTCCTTAGATTTATATAAACAAGCTTATTATAAATCCGATCACCATCCAACACACATTGGAGCTGATATTTTCTATAATGAAATAATGTCATTAATTAACCCAGACATAGAGCCACTTAAACCTACTAAAACTGATTGTCATGTTGGAGAAACCTTCTATGGAACATTTGGTTCAAGGACTGGTTTTATATATGAACCAGATGAATTCTGTGTTTATCAATATGATGTAGTACCATATAAGGTTTATGTAAAAGGTGAATTAGCACCTAATTATAATACAAGAAAAGACTTTGAAAACTTTGATCCAAAAAGTGATACTGTAGAGCATCCTTATTACTATAATATCGCTTATAAAGTCTATGATAGTAGCGAAATACAACCATATGATTCTTTAATGTTATATGATACAGAAAGAGAAGAATTAGATAACTTATTAGTAATTGGTGATTCATATAGTAGTTCAGTTATAGATCTACTAGCATCAAACTACAACAAAACTTATAGAGTATTACCATACAATGAAGTTATATTTAATGGAAAAATGTTTAACTATGATAAGTTCATAGTAGATAATGAAATAGATGTTGTTTTGTTTATGTATACTGCAGAAAACTATTATTACGTTGATGAATGGGCAGATAGATATGAACAAACAAGGATTCTTCCTAATGGAGGTGATGAATAATGTTATTTAGTAGTTTATCCTTCTTATTAGGATTCTTACCAGTTTCAGTAATTTTATATTTTGTTATAAAAAATAGATTTTATAGAAATATAATATTGTTTATATTAAGTGTTTCTTTTTATGCATGGGGTGACCCTAAAACACTATGGTTAATATTATTAGTAATTCTATTTAATTACTATTTAGGAGTATTAATAGAAGAAAAAGAAAACAAATCATATTTATTATTAGGTATTATATTTAATACAGCATTGTTGTTTTTCTATAAATATTTTAATTTCTTTGTAATAGATTTATTAAGCATTAGAAAAGAATACTTTAATATAATATTACCTTTAGGTATTTCATTTTATACATTTAAAAATATTTCGTACTTAGTAGATGTATATAATAAAAAAGTTAAAGCGGAAAGAAACATACTTAACTTTGGAAATTTTGTATTAATGTTTCCTCAATTTATAGCAGGACCAATAGTTAGATATGAAACTATTAAAGAACAACTAATAAACAGAAATGAATCCATAGAATCATTCTCAAATGGTTTAAGAAGATTTGTGATTGGTTTAGGTAAAAAGATTATTATAGCAAATAGTTTAGCTATAATATCAGACAAAATATTTAAAGAAGTAGCACTTAATGATTTAACTACCCTTCTTGTGTGGGTTGGTGCTATATCATATACATTACAAATTTATTATGATTTTAGTGGTTATAGTGATTTGGCTATTGGTTTAGGTAAAATGTTTGGATTTGATTTTGAAGAAAACTTTAATTATCCTTACATATCCAAAACTGTACAAGATTTCTGGAGAAGATGGCATATTTCTTTAAGCTTTTGGTTTAGGGATTACATTTATATACCATTAGGAGGATCTAGAGTATCCACAGTTAGATGGATAATTAACTTATTGGTTGTTTGGTCTTTAACTGGTTTATGGCACGGAGCTAACTATACCTTTATATTATGGGGATTATATTATGGAATTATATTATTAATAGAAAAGTTTATATTAAGAAAACTATTAAAAAACATCCCTTTATTGCACCAGTTAATTACAATATTAGTGTTTATTATAGGATGGGTTATATTTAATTCAAGCTCAGTTACTCAAGTGTTATATTTTATAAAAAATATGTTTATACCTAATGGCAGCTTTAGTTTAAATGCACTTAATAATCTAGGTATATTATACTTATGGCCTTATATATTAATCGCAATAATAGGGTGTGGTCCTTATATAAATAAGTTAATGGAAAAACTTAATAAGAGTAAATTTGGAATTCTTGTGGATGGATATTTATTTGCAGTATTGGTCATATGTTTAGTATTACTGGTAAACAGTAGTTATGTTACATTCTTGTATTTTAAGTTTTAAATAAAAAGTAGAAATTTTTACTCAATTAATTTGTGAGTAACTTCTACTTTTTTATTGTTTCATATCTTTCTTATAGAAATATTTAAAGTATATTTTTAATACACTTATAAATATTATATAGAAAATTACTAGTATTAACGTGATGGTTGAAATTAATCTTCCAACAAACTGCATAGTAGTTTCTTTATAGACAGCTTCAAACTTTAATAATTTATCACCATTATAAGGTTCAACATCAAATCTTACTAATCCAGTTTCTTCATCTGGGTATGGTTTGATTTGTTTTATTAATATGTCATCCTCATATTCATTTATTACATAACCTTTATAGTATGATAAAGGTAATATGTAATAAGCATTTTCTTTTACTTCCCCTATTGTAAAAACTAATTTATTATATTTTGTTTCATCAAACCCAGTTCTATCAGTCTCTTCATTATTTGTTTTAATCTTTCTTCCATAATCTTTAAAGTGAATATTTGAATCATTAAATATATAGTCTGGACTTGATACTTCTAACAAGTTATACCAAGGATTGCTATCACTTACAACTAAACTAACATCAGTTAGTTCCTCTCTAGTAGTATCTTTTGTGAAACTTCCCCATTCAACTATTATTCCATAAAGATTAATGATACTTATTAATAATGTTAATACTAATATGGTATTCACAAAAGGAACTTTTATCTTTTTCTTTAATGATATATTTGATAAACCATAGCCTACTCCTAAAGCCATAAAAGCACAAGCTGGTGTAAGTAACCTAATTGGAAATTGTAAGAATGTCATAAACTTAAATAAATCCCAAGGAAAATAAATAGTTGTCATAAAAATCATAATATAACCACAAGTCACAAGAAGTACCATAAACTTCTTATTTTTATGTGGATCACTAAAATATGTTAGCCATGGTAATAACATCAAAATAGGACCTATATTATTATTTAAATATACTCCATCCCCATTTTTAAAATTAAACAATTCTTTTAAATCAATTCCTACTAGTGATTCACTATTAAAATAATAACTTACTCTATATAAACCACTACTTAGTTGTTCAAACATCATTAAAGTAAAAAAACTAGTAATTAGTATAGATACTATTACCGCAATACCTATATATATCATTAATTGTTTATCTTTAATAACCCTTTTATATTCAATAACTAACAATAAACCAAACACAATACACATAAGTATAAAAGTAATATTATGAGCTAGTAGTAATGTTGAAAATGAGAATGCTAGTAATAACCAACTTCTTTTATCTACATAAACTATTCTATACATCGCATATATAACTATTGGTACAAATATAAACGCAAATCCTTCTCCTATTGCGCCTCTTTTATAAATATTTGATAAAACAAATAAATTAACTACATATATAAATACTGAAAGATAAATATAAATTGATCTTTTCTTATGATAGAAAAGAGTTGAACACTTATACATAGATAAACTAGATAAGAATGTAATGATAAATATAGTAATACAATATATTTCATAAGGTGTTTTCCCTGTGTTATATAAAATAGCTGAAGGATATAAATAAACCATTGAATAAAACATAGGACTACCATAACCAAAACCATAGTTTTGGTTAAAGAGTATCTTAGGAAAAATATCATTGTTTTTTATAGCGTTTGCTAGTTCAATAATTCTATTCACATGGAATGTTGTATCTGCGCCAATCCTCAACATACCATCCATTGTAGGGATCATAAAAATAATAGTCACAAGCAAACAAAAACCAATCATTATTGATAAATCTATTATTTTAGATTTGATAGTTTTATTCAATATTTATAGACCTTCCTTTTGATTTTAAATCAAAAATCAATAAAGCAACTATCCCCAATGCTCCAATTATAGTACTATATGCACCATACCTAAACCCAATAGGTGTAAATTGTAGGGTTATATAATGTTCTCCTGGTTCCAAAATTATACCTGTAAACCCACCTTGAACCTTATATGTATCAACTTGAACTTCATTATCATATACTTTCCAACCTTCACTATAAGGTATAGAAAAATATAATACTTGTTTAAAGTCATTTTTAATTTGTCCATATAAATGGTTATCATTATAAAATTCTAATAATTCAAAGTTAATTGGATTGTTTTCTTGTATATCTTGAACTTTATTATATAAATCTTCATCTACTAACAATTCATTATTCCAATCTAAATCATGATTAATTATTAATCCTTCTTCATTGTATTCAATTTCTAAATTATTTTTAAATCGACTATATGTAAAACCAATTGGTCTATAATTTTCTAATTTATACATCATTAAATGATTAATATTATTATAATATGTCCACTCATACCCTTCAGGTAACATACTTTCATCACTAACTATATAATACTTTACTCCAAGCATCCTTAAAGCTTCTATGTTGTTTATATTAATAATATGCCAGTTAAAACCATTTAATTCATTAAACTGTTTTAAAGAAGGTTCCATAGTAGAATCATAGGTTGTAGTAGAATAAAAATTCATTTTAATTGGTTGATTTAAGTTCATTTCACTACTTGGTAATAATTCTTCTGGATTTACATACATTCTATAAAATTTATCTTCATCAATTGATTTGTAGTATGAAATCGCATTTTTATCTAATGTTAGATTATATGTATAGTATGTTGAGTTTAACACTATTAAACAAATAGACATCATTAAGCTAACTTCAATTACTGTAAGTATGTATATGAGTTTATAATTTCCAGACTTTATTAAATATATGTATAAACATAAAATTGAAAAAGCGATTAATATAACAATAATATGTTCTTTAAAATACTCAAAATTTGCAATTTTAAGTATAAACATCAAAATAAAACTAACCATAAAAACAAGTATATAATTTAAGGCTCCTTTTAATATAAGACCTGCTTTCTTTTCAAAATGAGTTAGATAAATTGAAACTATTAAGGCATTAATAAAGGTTACCAAAAACATCCATCTCATAGAACTTCCACTAAAGCCATGGAATATTGAACTAACAAAAGGAACTAAAGTACTAATTAGTACAACAATATAAAATATTTGAATTGCTTTATCTTTATGGTCTTTTTCATCTTTATTAATCAATGAAAATATTATCGGAGCGCTTATTGCGCCAGTATAAATAGAATACCAACCTAAATGTCCATTAGAATCCGCATAAAACATATATCCATATTTTGAAAATAGAGTAATTGGAGATGTAATATAGTTAAATAAAAATCCTAAATAAACTTTTATATTATATATAAACATAAATGAAGAAGAACCAACTCTTTCATTTTGTAGTATATACATTATTCCAGGTATCAGTAATATTCCTGCTAGTGATATTCCAATTAAATAAGATAATATCAATGGTAATGCGGATTTTAAAATACTAAACACTTTAAAAGGTTTTCCATGATAATAAACAGTAAAGAAGTAATATATCACCATCATTAAAGAAGTTGGAAATAAAAAGTAATAGTTTTGAAGAGCTAGTATAGTAATAGTTAATGCAAAAAATGATAGTTTTCCTTTTCTTAGGAAAAACTCAATACCGGCAAAAGCTAAAGGTAAAAAACAATAGAATCTATGAAACATATACTGTCCAACATAAATTGAAGCTATACCGCTAAATGCATATATTATAGATCCAACAATAATAGCCTTTTCTCTTTTTAAACCAAATGCTCTTAAAAATATAGAAAAATTAAATCCTGAAAGAATTATTATTAAAACAGTAACCCACTTTAAACCAACCTCTACATCCTTAAACAACATTAATAAAGGCATAAATACATCACCTGTCACATAATATAGTTTTGATGCAAAGAAATTATTACCTAAATATGTATCAAATGAATAAAAAGGTAATGTCTTAGTTTCAAAGAAATACAATATTAATCTTTTCCATTCTTCATAAAAATAACTGTATTGAAGTTGTTGGTCTGCGCTAAACAAGAATGGTTTTATATTTAATAAGTATGGTGAAAATACTATTAGTGTAATTAATGTTAATATACCTAATATTATTAAATGCTTTTTATAATTTTCCCTTATATATTTCATTTTGACCACTCTAACCAATCATAATGCATTTCAAATATTCTATAAGAACTTACTTCTAAAACCTTATCTCCACAATATCCAATTCCATTTTCTAATTCCATATTGTATTGTGCTTCTATAATCACATACTCAACATTTCTTTCTTGTGCTAGTTCACAAGCATTAATATAATCACCTTCTATTTTATCTAATCCTGGTTCATATCTATAAAACACTCTTTGAAACATAGCTTCTGAAGTGTTATCCTCTCCATGACTATAAAGATTAGCTTTAACATTTTTAATGTTAGCATCAGTAAATGATTCCGCTGAATATATTTGTGACGCAATTATTGTAGTACCCTCTTTATTTAATAATACTTCTTTTTTAAACTTATCCAAAACTTCAATCTCTAAATTATCAACGTGATACAGAGGGTTATAATCATCATCATTAAAGCCCATAAACATCCATGTTTGATTCTTTGGTACTTCATTCACAAACAGTATAAATATCACTACAGATAAAGCTATAGCTTGTTTATTGTTTAATTTATCAAGCAAATAAGTTAGGAATAAAGTGATAGTAAATATATTAAAGAATAAATCATATATTCTGAAATAAACTACATTTGTCATATAAGTCATTACAAATGTAATAACCCAAGGATTAAAGAATGTTAGAAATATTGTAATAATATGAAATGACATATAATCATCAGGTTTATTCTTTTTAATATGATTAAATAAATAATAAATAATACTTATCCATACAAATATACAAAATATACTTGTAATAATTGCTTGGGGTGAATCAAATCCAAATTCGAATAAATTCTCAATACCCTCATATGCATGTTTATCAAAGAAATATGGTGATATATCAAAATAAGATATATTAAATCTTGGTAAGTTAAATGATGGTAATCTAGTCCATATTCCAAATAATAAAGGAATGATTACCATTATTATCTTCCATGTTTTATTTATTATTTTTTCTATTAATTTATCTAATTTAAATAATACTAATAATGCATAAAATCCATATAAAGAATTAATATAAATCATTACATATACAACATATAAAGATGCAAATAACATTGGTCCAATACTTAATAAAACTATTTTATTTAAATAACCACTTTCATTTTTTGAAGCATAATAAAACATTAGTGCATATAAAACAAATGCTGCAAAAAAGAAACCAGTAGATGTTTGAGAAATAATTGATATAAATGATAATTCTAAAACTATGAACTTTCTCCATGTAAATTTCTTTAACATTGATATTATTACAAAGAATATTATTACAATAGATATTCTTCTAAAAGAATTACCTAAATAAGGAGTTTGTAGGTACCAATAAGCCCCTATTGTATATACAAATAAAGTAATACCTACTGTCCAACTAATAAAATTTCTACTTACCTTTTCTTTAACATAATTCATTGTTTCAACAATTGTAAAAGATAATATCCAAAATAGTACTATTGAAGGAACCCAAGCAACTATAGAAACTGGTA
>CAYQNJ010000012.1:0-37361 GCA_964418835.1 uncultured Erysipelotrichaceae bacterium
AAGATGTGTTTTTTCAATGCTTATATTAATAATTTAAACCATGTCCTAGCTTATACTCATTACCGTCTTTATCAACATATGCATATTTCATACCTTCAGGCATATATAAGTCTTTATCATATCCAGGAACATCATTTCTTGATACACATTCTCCATTTTCATCAACTGCTATGACTTCTTCTGATGCAGGTAATGTTAACGGAAGTACACCTGTAGGAGAATATTTATTAAATATTACATCTCTAACAGCTTCTGTTTTTGTATCAAATTGTGCAATTAAAGCATCACAAATTGGTTCAACAGCTTCTAATATCCAAGGTAATGTAAAGTTGACACTTATTATAACTTTCTTACCTTTTTCTTTTGCTTGTTTAGCAAGATCAACAATCTTATCTACTCCATAAACAGTTGTTTCATTATACTCACTACCATCCATAGCTTTATTTGTTTTGTTTTCACATATAGCTAATTCTAATAAACCTGGAGTTGATGTAAAGTAATTACCACTCTTAGGATTAATAAACATAATTAATGCATTACTTTCATCTAAACTATCAACCTTGTTATCTTTAAATGATATATTAACTTCATTTGTAAAGTTGTTTGATGCTTCCTCTTCCTTTGTATACCCTTTTACATATACTTTATCATTATTATTTAAAGGTAAAGTATTATTAGTATTCTTCAATAAAGTAACTGAAGCTAAATGAGCTTCATAAGCTTTTTCCCAAGCTTCTTTATTAGAAACTACTTCTTGTGCATTATCAGGATCTACATATGTTTTTTCATCAAATAAACCTAAATCAAACATTTCTTTTAATAGATAAACATTTGCTTCATCTATTCTTTCAATAGGTATCATTCCTTTTTCATAGGCTTCTTTAATAACTTCAACACTGTTTGTGTCAGAAATAATGTCTACTCCTGCATTAATAGCTTTTGCTGCTCTTTCAGGTTTTGTTTTATCTTCAACACCCCAACACATCTTATCTACAATACCACTGTCACTATTTATATATCCTTTATAACCTAGTTTATCTCTTAATATATCTTGTAAGAAATACTTATTAAATGCAAAACCTACATCTTCAAAAGGAATCTCTTTACCTTCAAAACTTTGTTTTACAGATTTTTCACTAGAAGGAATTGAGTAATAAGGCATGATTGAAGTTACATTACATTTTGCGGCTTCAATAAATGGAGGAAGATGATATTTTTCTAAACTTCCTTCAGTTTTGTAAACATTGAACTTCCCTTCTTTATAGTGAGGGTCAAATCCATTTTCTCTTGCTCCTCCCCCTGGAAAGTGCTTCATTGTTAAAGAGATACTTTCAGGATTTAAAGATTCATCTTGGAAACCATATATAAGTCTTTTACCAGCATCACTGATTAAATCTGTATCTTCACCAAATGTCCCATAAATTCTTTGCCATCTTGGATCTGTTACTGTATCTATCATATACATGTAACCTTTTCTAATTCCTGTGGCTAACCATTCTTTACGAGCATACTTAGAGAATTCAGTAAATATTGAATTATCTTTTTTACCTTTTGCAGCTGCAGCTAAACCTAAAGTACCTGGCCATGTTGAGAATACACCAACCGCATCATTCATTCCAAATACAGCTTCCCCTAACTCATTTCTAGAGTTAGATGCGATAATACAAGGAATTCCAAGTCTTGTTCCTTCACATATCTCATTCATCGCATTAATCCATCTTGCTGTATCTTTTGCACTATTATTCTCTCTTAAAATAAAATGTCTTAATTTTAAATTATCAATAGTATATTTTGTACCCCATCTTTTTTGATCAGTAAAGATAGTAGAACCTTTTTCCATAACTTCTTCATCAATTATACCATCATGTGAAGTCAATTCTTTATTCTTTTGAGTAAAACCCGTAGGACGACTATTAATCATCATCATACCAATCTTTTCATCTATATCCATTTTAGAAACTAAATCTTTAGCTCTTTCTAATGATGAAAGTCTATAGTCTTCATAAGGATCTAATACTCCATTATCATTTAAATCTTTAAATTGTAATCCATCTTTTTCAATTAGCTTTTTAACTCTAACTTCAAGTTTTGGTTGATTCATTATTACTCCCTTCTAAATATTTGCATATTCCTTAATATTATTGAAACAAATATCTTGTACCATCTTACCTAAGAATTCAATATCATTAGGAAATTCTCCATTTTCAACAACTTTACCAATTTCATTACAAAGAATTCTTCTGAAATATTCATGTCTTGTGAAAGATAAGAAACTTCTTGAATCTGTAAGCATTCCTACAAATCTTGATATTAATCCCATAGATGATAAAACATTAAAGTGTTCAATCATTCCATATTTTGTATCATTAAACCACCATCCAGGTCCAAATTGAATCTTTCCAGGTGTTTTTCCATCTTGGAAATTATTAATCATTGATGCTAGTACTTCATTATCCTTTGCATTTAAACAATAAAGAATTGTTTTTGGTAATTCATCACTAATATCTAGAGAATCTAAAAATCTAGATAAATCTTGTGCAACAGGGCCATCATTCATTGAATCAAAACCAGCATCTACTCCAATCTTATTGAAGTTTCTAGTAGAATTATTTCTTAATGGTCCAATGTGTATTTGCATAGTCCAACCTAATTCATGATATTTCTTACCTAAGGTATTTTGTAATCTACCTTGGTATTTTCTAATTTCATCTCTAGTTAAACTCTGTTTGTTAATCGCTTTATCAAAGATAGCTTCAACTTCACTTAAAGTAGAATCAAGGTATAAGATTTCATCTAAGCCGTGGTCCGCAAATCTTCCACCAACTTCATGGAAATAATCTACTCTTTCAAGTAAAGCTTTTTCTAGTTTTTCATATGTATCAATTTGATAACCTACCACCTTAGATAAATCTTTTACATACCCAACAAAAGGTTCTTTGTATATAGCAGTAGCCTTATCAGGTCTAAATGTAGGTAATACTTTTACTTCATATCCTTCTTCTTTTAATCCTTTGTGATATCTTAAATCATCAATAGGATCATCTGTAGTACATAAAGCATGAAGATTCATCTTTTTAATTAAGCCTCTTACACTAAATTCTTTTTGAGTTAATTTTTCATTACATATATCATAAACTTCTTTACAACTATCTAAATTAAATGGTTTTTTAATATCAAAGTATCTTTGAAGTTCTAAATGTGTCCAATGATATAAAGGATTATTAAATGTATAAGGTACAGTATAAGCCCATCTTTCAAACTTACTATAATCATCCTTATCACCAGTAATATATGATTCATCAACTCCATTAGCTCTTAAAGCTCTCCATTTGTAATGATCAAATCCAAGCCAAGCATAAGTTATTCCTGGTAATTGAATATCTTCATATATTTCTTTTACAGCTAAATGATTATGAAAATCAAAAATAGGCATATCCTTAGCATAATCATGATATAAAGTTTTAGCAGTTTCATTTTCTAAAAGAAAATTCTCATCCATAAATTCTTTCATATTTACCTTCTTTCAATATTAATAAGGTTTATGAAAAAATCATAAACCTTTTTGTTTTATATATTAAACACCACTATATGCTGAGAAACCACCATCAACAGGGATAACAACACCATTAACAAATCCACTAGCTTCAGGACTTACTAAATAGAATAATGTTCCTATTAAATCTTCTGTTTCACCAAATCTATCCATTGGTGTAGCAGCTAATATTTTTGCAGTTCTTGCTGTTGGAGTTCCATCTTCATTAAACAATAATGCAGCATTTTGTTTTGTAGAGAAGAATCCTGGAGCAATTGCATTACAACGAATACCCACTTTTGAAAAGTGAACTGCTAACCATTGAGTAAAGTTAGAAATTGCAGCTTTTGCACCTGAATAAGCTGGAATTTTTGTTAAAGGAGTAAATGCATTCATACTAGAAATATTGATGATACTACATCCTTCTTTACCAATCATGTCTTTTGCAAATACTTGTGTAGGCAATAATGTACCCATGTAATTTAATGAAAATACAAATTCAACACCTTGAGGATCTAGATCAAAGAATGTTTTCATATTATCTACATCTTCAGGTTTAAAATATTCATTATCTGTAGTCGCTTTTGGGTTGTTTCCACCTGCACCATTAATTAAAATATCACATGTACCTAAATCTTTTACAATTGCATCATGTGCAGCTTGGATACTATCTTTTTCTAACACATTACAAACATAACCCTTAGCATTTCCACCTTTTGCATTGATTTCAGCAGCTCTTGCTTCTACTCTATCTTGGTTTAAATCTAATAATGCAATCTTTGCATTTGTTGTAGCTAATGCTTCTGCAAATGCACCACAAAGTACACCACCAGCTCCAGTAATAACTATAACTTTACCTTCTAAATTTATATTAAATGGAATTTTCATCTTATTCTCCCTTTACCTTATCTAATGTTTCCCAAATACCTGTTAAGTACATTGAACCTAACGCTCTATCATATAAACCATATCCAGGTTTTCCTGTTTCTCCCCAAATCATTCTTCCATGATCTGGTCTCATATATCCTTTAAATCCATGTTTATGATATTTACGCATAATATCAACCATATCTAATGAACCACATGGTGAATAATGTGCTGCTTCCTCAAATGAACCATCTCCCATAATTCTTACATTTCTCATATGAGCAAAATGTATTCTACCTACAGAAGCATATTTGTCTACAAGTTTTGCAATATCATTATCACTTGTACAACCTAAACTACCTGAACATAATGTTAATCCATGATGTACATCATCATACAATGCAAGGAATCTGTCTAAGTTTTCTTCCTTTGTAATAATTCTAGGAATTCCAAAGATTGGCCAAGGAGGATCATCTGGATGTATTGCCATATTAACATCACATTCAACTGCAACAGGTAAAATTTCTTTAATAAAGAATTCTAGATTCTTCCATAAACCTTCTTCTCCAATTGCTTGATATGCATTAATTAATTCTGTCATTTCTTCAGGTGTATAAGAAGAGTCCCATCCTGGCAAAGCAAGTTTTCTAGGGTCAAGTTTATCAACATCACTCTTGTAGTAAACTAGTGCTGTAGAGCCATCTTCTAGCTCATAATCTAATACACTTCTTGTCCAATCAAACACAGGCATAAAGTTATAACAAATACATTTAACCCCTGCTTTAGCTAACCTTCTAATATTTTCTTTGTAGTTTTCAATGTAAGTTATATAATCTCCTCTTCCAAGTTTAATATCTTCATGGACAGGAACACTTTCAATAACCTCCATCTCTAAACCTGCTTCATTAATAGTTTCTTTTAGTTTATCAATTGTTTCTTGTGGCCATACTTGACCAACAGGAACATCATAAACAGCAGTAACAACTCCACTCATGTTTGGAATTTGTCGTATGTACTCAAGTGATATTGGATCACTATCGCCATACCATCTAAACGTCATTTTCATTAATAGCTCCTTTCTTCTATGCTTGATTTCTTTTTTGCGCTAAGATTTCAAGGTTTTTTTCAACTGTTTTCTTATCTAATGGATATATAAATATTAATGCACATGCTACACATATAAAGCTTGCTGCTGGTACAAGTGTTGCAATATTATATACTCCTTCTACTACAGAGGCACTTTGTGCTGCTGCTGCAGATTGATAACCAATTAATTGTAAAGCAAACCCAGATAAACCACCTGCTAATGCTTGCCCTAACTTTCTAGCAAATGAGTAGATTGAATATATCGTTCCATCTTCTCTTCTGCCATTTTTTACTTCAGCATAATCTATAACATCAGTTATGAATGCCCAAACAATTAAATTAAAATAACCTAAACCAAATATACCTACAGCAGTAATACCTAAGTAAACTACTGGATTACTTGGTCTAATTATAAATGCTGCTATATAAGCTATCGCCGCAATAATCATTGCTACAATTGCTGTTTCTTTTTTTCCAAATTTTTCTGTTAGAGCTGGAGCTAACGGTGCTAATAAGAATGTAGGCAATACATTTATTATTGCTAACACAGATAAGTACTTAGTATCTTTAAATACATCCAAGAATACATATTGTGACATCGCACCATTCATCAACATTGCTACTAATAAGAATAATGCAGCTAATATTAATCCAGCCAATGCTCTGTTAGTAAATATTCCTCTAATCATTTCTTCAAATGATACTAATTCTTCTTCAGTCTTTTCTGGTCTAGTAACTCTTTCTGTTGTTAATGAATAACAAATTCTATGACATATAAATCCTAATATCGCAAATACTATTGCAATAATTGTCATTCTTTCTGGAATTACTATTTGAGCTCCACTAACATCTTTTGTATAAATAAATAGAGGAACTAACATGTTAATTGTAAGGTTTGCTAAAGAAGCACCTAAACTTCTAAATGTTGATAATTCTGTTCTATCCTTTGGATTTTCACTCATTACTGAAGCCATTGATCCATAAGGAATATTAATTGCTGTATAACATATACTTCCCCATAAAATATATGTAACAAACATATAAATAATTTTTGCTGTTTCACCCATATCCTTTACAAAATATAGATACATTAATGCACTAGCAAGATTAACTGGTATTGCCATTGTTTTAATCCAAAATCTAAATCTACCTTCTTTTTTAGGTTTCATTGTATCAACAATTCTACCCATACCAATATCAGTAAATGCATCAACTATCCTTGCAGTCAAGAATAATAGTGCAACAATTCCAGGTCCAACTCCTAAAACTTTTGTGTAGAAAATCATTAAGAAACTACTTGCAAAGATAAATGAGAAGTCATTCCCAAAATCTCCAAACATGTAGCCTAGTTTGTCCCTCATACCAAATGGTTTGATAGAGTTTGTAGATTGATCGTTTGTGCTCATAATTAATCCTCCACCTTTTATACGCATGAAAGCGTTTTCTAATTTAGATACTAACATACTTGTATACATTTGTAAATAGTATATTTAAAGGGATTTTATTATTTTTTTAATTGTATTATTTATTTGTATACACTTAAAGTTATTTTCTTAACCATTCCTTTTTAGGAATAACTTCTTCATTTTGGAATTTGTCTAGATTTCTTAAATCAGCTACAAATTCTTCCATGTTCATCCCTTCCACTATTTGATCTAATATTACTTTTCCTTCATCTGCTAGTTGTTGTCTATGTTCTACAGATTCAATTCTTGTAGTAGGCATATGGTCTCTATAGTCTGGGAAGTAATATCCAAAAGCACCATTTCCAATAGCAACTTTAGATATAACCTTATTATATGGTCCCATAGCATTTACCATAGGTTCAGAAAAGTCTCCAACCTCACTAGTAAGTGGACAATCTTGCAATCTTCCTAAGATATCATAAGAAGCGATTATAATCTTACTAAAAACATCTCCCTTTTCTATTGCTAGTATCTCAGGCATGTTTTTCATTAAAAACGGAACTGCATCAATATAACAAATTGGAGTTTTAAATTCCGTAAAAAAATCTCTTACAACAGGTCCAATGGTTAAATTAGCTGGACCATGTAAACTTGTGTATATTTGTCTTCTAAAACCTAGTTTTAATAATTGTTTTGATATTTCATATAAATAATCTATTCCAGTTCTTACACTAACCTCTAATGTGCCCCTACCCGCTTGAGTAGCACCTGCAAAAAAGTACGGTAAATTAGTTAAAACTAAACCATCAACTTTCTCTGCAATCTTTAAAGCTATACCTTCTGACACAACTGTTTCAGCATCTAATGGTAAACCTCCATGTAACTCTGTAACACCTACAGGAATTATTATTATGTCATTCCTTGATAAATACTCTTCTACTTCTGCATTTAATAACTTTGAAAAAATTCTAGTTCTCATAATATCATCCTTTCTATAAACTAAAATTAAATCTATATTTAATCAAACTATGTCAGATGCAACACAATTATATTTGCATACATCACCGCTGTGGAATTAGAAATTATCAAAATTATGTATTACTTATATATTAATTATAAATTAATTAAAAAAAGTTTGTATAATAACTACAAACTTTTTTTAAAAACGTTCATATAATATTTTGTTTGTTTTTCTTTTATTCAAAACCATCGAAGTAATCAATATTTTCATTTACAATATCTTTTGCATTTTTAATACCTTCATAAAGATGTTTAACATATGTATTTTTTAATGATTCAAATTCATTATTAGAAAGTAACCCAAGTATATTATAATGATCCTTATTTAATTTCTCTAATTTCTCTTTAGAATTTATATTTAACAACATCCTAAATCTTTCATAGTGATGCTCAAATGTCATTAGATAGTTCCATACATTTCTTTTGCCAGCTATTTCAAATATTGTTCTATGAAATTCATTATCTGACTTTATAAATTCTTTAGCTAAATTTCTTCCGGTATCAGAACTTAATAATTTCTTTTGTTTAGTAAGTATATAATCTAATTTGAATAAATCTGCTTGATTAATTGTTTTAATTAAATCCTCCATAACTGAAAGTTCTAACTTTTCTCTCATGTACACAATATCAATAATTTGATCTAAATTAATCTTTGTCACTCTAGTACCTACATGAGGTACTATTTCTAATAAACCCTCATATTCAAGCCTTTTAAAAGCATCTCTTAAAGGAGTTCTAGACACATGAAATCTTGAAGCCGTTTCAATTTCACCTATTGCTTGTCCTGGCAACAAGTCAAAATATAATATTTCTTCTTTTAATCTGTTATAAACTTCATTAGGTTTAAACTTCTTTTCAGACATATTAACTCCTTTCCAATAAATCTTGTAGCTCTTTATTCCTTTCAAACTTACTAACAATATAAGAACATACTGGTACAATTTTATAATTGTTCTCTCTTGCATGTCTTATCAATTCATCAAATAATTTACAAGCTAATCCTTGTCCTCTTAACTCAGGATTAACATATGTAGTATTCACATTCATTACATCATCTTTTTCAAAACTATAAGCAATATACCCTTGTTTAATATCATCTATATATAAACTTATTACTCCACCATTTATTGTTTCATTAATTTTAAATTCCATATTATGCCTTTCTAATCTCTACTATCCAAGATGGACCAACACCAATATTGTATGCCTTCGCAAATGATCCTTGGTTTATGGCAACACCTACCTTAAATACTGAATTTATATAAATAATTGGGCTACCAATCCTAACATCCGCAAATGATTTGCCATAAATTATTTGGTTCTGGTATACAAGTGTATCATTGTTATAGATTGTAATTTCCAGTTTACTTCCATATTCAACATTAAGTTTCAAGAAATCTTCTCTTGTAATATTTGTCCATAATGATCCAAATCTAACATCTAAGATATCAATTTTTCCTTTAACTAAGTTTTCTTCAACTTTAACTTCACTTAAAGGCAAACAAACTATTTCATTTAAATCAAGTTTTTCTCCAACTTCTTCATATGAAATTTTACCACTCGCAAGTAAAGCACCAGTATATGAATATACATCTCTTCCATGGAAAGTATAACTAAAAGAAGATTCTTTTCTGTACAAATTACGATTAATTTCTCTAAGTTCAACTATTCCAACATACGCATTTAAGTGAGTCAATGTCCCATTATCAGGAGTCACAATATATTGACCATCCTTTGTCTTTGCGACTACACTTTTTCTATTTGTCCCTACACCAGGATCAACTACAGACACAAATACAGTACCACTTGGCCAATATTCAACTGTTTGATATAAGCGATAACTTGCCTCAAAAATATTATATGGTGTAATATCATGAGTTAAATGTCTAATTTTCAAATCTAAATCAACCTTTAATGCAACTCCTTCCATTGCACTAACCGCACCATCAACTAAACCAAAATCTGACTGATAAACTAATAATTTATTCATACTTTCTTAAACTCTACTTTCCATTTATCTCCATAACCTAAATTATTTTTAACTTCAAAACTACCCATAGAAGTAGCCATTGCTATTTTCATTAATTCATTGTTATATATGATATCATCACCCTTATTTACCATTCCAAATGATTTATCAAATCTAACCTTTTTATCATAAACTACTTTATCTTCACTATAAACTAAGACGTTTATATAATCTCCATAATTAAATCCATTTTCAAAAAACGTCTTAGTTTCTATATTAGTCCATAGATTACCAAAGTTAGGATCATTTATCTCAAATATTCCTTTAATAACACCATCTTCTACAGTTGGTTTTAATATTGTATGACAAACAATTTCATCCACGCTATATTCAGGTCCCACTTCATTGAAACTAATAATTCCTGAAGCTAAACGAGCTGCACAATATCCAAATAAATCTCTACCATGGAATATAGAAACTCCTTCTGTATCTTTGCCCTTTAACCTATTAATAGATTCATCTATTTCTCTAACACTTTCTATACCAACACTATTTTTTACATGTGTCAAAGCACCATTATCTGGAGTAACTATATAATAACCATCATTAGTCTTAGCAACACACGCTTTTCTACTTGTTCCAACACCAGGATCAACCACTGAAACAAATACTGTCCCTTTTGGCCAAAACTTCATAGATTGATATAGCCTATACGAAGCACTCCATGTATCATATTGAGGTAACTCATGAGAACCATCAATAATATCTAAACTTCTATCTACTGACTTTACAACACCATACATTGCACAAACTGCACCTTCTTTGTAAGTAAAATCTGTTTGAAAAACTAACATTGCCTTTTCCATATTTCCTCCTATATAAATGGATTCCAATAAATTCCATTATTAATAAATTTATTAATTAATATTGATGTAACAAATATAATTATACATATAAATATAGTAATATAATCATTTATATTTAATGGTTTATAACTATACCATGATCTAGTTTTACTTTTACCATAACCTCTTAAATCCATAGCATTTGATATTAATTCAATTCTATCTAATGTAGAAAATATTAATGGAATTAATATCGCAATTATGTTCTTGAACCTTTTTGTGAGTTTCTCTTTTTTTGACATATCCAATCCTCTTGCTTGTTGGGATAAAGATATAGAATTATAATCTCTTTGAACATCTGGGAAATAACGTAAGGTTAAACTTAATACTGTACACACTTTATAGTTTAAACCTATTTTATTTAAAGAAGACGCAAATTCACTTGGATTAGTAGTAAGAAAGAAAATTATTCCTAATGGTATAACAGATAAGTATTTAAACAACTTTGTGATTTGATATAACATCTGTTCTTGTGTAACTACATACGGACCAAATATATTAAACATTACATTCTTAGTACCATATATTTCAACACCTTGTAATGGTGCAAATATGAAGGTTAATATAAAATTTGTGATTAAAAATATAGCAACATATATCAACATAGGTTTTATTTGTTTAAAAGATATTTTAGAAACACCTATCATAAAGAATGAGATAACTAATATAAACAAAATAACTCTAATATCATATGTAAGCATAACTGTTGTAGTTAAAAGCAAGAAACAAGCTAACTTAGTAAATCCACTAAGTTTATGTACAAATGTATCTAATTGATTATAGGAGAATAATTTAATTTTCATTTATATTACTCCTTTCATAATTAATAAAACTTTCTATAAATTGTAAAGGTTCATCTATTTCAGATTTAATTGCTAAATCGTATAAAGATGTTCTTTTTAAATTAGCCTTATCAATAATAAAATCATCGCTCAATACCTCATATGATGGCTTATCCGCAATCTTAGTACCATCAGATAAAACAACTGCCCTATAAGTATATTCAAGCATTAAATGCATATCATGAGTTATCAAAATTATAGTTTGTCCCTTATCATTTAAAGTCTTTAAAAACTCCATAATTTCAGAATAATGTTTATAATCTTGTCCTGCAGTAGGTTCATCTAAAATAAGTATTTCTGGGTTTAAAACTAAAATACTAGCAATGGTAACCCTTTTCTTTTGACCATAACTAAGTGCACTAATCGGCCACTTCTTAAACGGTGATAACCCACATATATCCATTACATCGCTAACTCTTTTATTAATTTCTTCTTCATCAACATTTCTTATTCTTAAACCATAGGCTATCTCATCAAAAATTAAATTTTTAGAAATCATTTGATTAGGATTCTGTAATACTATCCCAACATGTTGGGCAGTTTCTTTAATAGTTAAATCCAACAAACTATTTCCATTTAAAACAATATCCCCTCTATCAGGTTTTTCAAAACCAACAATAAGTTTAGCAAGTGTACTCTTACCTGCACCATTTTTACCTACTAATGCAAGCATCTCTCCCTTTTTGATATCAACATTAATATCATCTAATATCATCTTTACACCATCATAACTAAATGAAAGGTTCTTTATTTGAAGTAATGTTTCATTATCATTTGGTTTTAATCTTACATTATGTTTATTAAACCAATCTTTTAATTTAGCTTCATTACCTTCTAAATTAAACTTATCAATATTTTCTGGATGCATTGATGGGTTTATTTTAATATCACTATATCTACACGCACTAACATATAAAGGTTCTCTAATACCATATTTAATTAATAAATCAGTTGATAAAACAACTTCAGGAATATCATCAATAATTATCCTTCCATTATCCATAAGAATTATTCTGTCAATATCCTTATATAAAACATCTTCCAATCTATGTTCAATTATAACAATCGTATTATCTTCCTTATGAATATTATCAATTAATTCAATCGCAATCTTTCCTGTTTTAGGATCAAGATTTGCAAGAGGCTCATCAAACAATAATATAGATGCATCTTCAACCATAACACCAGCTAAGGAAACTCTTTGTTTTTGTCCTCCAGATAATTCATATGGATTATTGTTTATTAAATCTTTCATATTAACTAATTCACTTATCTTATAAACTCTATTCTTCATTTCTTCTTGTTCAACATTATCATTTTCTAATGCAAAAGCTATATCTTCCCCAACACTTAACCCTACAAATTGACCATCTGAATCTTGTAAAACCGTACCAACTTCTTTTGATATATCAAAAATACTACTATCTTTAGTATTTTTACCAACTATAATTAGATCCCCTTTTACATCACCCTTATAAGAGTTAGGAATAAGACCATTAATACAATTTCCTAAAGTACTCTTTCCAGAACCAGAAGGACCGATTATTAATATCTTCTCACCTTTGTATATAGTAAGGTTAATATCATGTAATGTGTAGTCTGATTGTGAATGATATTTAAAACTATAATCTTTAAATTCAATAACAGGTATTTTCATCATATATCTCCTCCCTAGATTATAACAAACTCTTATATTGTTTTGTTAGGAATATTAATTTATGTACAAGTATTGTACTATTATAATTAATGTATTAAAATTATGTAGCGTGCTACTTATTAGGGGGTGTATCATGGATTATAAACATGTTGGTAGATTAATACGAAATTTATCAAATATATTTGATAAAGAATTTAATAAAGTTGCTTTAAAATATGATTTAACAACTTCTCAAAGTATGGTATTAATATATCTTCAAAAAAATACAAACCAAGAAACAAATCCTATAGATTTAGAAAAACATTTTAACTATTCACATGCAAGTATTTTAGGAATCCTAAAAAGACTAGAAGAAAAAAAGTTTATAACCATATCTAAATCAGATAAGGACAAAAGATTTAGAATAATTAAAATAAGTGAAAAAGGTATTAATACAGAAAAAAACATAAAAAAATCATTAAAACAAGTAATCGATAGATTATATGTTGATATAAATGATAATGAAAAAGATATATTTATAAATATTTTACATAGAATGATATATAACCTAAAGGAGGATAAAGAATGTTAAAAACAATACTTAATCAAGTAAAAGAATTTAAAATACCAAGTTTTCTAGCACCATTTTTTATGGTGTTAGAAGTAATTTGTGAATTAATAATTCCTTTAATGATGGGTTTTATTATAGATAGAGGCATTAACTCATCTAACTTAAATGCTGTATTTATGTATGGTGGACTTATGCTTGTATGTGCATTTGGAGCTTTATTATTTGGTAGTGCTAGTGCTCATTATGGATCATATGCAGCCTCTGGTCTTGCAAAAAATTTAAGATCTTCAATGTTTAAAAAGATTCAAAGTTTTTCATTTAAAAACATAGATAAATTTGATACTTCTAGTTTAATTACTAGAATGATGACAGATGTAACTAACACCCAACAATCTTATCAAATGACGCTAAGGATGGGTGTTAGATCACCATTAACTCTAATCATTGCAGTATTTATGACATATTCAATAAATAAAGAATTATCCTCAATATTCTTCTATGCAATTATTTTCTTATCAATATCTATTACTATAATGATGTATTTTTCTTACAAAGCTTTTAAAGAAGTGTTTGAAAAATATGATGGTTTAAATAGTTCAGTTCAAGAAAATGTATCAAATATAAGAGTAGTAAAAGCTTATGTAAAAGAAAAAGAAGAAACTTCAAAATTTGTAAAAGCCACAAAGAATTTATATGACGCATTTATTAGAGCAGAGAATATTACTGTATTACATGGTCCAATAATGCAATTAACAGTATATGCATGTATTATTGCATTATCTTGGTTTGGCGCAAACATGATTGTAAGTAATACATTAACTACTGGAGAACTTATGAGTATGTTTACATATACAATGAACATCCTTATGAGTCTTATGATGTTATCTTTCTTCTTTATTATGATAATTATGTCTTTTGCGTCAATGAAAAGAATCTCAGAAATACTAAATGAAGAACCTAGTATTACAAACCCAAAAAATCCAATTACAGAAGTAAAAGATGGAAGTATTTCATTTAAGGATGTTAGTTTTGAATATTATGATGATACTCAAGACTATGTGTTATCAAATATAAACCTAGATATTAAATCTGGAGAAACCTTAAGTATTATAGGTGGAACTGGTTCTTCTAAGTCTACCCTTGTTCAACTAATACCTAGACTTTATGATGTTAGTTTAGGTAGTGTAGAAGTTGCTGGTATTGATGTTAGAAACTATGATTTAAAGACCTTAAGAAACGCAGTATCAATGGTACTTCAAAAAAATACTTTATTTTCTGGTACTATAAAAGAAAACTTAAAATGGGGTAATAAAGAAGCTAGTGATGAAGAAATAATATTAGCCGCAAAACATGCTCAAGCACATGACTTTATTACTAGTTTCCCTGATGGATATGAAACACATATTGAACAAGGTGGAACAAACGTATCAGGTGGTCAAAGACAAAGACTTACAATTGCACGAGCTTTATTAAAAAATCCAAAAATATTAATACTTGATGATTCAACTAGTGCAGTAGATACTAGCACAGATTCTCATATTAGAAAATCATTTAGAGAAGATCTTCCTGATATTACTAAAATAATAATATCTCAAAGAATATCGTCTATTAGTGATGCGGATAGAATAATTGTATTAGATGATGGAAAAATAAATGGAATCGGTACTCATGAAGAATTATTAAAATCAAATAACATATACAAAGAAGTATACGAGACACAATATAAAGGTGGTGATAATAATGAGTAGAGGACCTGGAAGAAGAGGAGGAATTCCTGTAGATAAAAAACTAGATAAAAAAGTATTAAAAAGACTTATTGATTTTTATCTAAAAAACAACAAGCTTTCTATAGTAATTGTATTTATCGCAATTGCAGTATCATCTATCATTTCAGTTATTGGCTCATTATTTATGAAGGTAC
The DNA here is from genome assembly GCA_964418835.1 of uncultured Erysipelotrichaceae bacterium. Classification (GTDB taxonomy): domain Bacteria; phylum Bacillota_I; class Bacilli_A; order Erysipelotrichales; family Erysipelotrichaceae; genus UBA9076. The sequence goes on from CAYQNJ010000012.1 coordinate 15,756, forward strand.
TAATTGATGACTATATCACACCTCTTACAAAACAAGCTACACCAGATTTTGAACCATTAAAAAAAGCATTACTAATAATGGCTTTAATATATATTGTTGGTTTAGTATTTAATTTCATATATCAAAAAATATTAATTTATGTTACACACAAAACATTAAAGAAAACAAGGGATGATTTGTTTGGTCACATGCAAACACTTCCAATAAGATACTTTGATACACATCCTCATGGAGAAATAATGAGCGTTTATACTAATGATATTGATACTTTAAGACAAGTACTTTCTCAAAGTATCCCTGCCCTATTTAGTTCAACAATTACTGTAGTTTCAGTCTTTATATCAATGATTGTACTTAGTATTCCATTAACCTTAATAATTATTCTTATGTTGTTTGTAATGAAAAAAGCAATTTCTTGGATTGGTAGTAATAGTGGAAAATACTTTGTGAAACAACAACATGACATAGGAAAAGAAAATGGCTATATAGAAGAAATGATGGAAGGTATTAAAGTAGTTAAAGTATTTACTTATGAAGATGAAGCCATAAGTAACTTTGAAAAATTAAATGAAAATTTATTCCACAGTTCATTTAATGCAAATAAATTCTCTACTATATTAATGCCTATAATGGGTAACCTAGGTAATATATCATATGTTTTAACAGCAGCAATCGGTGGTATACTAGCGATTAAATTTAATTCACTTACTGTTGGAACACTTGCTTCATTTTTAACTTTAAACAAATCATTCAACATGCCTATAACACAAATTTCTCAACAGTTTAATTCTATAATCATGGCTATGGCTGGAGCTGAAAGAGTATTTAAACTACTTGATGAAAAATCTGAAGTTAATGATGGTGAGGTAACATTAGTTAATGTTAGAGAAGAAAACAATAAACTAATTGAATGTGATGCATGTACTAATACATGGGCTTGGAAACACCCTTCTAAAGATAAAGAAGATAGATTAGTTTTATTAAAAGGAGATGTTAGATTCCATAATGTAACATTTGGGTATTCTGATGAAAAAACAGTTTTAAAAAATATTAATCTATATGCTGAACCTGGACAAAAACTAGCCTTTGTAGGAGCTACAGGTGCTGGTAAAACTACAATTACAAACTTAATTAATAGATTCTATGATATTCAAGAAGGTTCAATTACATATGATGGCATAGATATTAAATTAATAAATAAAAATGACCTAAGAAGATCATTAGGTATTGTATTACAAGATACAAATCTATTTAGTGGAACAATAAAAGAAAACATTAAATATGCAAATCCAAGTGCAAGTGATGAAGAGGTTATAAAAGCCGCAAAACTAGCAAATTCTGATGGATTTATAATGCACTTAGAACATGGTTATGAAACTGTAATAAAAAGTGATGGTTCTCCATTATCTCAAGGACAAAAACAATTATTATCTATTGCAAGAGCAGCACTTGCAAACTCCCCTGTATTAATACTTGATGAAGCCACAAGTTCAATTGACTCTAGAACAGAAAAGATCGTACAAAACGGTATGGATAAACTAATGGGTGGAAGAACAACATTTGTAATAGCTCATAGGCTATCTACAATAAAGAATTCAAATGTAATTCTTGTATTAGACAATGGTGAAATTATTGAAAGAGGAAATCATGATTCACTTCTAAAAGAAAAAGGTATTTACTATAAACTATATACAGGTTTACTAGAAATAGACTAAAAAGATATTCATAAATGAATATCTTTTTTTCTTGTGGATAACTATAATCCATTAATACAAATAACATTTTTAGAAATGTCGTTTTTACTATATTAAATAAACCTATACTATTAATTATTCATATAAAAAAGGCCGAAGCCTTTTATACTATTCTTTTGATAAAGAACCTTTTTTAGTTTTTGTTTTAGAATAAGCAATTAACAGTAATGTACCAACTACACCAGAGACAATTGCATCCATCACAAACGCTATTGCACCTTGTGCAATTACAACATTCATTGGTTCACTATAGATAATTACATCTAATGCTGGTGCTACTAACAACCAAGCGATTGCATTACCTAAAATTTGGAAAATGTTGAATGTGATAATATCTTTTGTGTTAAACTCACCTTCTTCAACTTGAAGTTTATAGTATGCAAAACCTGCAACTAATGCTGAAATACCAGAAGCTACTACCCAGCTCCACCAAGGTGAACCATAGCTAATAAAATCAGATAAAGCATGTCCGATAAAAGCTACTAGGAATCCACACAATGGACCAAACACAGCCGCAAAGAATGCTGATACTCCATAAGCGATTTGTAAGTTTGTTTCAGGTACTGGTGATGGAACTTTTACAAACATAAATAGAACCATAAATAATGCTGCACCAAGTCCTGTTGCTACTATTGTTCTTGTAGAAAATAATTCTTTCTTCATAATATAACCCCCTTAAGTTACACAAACAATATTACCACATAATTAATTATTTAAACAACGATTCACCATTACTTTCAATGACATCCTTATACCAATAGAAAGATTTCTTTCTATATCTGTCAAATGTACCTTCACCAAAATCATCACTATCCACATAAACAAATCCATATCTCTTACTCATTTGTTTTGTAGATTCACTAACTAAATCAATACAAGCCCATGATGTGTAACCTAATAATTCAACTCCATCAATGTTTATAGCTTCTAACATTGTTTTAAAATGTTCTTTAAAATAATCAATTCTATAATCATCTTCTACTGTTCCATTAACTAAAACATCCTTAGCTCCTAAACCATTTTCAACTATAAACAACGGTTTTCTATATCGATCATATAAATCAACTAATGAAACTCTTAAACCAATAGGATCAATTTGCCATCCCCAATCACTACTTTCTAAATAAGGGTTTTTTATCGCAGTAATTGTATTACCTGCAGTTGTATTTAAACCACTTTCTTCTTTTGCAACACATGAAGACATATAGTAAGAAAACGATATAAAATCAACAGGATTCTCTTTCATAACCCTATCATCATCTGCTTCTTTAATTATATTAATCCCATTATTTTTAAACCTTGCTAAAAGATACGATGGATATTCACCAAATACTTGTGTATCACTATAGCAATATGTACTTCTCATTCTTTGTTGTGCCTCTAATACATCCTCAGGTTTGCAAGTATATGGATAATATGTAAGTTTTGTAAGCATACAACCAACCATTGAACCAGGAATTATTTCATGGCATATTTTTGTAGCAATTGCACTAGCCACAAATTGATGATGCATTGCTTGGAATATAACTTCTTCAAAGTTTTTACCAACAAACCTATCTTCCACTAATCCACCAGTTGTATATGGATGTCTTATCATACTATCTACCTCATTAAAGGTTAACCAATACTTAACTTTATCTTTGTATCTTTCACATATAACTTTTACGAAGTTAATAAAGAAATCTATTGTTTTTCTATTATACCAACAATCATATTTAAGAACTAAATTAATTGGAGGTTCATAATGAGACATTGTTACTAAAGGTTCAATATTATATTTCTTTAACTCATCAAAGACATTATCATAAAACTTCAATCCTTCTTCATTAGGATATTCATCATCACCATTTGGAAATATTCTAGACCATGCAATAGATAATCTAAACACCTTGAACCCCATCTCAGCCATTAATGCTATATCTTCTTTATATCTATTATAAAAATCACTACCTCTGCGTTTAGGATAATTTCTAACATCATTAGGGTTATTTAAAGCATCTTCTATTTCTTTACTAGTTGTAAAGTTATGCGCCTTATAATTTGTCACATCCATATCATATTTTTGTATTACACAATCTGATACAGAAAAACCTTTACCACCTTGATTATAACCACCTTCATATTGATTTGCTGCTGTAGCTCCACCCCATAAAAAACCTTCTGGAAATCTTTTTTCCATATAAACCACCTCTTCTTTAATTATATTATTTATTCAAAAAATCCTTCTAAAAAGAAGGATTAAATCAATTGAATAATATTATTTATTAACGCTACTAAATACATAACACATACAAATGAATAGAATAACTTTTCACCATATCTAAAAGGTGAATCTTTTTTCCATATTCTATATAAAGCATAAGGAGGAAGTAAGAATATCAAAATATATGTAATAGTTTTATACTTAGAAAAAGGTTCAATACGATCTGCTTCTAACTCTCTTCTATTCATTCTTTTTCTTGTTGCTAAAATACTTTTTTGAACATCAGTTAATTCTGGTTCATCATTTATTTTGTTCTTTTTCATAAATCCTCCATTTTTTTATTTATTCAGTTACTGCTTGTGCTTCTAATTCTGCTTGTTTATTAGTTATTAATACAAACGGAGCATAAATAAGTGCTGCTGCTAGTATTGCAAGCCCTTGAGCGATAGAAGCTTTAATGTCTCCTCCTGTTGCAAGGAATGCACCTAATAATGGAGGTGTTGTCCAAGGAACATTGTATGACATTACTTCACAGAAACCAATTCTTGTTAGTGTATAACCAATTGTTGCAGAAACAATTGGACTTAACATAAACGGAATTACTAAGATTGGGTTTAATACAATTGGTAACCCAAATGTCATTGTTTCATTAATGTTAAATATACCAGGAGCTACTGATAATTTTGCGATTGCCTTATAATCTTCTCTTCTAGAAAGAATTAATATTGCAATAATTAAACCACCTGTAATACCTGCACCAGTAATAGTTGAGAACATACTAATAAAAGCCAGATTTAATATATTTGTTGCTTTTTGTCCTGCAGTAACAGCTGCTAAGTTTTCATCTAAAGCAATTAACATTGATGCTTGGTAAACTGGACCTAATACTTGAGTACCATGTATTCCAAGTGACCATAATAATGTAGTCATCCAGAATAAGAATAAATAACCAGGTAGACCAGTTAAAACACCAGCTAAAGGAGCTTGAATCCATTTTGCAATAGCATCGAATATTGTATATCCAAATGCCAATTCAAATACAAATCCTATTGTAGAAACTATTAATATAGTTAATATAGAAGGAAATAAAACATTAAATGATTTTGTAACATTTGGTGGAACTGTATCAGGCATAGAAATTTCTAGTTTTCCTGATTTAACTATTTTTACATATAATTCAGTACCTATAATAGATGCGAACATACCCATAAATAAACCTTGAGCATTTGTAAAGTTTCTAGGTAAAACATTTGCTACAGTGTAAGCAATATCATTACCAGCAGCATCTTGTACAACACCATTTAATGAAGTAGTACATAAAGCTATATAACATGCTAAAGCAACTACTGGAAGAATGTTTTCTGTTCTACCATAATGCTTACCTAGTTCCATGGCTATTAATATAACTAGACCTATAGCCATAAAGTTTAAAGTTGCATAGTTTGCTGCTGTAAATATTGGATTTAATACCCCTAGCCATTCAAATCCGTTAACTTTTGCTAAACTGATACCAGTTGTTGTTGTTGAAAGCACTACGTTAGAAATTAATGTACAAAATGCTCCTGTAATAATAATTGGAAGTAATGATGTAAATGAATTTTTTATTGCTGACATATATTTATTAGTTTGTAGTTTTTCTGCTACAACTAATACGCCATTCATTAGCTTATCTTTCATTTTTCTCTCCTTTTATAAAGTTTATACGATTCCGTATTCTTCAGGGTTATATGTTTCCCCTTCTTGTTCTATTTTTTCAATAGCATTTTTAAATTGTGGTAAATAGTCTTTGTTAGCTAGTAACATTTGATTTAGAACTACCCTTGCAAGCTTACCGCTTCTTACTAATGGATTTATTGTAAATGCTTGAATTGCTTTTCCATAATCTCCACTAACTGCAGCTTCGATAGTTACTTCTTCCATCGCCTTTTGCCCTTGTAAGATGCCTCTAATAGATGGTTCAAACTTACCCCAATTTATAGGTTCAGGACCATGAGAAGTAATTAATGCTGAGATTTCAACAGTACTATCATATGGTAAATCATTAATTGCACCATTATTTACAGTACTTATAACCATCATAGTTTTCTTATCATTTTGTAAAGAAGCAATGATTTCACATGCTGCATCACTATAATGAGTACCACCACGTTTTGTAAGTTGTTCTGGTTTGTAATCTAATTCAGGATTTTTATAAAGTTCAAATAACTCTTTTTCTGTTTGTTTTACTACTTCAGCTCTTGTTTTATGTTCTTCAAATTCATGAAGTTCATCATTCAACATATCATCTGTAATATAGTAGTATCTTTGATATGAACAAGGTAATAAATGAGTATCTTTAATTTGTTCATAATTCATTGGTAAATCTCGAACGTTTTTCATCCCCTTATACTTTTCTTTATTTTCAGGTCTGTAAACTTCATCAATTATATAATCTGTTAGTTCGATGCCTTGTTTATCCCAAACTCTGTGCCAGTGGAAATGATTTAACCCAGCAAATTTAAAGAATAGACTTTCATCATTTTCTTCTAATCCCATTACAGCCTTACTCATAGCCATAAATCCAATTGGAACATTACATAGACCAATAGTCTTCTTCCAGCCACCATAGTTTATAGCTGCTTCTGTAACCATACCTGATGGATTTGTAAAGTTAATTAACCAAGCATTAGGACATAGCTCTTTCATGTCATTGATAATGTCTAATATTACTGGAATTGTTCTGAATGCTTTCATCATTCCTCCAGCTCCATTAGTTTCTTGACCAATTAATCCATACTTTAATGGAATTCTTTCATCTCTAATTCTTGCGTCTAATAGACCAACTCTAAATTGTGTTGTAACATAATCCGCATCTTTTAAAGCTAGTCTTCTATCAAGAGTTAAATAAACCTCCCAATCTAAACCTGCAGCCTTAATCATTCTCTTAGCCATTTCACCAACTATCTCTAGTTTGTGTTTTCCCTCTTCAATATCAACTAACCAAATCTCTTTAATATTTAGTTGATCTTTTCTAAGAATAAATCCCTCAATTAGCTCTGGAGTATAACTAGATCCTCCACCGATGGTAACAATTTTAATTCTACGACTATCCATTCTTTTACCTCCTGCGCCAATTATTCCACAAAGAAAAATCATTTAAAAGGTTAAATGATTTTCTGGTAATAAATACTATTTTAAAGAATTATTTACTAAATTTTATGAAATTATTTTTCAAAAAAGACTTGTTTTACAAGTCTTCATTATCAGTATATCTTCTAAATTTATTCAAGAATTTTCCATGTTCATATTGTTCTTTCACATTTAAATTATAGTCTTTCATAAATATTAATGAATATATAATATCTAGAATATAAGACATAGTAGTTCTTGATTCAAAAGCACCTAGTTTAGTAGCTCTATCCCCTTCGTGAGATTCAGTATTAATTTGAATATCAGCATTAGCAAATATAGCACTATTTTTATTAGAACATAACATTATAACCTTAGAACCATTGTATTTTGCAACATTCATCCAGTCTCTAACAAAACTTCCTTGTCCATAATTTGAAATAATCAAAGTGACAGCATTTTTAGATCTTTTTATCTTTGTGAATGTATCAAAACCAATCATAGTGCTAGATACCACAGGTAATCCTATTTTTCTTAATTTATATGCAAAATCTTGACCAATTATTAAGGATGGACCATTACCTCTAATATCTATATAATCAGCATTATAGATTAATTCAACTGCACTAGCTATCGCTTGATAATCAATATTATTATATGCGTTAATTAAAGATTGATAGTGTAGATTGAAAAATGTTTTTGCGACTTCTTCAATATTAGCTTCTGGCCGAATAGGCATATCAACTTCTATCTTTTCTTCATTAATTAAAAATGTATTGATTTCAGTAGCAAGTTTTATTCTAAAATCAGCATATCCTTTCATGCCTAATTTCTTACACAATCTTACTACTGATGATGGGGAAGTATATGTGACTTTTGCAAGTTCCCCAACCGTAAGCTTAGTAACTTGTTTTGGATTTTCTAATACATAGTTTATGATTGCTAAATCTAAACTAGAAAACTGTTCTTTATTTTTTAGTTTTTCAAGTAAAAGCATATTATTCTCCTATTAGGTAAATTTTACCATAAAGATTTAAATTCTTCATTAATTCTATATTTAAAGTATATAATATATATGAGGTGATATTATGATTATAGTTAATGCAGCACTTAGAGCGGATGAAATCAAACAAGCAATTATAGAAATGGAAGGAAAGAATATTACATTTCTAAAAAAAGAAGGAATTAAAATGTATTTTGAGAGTGATAATGAAGAAACGGATGCAGTTGAAATAAAAGCACTTCTTAAAAAACATCCTAGATTCTCAACATTATATACAGGTGTTGAATACAAGAAATAAATCAGGTTAACTGATTTATTTTTTTTTGTTCATTATGAATTTAATAATCCTATTCTTTAATGATCTTTCTTGTTTTATCAAATTCTTCTTTGCAATATCAAATACTTTTTTTATCTCTTTTGTTTTTGTAAAATCATCAATAATTATAAAGCCAGCACCTGTGGCTTTCTTTTCTAAAATCAAAGTACCATCTTGAGGGAGATACAAATAATAGTCTTCAGTATCATCAATTAGTTTAAGCATATTATTTCTGATACCAATAACATTATAAATCTTATTATGTGTTAAATCAGCGTTACCACTTTCTCCAACAAATTTAACCCTACCAATTAAATCAACTGTTTCATATAGCCCTGTTTCTATATTTAATCTTTGACATGTTTTCATCTTTACCTCTTAAAGAAACAAGGTGGCTATATAGTCACCTTGTATTTTAATTCTTATTCTTCGCCCATTTCTTTACGAGCAAATTTTATTACAGATTCTCCATTCATTGTTCCATAATCTCTCATGTCAATAACACGAACGATTTTGTCTGGATAGTCAGCTTGGATTTTCTTTTCATTAAATCTAACTTGTGGGCCTAACAATACGATTGCAGCATCAGGTACTACTTGTGGAGCTTCTGCCATTCCATAAGCTGCAATTTCATAATCCCAACCATTTTTTTCTGCTGCTTGTTGCATTTTTGTTACTAGCAAGCTTGTTGACATACCTGCTGAACATAATAAAGTAATTTTTTTAGTCATAATCTCTCCTTAAGGTTATTATTTGTAACCGTTACCAATATTCTAAATCATTTACTAAATTACTTCAATATTTAATATTAAAATAGGTAATTACTACCAGATTAATTGTGCAAGGATAATCATTAAGGGCATTGTAATTAAACAAAATATAGTCGATAAGCTTACAATTCTTGCTCCTTGTTCATAATCACCATCATATTGTTGTGCAAGCATAGCGACCATAACTGCAGTTGGTGCACTAGCTGCAATAATAACAACTTTTTTAATATCTATATAAGTATTAGGAATTAATTTGAATATTAATATAGTTACTATAGGTACTACAATTAGTCTTAATAAACTAACCTTATACGCCTCTTTATTTTGAAATACTTTTACAATATTACTCTTTGCAATATAAGTACCTAGTACAATCATTGCTAAAGGTGTATTCATACTTCCAGCCATTGCTAAGGGTTCTTGTATAATAAAGGGAATCTTTACTGGAGAAATAAACACTATTAAACCAATTATTAACCCAATTACTGCTGGAGAAAATAATATTAGTTTTGGTGTTATTAAGTCTTTTCTACCACTAACTAAATACACACCTACAGTCCATGCAAATAGATTAAATACTACTAAGAATGTACTAATATACATTATATATTCCATTCCTAGTAAACCTTGTACCAATGGTATTCCCATAAATCCAGCATTAGAAAATCCTATTGAAAACTGTTCAATTCTTTTTGTATCTCTATACACTAACTTTGCTACTATTAAACCAATAATAATAGATAAAGAAGATAGTACAAAAGCAATAATAATTCCATATAGTTTTTCTTTACTAAACTCAATATTAAAAGACACAATGGTAATTGCAGGGGCGCATATCTTTAGTAATATATTAGACATTTGTTGAGACCCTGTTTCATTAACCCATTTTTTATAATACACAAAATAACCTATACCCATAAGTATAAACATTTTGATAATTTGATTTATTATTGTTATTCCAGCTTCCATATTTTCCCTTTTAAAAGAAAGGTTTTACACCTTTCTTGTTATTTTGCCATTCTTTCGTAAACATCAATGAATTCAGTAGCAATAATTTTAAATCCTTCAGCACTCATCAGTTGATCTTCAGCATGCATTAATAACAATTGAAATTCAACTTTATCTCCATTAGCTTCTTGTTGTATAAGTTGAGCATGAGCATGATGTCCTTCTGTGAAGACTTTCTCTCCTTCAACGATTTGTTCTCTTGCTTCTGCGATCTTGCCTTCTTTAGCTAATTGAATTGCTTCAATATACATACTTCTTGCTGTACCTACTGCTGATATTATTTGAAAACTAATTAATTCTAAACCATCCATATTATTCTTCTCCCATCTCTTTACGAGCAAACTTTACTACAGCTTCTCCATTCATTGTACCATATTCTCTCATATCAATACATCTGATAATCTTATCTGGATACTTCTCATTTAACTTCTTTTCATTGAATCTAATTTGAGGTCCTAACAAAATTATATCCGCATCAGGTACAACTCTTGGTTCATCTGCTAAACCATAAGCTTCAATTTCATAATCCCATCCATTTTTTTCTGCAGCTTGTTTCATTTTATTTACTAATAAACTAGTAGACATCCCTGCAGCACATAGCAGTGTTATTTTTTTAGTCATGACTATTCTCCTTTGCATTAAAATCAATAATTGCTTTTCCTACAGATTCTATAGTTTGTTTCGCTTTGGATTTAGTAATAGGAATTGCATTATCCATTGCATATGAATATTTAACTTCATCAAACATAGAAATATCATTTTCTGAGTCACCAATTGCACCACTGTTATTAAATGAAATACCGTAGTACTCTTGTAATATTCTTATTCCATTCCCCTTACTACAACCTTTTCTTACAATATCTATATTATCTATATCAGAACTTACAATTTCATAATCTTCTTTGAATAAATCTCGAATATCTTCTTTAACCTTTTCCATATTTTCTGGATGAATTAATACTAATAATCTAGAACATACTTTATCTAGTTCATAATTAGTTTCTTGTAAATTAATAGATTTAGATAAAAAACCTTCTCTACCTCTAAATCCAATATCATTTCTTTTAAAAGGATAATTATCTTGATTAGATGTGTAATATCTTTTATTTAAGTATGTTCCTACAAAACCATTGATATTATTATTAACTAAATAATCATCAATTCTTTTAAAATCATGAAATGTTAGATTAGTTTCTTTAACCTTATAATCATGAGTTATAACTGTAGCTCCATTATCACAAATAAATGGAGGTACAAAACCTAACATTTCTATTAAATCCTTATGAAATTCTCTAGATCTTGCAGTTGCTATCGCAAATATATTACCATCACTTACAAAATCATTTATTGCAAATAGATTTTCATCACTTATTGAAAAATTATTTTCATCATTATGATAAAACAAAGTCCCATCTAAGTCAGAAACAAAAAGTTTTCTCACCCTAGATTTTCACCATTACTTGCGATAACTTGTTTATACCAATAGAATGATTTTTTCCTACTTCTATTTAAAGTTCCATTACCATAGTTATCTCTATCCACATAAATAAAGCCATAACGCTTCTTCATTTCACCTGTACCAGCGCTTACTAAGTCAATTGGACCCCACATAGTATAACCTAATAAATCAACACCATCTAAATCTACAGCATCAATCATTTCTTTAATATGATCTCTCATATATTCAATTCTATAATCATCATTAATGCTTCCATCAGGTTCTACAGTATCTACTGCACCTAATCCATTTTCAACTATAAACAATGGTTTTTGATATCTTTCATACAATGTGTTTAATGTGGTTCTTAAACCTAGTGGATCAATTTGCCATCCCCATTCACTAGCTTTTAAATATGGATTTTCAACACTTGGAATTAAGTTTCCTTCTGTTAATTCCATTTCTTGAGATGTAGTAGTTCTAGTTTGATAATAAGAGAATGATATAAAGTCAACAGTATGATTTCTAAGTAATTCTTCATCACCTGGTTCCATCTTTATATTAATTCCTTCTCTTTCAAATTGCTTTATAGCATATGAAGGATAATATCCTCTAGATTGTACATCCACAAAGAAATAGTTATCTCTATTAGCTTCATGTGCTGCCCAAACATCCTCAGGTTTACATGTTAGTGGATAACAAGTACCTGCAGCTAACATACAACCTACCATGTTGTTTGGATCAATTTCATGAGCTATTTTAGTAGCCAAAGCACTTGCTACTAATTCATGATGTATTGCTTGATAAATAACTTCTTTTTCATTTTCACCTTCTTCTAGATAGATTCCTCCACCCATAAATGGTGCATGTAATATAACATTTATTTCATTAAATGTTAGCCAGTATTTAACTAAGCCTTTATATCTTGTAAATAAAACTGTAACTAATCTTTCATAGAAAGTAATCAGTTTTCTAGAACGCCATGAACCATACTTTTCAACTAATCCCATTGGGCAATCAAAGTGAGTGATTGTTACTAATGGTTCAATATTATATTTATGACATTCTTTGAATAAATCTTCGTAGAATTTTAATCCTTCTTCATTTGGTTCTTCTTCATCACCTATTGGGAAAATTCTACTCCAACCAATACTTAGACGATATGTAGTAAATCCCATTTCTGCAAACAAAGCAATATCTTCTTTGTATCTATGATACATATCAATAGCACCTTTTGCAGGATAGAAATGCTCATCATCAAATTCAAACATCTTCATCTTTCCAATTACTACATCTTTACGATCTTCACCTACTGGAATAAGGTCAACGTTTGCTAAACCTCTTCCACCTTCGTTATATGCACCTTCACATTGGTTTGCGGCTGTAGCTCCACCCCATAAAAAATCTTTACGTAATCCCATAAACACCTTCCTTTCAACTTAATTATAAATATTATTCGTTTATAAATAAGGTTTTTAAAAATTCTGGTAATTTATTTCGTAATTATTTAACCAAACTTTTAGATTTTTTACCTGTCATCAAATCTATTTCAATCTCTATTAGATTTAAATGATTTATAGAATCACTTATTTCTTTATCATCTCTTTCATTTCTACTATTAAATAAATGAAAATTTAATTCTTGCATAATTTTAAATATTTCATCCTTATCAGTTAACTCTTTTGCCTTACCAAAAACATTAACACTCTTATAAGTGGTAGAGTAATCTTCATGTACTAACTTAGCCAAGTCAATAACACAAAAAGCGACTTTATTATTATTTCTTATACAATCAATCTTTAAACCTTTTCTTCCACAATGAAAATATATTTTATTATTATAGTAAACATAGTTTAAAGGTACAGTATATGGATATCCTTCATTAGAATTAACTGACAAAACTCCATGTGTTTGATTATTTAGAATGTCAATACATTCCTTTTCACTTAACTCTTGTTTTACCCTTTTCATCCTATCAAACATATAAATCCTCCTAATAAAATTATAATTTAATATTTTGATTTAAATCAATGTTTTACTTTAAATTAAAACATATAATGAAATCATAAAAGAAAGAGGTACATATATGAAGAAGAAAATTAGATTAGAACAACTTACATGTCCAACATGTGTGACTAAAATAGAGAAAGCAGTAAAAAGCTTAGATGGTGTAAATGAGGTAAGTGTTGGTTTTAATACATCTACAGCCATTGTAGATTTTAATGAAGAAAAAATAACTCAAGACAAAATCATTAGAGTTATTAAGGATTTGGGTTATGATCTTAAATAAGAAATGGATTCCTTTTTGGATATCCTTACTCTTAAGAATATTTTTTCCAGGTCAATTAATCACAAACATCATTCAAGGAGCTACAGGTATATATTATGCTTCTTCATTTTCCCTACAAAGTATAAAAAACCTTAAATATAAAATTATTGGAATAGATTTATTAATTACTATTGCAGTAGTTGGAGCATTCTTAATAGGAGAATACTGGGAAGCAGCATCAGTGACCTTTTTATATGTGTTTGGTAATGAATTAGAAAGACAGGCTTTATATAAAACAAATCAACATCTTAGAGATATGATAGAACTTATTCCGACTACATTAAGATTGGAAAACAATGAGACAATATCTATTGATGATGTTGAAGTTGGTACAAAAATAAAAGTATTACAAGGTGAAGTAATACCAGTAGATGGGAAAATAATTTCAGGAAGTGCAGCTATTGATGAAGCAAGTATCACTGGTGAATCGGTTCCAGTAACTAAAACCAATGATGATAATGTATTCATGGGAACTATCATTAAAGAAGGATTCATCATAGTAGAAACAAGTGCAATTGAAGAAGAAACTATATATGGTCAAATACTAGATTTGATTGAAACTGCACAAAATAGAAAAAGTAATTTTCAAAGATCTATTGATAAATTTGCACAATACTATACACCATTAGTAATAGTTGGTTCATTTATTGCATATCTTGTATTAAAAGATGTAAAAGTAGCTTTATCATTACTAGTAGTAGCTTGCCCAGGTGCTCTTGTAATTGCAATACCAATTGCCTCATCAATCGCACTTGGAAGTGCAGCAAGATCAAATATCCTTATTAAAGGCGTAGACATATTAGAAACAATGAACACAATTAAAACTATCGCATTTGATAAGACAGGAACTCTAACAAAAAACGAGTTAAAAGTAGATCAAGTAATTGAAGGAAGTAAAACAAAAGATGAAATATTAAATATTGCGGCTATGGTAGAATCTCACTCTGAACACCCTATCGCAAAAGCTATTGTAAAAGAGTATCCAAACTTCACTAACTACATTGAAGATGTGGAATTTGTGACTGGTAAAGGAATAATCGCAAATATTGATGGTATTAATGTGAAAGTTGGTCAAGAAGCTTTATTTGATTTTAAACTAGATCATCATGATAGAACCACAGTATATGTAGGAAGTGATACTGAATTATATGGAACAATTTTATTAAGTGATACTATAAGAGATGAAGCAAAGTCAGTTATTAGTAAACTAAAACCATTAAAAACTATTATGCTTACTGGTGATAATCAAAATAGTGCAAATCAAGTTGGTAAATCAATCGGAATTGATGAAATAAAAGCAAGATTATTACCTCAAGAAAAATTAGATGTAATAAGAAGCTATGACAATATTGTAATGGTTGGAGATGGTATGAACGATTCTCCATCATTAATGGAAGCTGATATAGGTATATCAATGGGTGGTTCTGATAATAGAGTAGCAATGGAAACATCTGATGTAATCCTTATGGATAAAAACCTAGAATCAATTCCTAAACTATTTAAACTTGCAAGAAAAACAAAAAACGTAATGATGCAAAACATGGTTTTAGCAATCGCTACTGCAGTCATATTATTTGCGGGTGTATTAGATTCAAGAATTAATCTATCTATAGGTATGTTAGTACATGAATTATCAATACTTGTGGTTATATTAAATTCTAATAGATTAAGATGGTAAAAAAAGTTCAATCAAATGATTGAACTTTTTATTTCATTATTTTAATGCTGCAGTAATCAATGCCATTTTGAATACTTCTTCTGCAGTACATCCACGAGATAAATCGTTGATTGGTGCTGCTAATCCTTGAAGAATTGGTCCCATAGCTTCATATCCACCAAGTCTTTGTCCTAGTTTATATCCTATATTTCCAGCATTAATATCTGGGAATATAAATGTATTACAATAACCTGCGACTTCGTTACCTTTAGCTTTAACTTTTGCTACAGTAGGAGATACTGCTGCGTCAAATTGAATTTCTCCAACAATTTGAAAATCAGGATTTCCATCTAAAACTTTTTGAGTTGCGTTTCTCATCTTATCAACATCTTCACCTTTACCAGAGCCTAATGTTGAATAACTTAACATTGCTACCTTTGGTTCAATACCAAACACTCTAGCTGTCTTTACTGTTTGATAAGTAATGTCTACTAGTTCATCTTCAGTAGGTTTAATATTAATTGCACAATCCGCAACTGCATATCTAATATCATCTTTAACCATAATAAAACTTGATGAAACAATCTTGTTTCCTGGAGCTGTTTTTACAATTTGTAATGCAGGTCTAACAGTATCTGCTGTAGAGTAAGTTGCTCCACCTAACAATCCATCTGCATAGCCCATCTTTACAAGCATTGTTCCAAAATAATTACCCTTCTTACAAGCTTCAATACATTGTTCTTTATCCATTTTACCTTTTCTAAGTTCAAATAGTTTTTCTACCATTTCATCAAACTTATCATATGTAAGTGGATCAATTATAGATATTCCTTCAATATCGAAATTAATCTCTTTTGCTGCTGCTTTTACTTCATCAACATTACCAATTAAGATTGGTGTCATAAGTTTTTCTTTTTCTAATCTTGATGCTGCTTCAATGATTCTTGGATCAAACCCTTCAGTAAATACTAATGTAAATGGATTTTCCTTAACATTTGCTGCTAATGTGTCAAACATTGATTATCCTCCCTATTATTCAACTTAATTATACACTTATTCAAAGTGTTTTGTAGATTTTAAAAAAACATATGTTCAATAAATATCTTTAAACCTATAAATATTAATATAGTTCCACCCAATAGTTCAGCTTTGTTTTTTAAAAACTCCCCTGCACTTTTACCTATTAATGCTCCTATCAAACACATTAACAGTGTAACAACTGTAATGATTAATGAACTATTAATTATATTTACATTTAGTGCTGATAAACTTAATCCCACAGCTAAAGCATCAATACTAGTTGCTATAGCTTGAACTAATAATAAATTCATTGTTAATGGTTTGATAGGACAAGTAATACCATCTTCACTATTCATATCATCTATTGCTTCTTTAACCATTTTAAAACCAATAAATGATAATAATATTAATGCTATCCAATGATCTAGTGCTGAAATTTGTGTTAAAAATAAACTACCCGCAAAATATCCTATAACTGGCATTACTCCTTGAAATACTCCAAAAGTTAATGCCATTAAAAATATATATCTTTTCTTCATATCCCTATAACACAAAGTATTTGCTATAGTTACCGCAAAAGCATCCATCGATAACCCTAGCCCAATTAATAATATCGTATATATATCCATTAATTCACCGCCTCGAATTATTATACACTACTTAATAATAAATCTATAAATCAAATACCCTATTAGAGTACCTAATGTGTTTAGCATAACATCATCCACATCTGTAGCTCTAAATAATAATAATTGTGATAATTCAATACACATAGAAAAAACAAATCCATAAACAACTACACTAAATATACGTTTTTTCTTATATATCATTGGTAATAAAACTCCCATTGGAATAAATGCTGCTATATTACCTAGTAAATTAATTAATATATATTGATAGTTACCACTCTTTAATGAATTTAATGCATGAGTAAATACAAGAAATGTTGTAGTATTTATTTTCCAATTAACATCTATTTGCAATATATTCTGTAAATTCTTTGGTAAGCTAATTAATATTGTTAAAGTTATCATTATAAAAATATATAAATAAAAAGAAAATTTAATTATTTCATCTTTTTTATTTAAATCCTTCTTATACAATTTTAAAAATGAATATCTAAAAATAATATAAACAGGAATATATATTCCTATATAGATTAATATTTTAGTAAAGTTATTAATAATAAATTGCATAATTACCTCTAAAATACAATAACATAAATATGTGATAAAATATTAGATATGAAGATAGAAATTATTAAAAATATTGATATTTATGATGAATTCGTAAAAAAATCACCTTATAACCATTATATGAAGTACAGTGGTTGGGCAAACTTAAAAAAATCTTTAAGTGTTAAACCATATTTTTTAGGTTTCTATGAAGATGAGTTAATAGGCACAGCATTAGTATTAAAAGTTAATGGTATTGTTTCATATATGTATGTTCCTACTGGTTTGTGCATAGATTATAGTAATACTGAATTATTAAATAGTGCATTAGACTTATTAAAAGAGTTTGCTAAGAAAGAAAAAGTAAGTTTTATAAGAATTGATCCTTTAGTTATAAGAGTATCACGAGATATTGAAGGTAATCTTATTGAAGGAATAGACAATGAATATATAAGTGAAATATTAATTAAAAAAGATTTTAAGCATAAAGGTTATGGTTATGCTTATGATGGTAGTTGGCATAATAGATATACTCTTATAGTAGATATTGATAAAGATATTGAAATATTAAAATCCAATTATTCAAAACCTAGACAAACCGCATTAAATAGACATAACATCATTGGATTATATACTAGATTAGGAACTATTGATGAAATTAAATATTTAATGGAGTTTGAAAAAGAACTTTCTAGTTCTCAAGGTTTTAAACCTCATTCAGAAAAATTCTTTAAGGATATTGTTAATAACTTTAAAGAGAACTATAGACTATATATTACAGAAATAAACCTTGATCAAATGATTGAAGGAATAAGTAGTGAATTAAATTCTAAGAAGTATTCTAAAGACAAAGAAGCAAGATTATCAAAAGAAAAAGAATTATTTGAAGCAAACGAATTAAAGAAAGAGTATGGTTCTTTATTAGTTGTAGGAGCTGGTTTATATTTATATGGAAATGATAGATCTTGGGATTTATATACATATAATAAAAAATCATGTAACTTCTTAAAACCTATAGATAATTTACATTATTTTGCGATGCAAGATATGAAAAATCTAGGTGTTAAACATTATGATATGTGTGGTTTTAGTGGTTCTACACTAAGAACAGATCCATATTATGGTTTATATAATTATAAAAAATCATTTAATCCAGAGTTTATAGAATGGATTGGTGAATTTGATTATATAATTGATAAAAATAAATATAATTTATTCTTAAAAAGTAAAAAAGGATATAATCGCATCCGTAGAAAATTAAATTCAATTATCTACAAGAAGGATTAAATCCTTTTTATTTTATTCTATTTATTAGATATGGCAAGGCTTCTTCAAAGTTAGCTCCATACCATCTAGCATCTTTATCTTTTAAATTAGACTTCATACATTCACATACATAATCTGTCGCAATTCTTAATGATTCTTCTAAGCCTTTGCCATTTACATATGCTCCAGTAAAACAGCTTGCAAAAATATCACCAGTACCATGTAAAGCTATCGGTAATTTATCATTATAGTATTCAAAATATTCATCGCTATCTGATAGATAAGCCATTACACCTACCTTGTTTTTATCAAAGCTTACCCCTGTTAATACTGGGTATTTTACACCTAATTTATTCAAACCTTGTAATATTTCTTTTATATAATCTTTGTTATACCCTTCTTCAATATATGGCATATCTAACATAAAAGTCGCTTCTGTAATATTAGGTACTACTATATCTGATTTATTACATAACTTAGCCATTCTTTTTGCAAAATCTATATCAAAACCAGAATAGAACTTACCATGGTCTGCCATAACAGGATCAATAATTATAGAATTTGTATTTGTTTTTAATTCATCAAATACCCATTCCATTATATCTATTTGTTCAAATGAACCTAGATATCCTGTATATATTGCATCAAAATCTAAGTTTTCTTTTTTCCAATGGTTTACTATATTTTTAATATCACTAGTTAGATCTGTAAATGTAAAACCTTTAAATGCAGTATGAGTTGAAAGTACTGCAGTAGGAATTATTGCTGCTTCAACTGACATTGCTGAAATGATAGGTAATGCTACTGTTAATGAACATTTACCAACACATGATATGTCTTGAATCGTTACTATTCTTTTCATATTTAACACACCCTTCTAGTAATAAATAATACAACAAAAACTAGAAAATGTTAATCTTTTTTCATATATCCACCACTCATTGGTGAACTTGCAAGTTTTGTATAAATACTTAATATTCCTTTTTGATACTTTTCTTTTTTTGGTTTAAAGTTTTTTAATCTTTCTTTTAAAACAACATCTATTTCTTCTTTTGTCTTTAACTTCCCTTTAATCCCAATAATATTAAGTTTTCTTTGTGGTATATCAATTTCTATTACATCATTTTCTTCTACTAATGCAATTGCTCCTCCATCTTGTGCTTCAGGAGAAACATGACCAATTACAGGGCCTTTAGAAGCTCCGCTAAATCTACCATCTGTAATTAATGCGATAGATTCACTTAGAATTGGATCACTTGATATTGCTTCTGTTGTATAAAACATTTCTGGCATTCCACTACCCTTTGGTCCTTCATACCTAATAAATACAGCATCGCCACTTTTAATATCTTTATTAATTATTGCACTAATAGCATCCTCTTCACTATCAAATGGTCTTGCTAATAAAGTTGCTTTATGCATTTTCTTTGGTACTGCACTATGTTTTACTACAGCTCCTTCTGGTGCTAAATTACCATATAATATTGCAATAGCACCATCACTACTTATTGGATTATCATAACTTCTAATTATTTCTTCTTTAGTCAATCCTTTTTCTTTTAGAATCTTTTCACATTTTTCATAGTACCCAGATTCTTTTAGTTCTTTTAAGTTTTCACCTAAAGTTTTACCTGTAACAGTTAATACATCTAGATTTAAGTATTCTTTTATTTCTTCCATTACTGCAGGAACTCCTCCAGCATAATATAAGTATTCAGCTGGCCATTTACCTGTAGGTCTTATATCTAATAGATAATGTGCACCTCTATGTAATTCATCAAATAATGTAGCATCTAAATCAATATTGAATTCCTTAGCAATTGCTGGTAAATGTAATAATGAATTAGTTGAACCAGAAATAGCAGCGTGTACTAGGATGGCGTTATAAAAAGATTCTTTTGTGACTATATCACTTGCTTTTATATTATTTTGTGCAAGATAAACTATTTGTTTTCCCGCTCTTTTACAAACATCTTCTAAATCACTAGATACTGCAGGAAGTAAAGCAGTTCCTGGTAACATCAATCCTAGAGCTTCTGCCATTATTTGCATTGTACTTGCTGTTCCCATAAAACTACATGCACCACATGTAGGACATGCATTATGCTTATAATACTCAAATTCTTCCTTTGTGATTTCATTTCTTTGATACATAGCACTATACTTTCCGATTTGTTCAAGCGTTAATAAATCAGGACCAGCACTCATAACCCCACCAGTCACAAAAATACTTGGAAAATCATTTCTAGCACACCCCATTAGTAATGCAGGCATACCTTTATCGCAACTGGCAATATAAACAGCGCCATCAAAAGGTGTTGCTTGACCATGTATTTCTACCATAGACGCAATAATATCTCTTGATACAAGGGAATAGTTTATTCCCTCATGACCTTGAGCTTCTCCATCACATATATCTGTCACAAAATACCTGGCTCCTTTACCATTGTTTTCATAGATACTATCACATACTAAATTTGCTAGTTTTAATAAATGTACACTTCCAGGATGAGAATCCCCAAATGTACTTTCTACCATAATCTGAGTTCTTGCTAAATC
>CAYQNJ010000012.1:37461-45175 GCA_964418835.1 uncultured Erysipelotrichaceae bacterium
ATATCATTAGCCCAGTTATCAAACATATCTTGAGCATCGTCCATACTAAATCTTCTTAACATCAATCTATCTGTATTTAACTCTTTAGTTCCAATATGTTTCATATAAATCACCTCATGAAATATTATACCTTAAAAATATGGTATATTTTATCTAAGGTAAATAATATGAAAGTGATAGTTGCGATTGATTCTTTTAAGGGTAGTTTAACCTCTTTACAAGCTGGAAATGCTTGTAAAGAAGGTATTTTAAATGTTAATAAGAACATAGATGTAATTGTTAGACCTTTGGCTGATGGTGGTGAGGGTAGTGTTAATACATTAGTTGAAGGAATGGATGGTAAATATCATAGTATTAATGTAAAAGGTCCATTGATGGAAGAAATAGATGTTTTATATGGAATAGTTGATAATACTGCAATATTAGATATATCTAGTATTTGTGGTTTAACATTAGTTAAAGAAAAAAATCCAATGAATACAACTACATATGGTGTTGGTCAAGTTATACTTGATGCAATAAAAAAAGGTTGTAGTAACTTTATTATTGGTATTGGTGGTAGTAGTACTAATGATGGTGGTTTTGGTATGCTTAGTGCTTTAGGGTATAGATTTTTAGATAAAAATAACAAAGAAATACCTTATGGTGCTAAAGGATTAAAAGATTTAGATCACATTGATATTTCTAATGTAAGTAAAGAACTAACTAATTGTACTTTTAACATAGCTTGTGATGTTAATAATCCATTGTATGGTATCAATGGTGCTAGTTATGTATATGGGCCTCAAAAAGGTGCTGATAAGGATATGATTGTATTATTAGATTCATATCTTCTTAATTATTCTGATGTAGTTTTTAAAACACTGAATGTAGATTATAATGATTATCCTGGTAGTGGTGCTGCTGGTGGACTTGGGTATGCATTCAAGTCATTTTTAAATGCATCACTTACTTCAGGTGTTGATTTAATTATTAAAGAAACATCCTTAGAAGATTATATAAAAGATTGTGATATTGTGATTACAGGTGAAGGTAGATTGGATCATCAATCAATTATGGGAAAAGCACCAATAGGAGTTGCTAAATTAGCGAAAAAATATAATAAAAAAGTCATAGCTTTTGCGGGTAGTGTTAATGATGATACAAAAGTATTGAATGATAATGGTATTGATGCTTACTTTTGTATCTTAAATAGTATTTTAACACTACAAGAAGCAATGACTTTTGAAGTTGCATATAAAAATCTAAAAGATACTGTTAAACAAGTATTTAGGGTTTTAAATAGTTAGAATATAAATATCTTTCCCTTCCTACAGTTTCTTTTCCGTATTCAATTGATAATGTTGGACAATGATGCAAACATCTTAAACAGTGTTGGCATTTTTCTTTTATCCATACTGGTTTTCCTTCTTTTAATTCTATTGCTTTATCTGGGCAATTCTTTTCACATAAACTACAACTAATACATGTATCATTAACATAAAATTTTTTAGTTTTTCTTTGTTTGTCATATTGTTTATACATTATTTTTTCTAAGAATCTAATAAATATAATACTTTTATAAGTTGATTTATTATTTTGTATATCTTTTGCAATTTCATTTATTTTTTCATTAGCATCATTTAGTTTTTTTAGTATAACTTCTTTATTATCTATCTTATGCCACACAATATAATTTGTTTCCATAGGTAATTGATATATGAATAGCTTTGCAGGTTTTATTATATTTTTTATTATCTTATCAGTAGTTCCTAAAAAACCACCGCAAGTTATTACAAAATATAAATTATCATTCTTATTAAATTCTTCATTATTTAATAGATTTACTACTATATCTGGTATGCCCCAAAAATAACAAGGAACTACAAAAATCATTTTTTGATTTCTATCTATTCTTGTTTCATGGGTGATGTTTGTAATAGGTTCATTTAATAGTTTACATAGTCTATTAGCAATATTTAAACTATTACCTGTAGCACTGAAGTAATAAATCATTATATTAGTCCAAAGTGTTTAAATGCATTGAATAAACCATCTTTATCAACATCATCAGTAATATAGTCTGCCATAGCTTTTATTTCATCACCACCAGAATTAACAGCTACTCCAACATTACAATATTCTAGCATTGGTATATCAATCTTAGCATCTCCAAATGCAAAGGTGTCTTTTACATCTTTATTTAAATAATCTAACAAATGTTCTATGGCGTTTACTTTTGTAACATTAGCTATTCCTATATCGCCAAATAAAGCATGTTCCCCTGCTCCTCCCCAAGTTCCTACAGGAAGGTGTGAAAACTTTTCTTTAGCATCTAAATAATCTTGATAAGAGTTTAATATAAAACTAACCTTGTTTAAATCATCTCTATAAAGTTCTTCATCAAATATAATTCCATGTAATACATCTACAACTTCTAAATCATTATAATTAGCTTTTCCTTTTCCTTTAGAATACTCTCTTATTGGTTTTTTTCCTGCTTCTTTAAAATTCTCACTAGCAAATAATCCATTGTTACTTTCTAAGTAAAATTCTAATTTTCTATCTTTTAGCCAATCAACTATTTCCTTTGAATCTTCTTTTGAAATAAGTTGATGCATAACAATATGATTGTTATGCTCTACATAACTTCCATTTCCACCAATCATTCCATCAAGTCCTATATCCCATATGTAATCTGGTACTTCTGCTTTACTTCTACCAGTACAAATATATACTAAGTGACCATTCTTTCTAGCCTGAATAATCGCTTCTTTAGCACTATTGGGT
Source organism: uncultured Erysipelotrichaceae bacterium (assembly GCA_964418835.1). Taxonomy (GTDB): domain Bacteria; phylum Bacillota_I; class Bacilli_A; order Erysipelotrichales; family Erysipelotrichaceae; genus UBA9076. Next base: position 40,231 of record CAYQNJ010000012.1, read on the forward strand.
AACTTGTTTTCGTAGTCTAGTAATGTACCATCTACATCTATAAATAATATTTTTTTCATAACATACTCCTTTAAATTAATATAACATAAAAAAATATTTCAATATTCTTTTACAAGAATTAGAAATATTTTTTCAATGTTTATCTAAATCCGTATTGTGTATGAGGAACATAAGGTTCTTCTAAATATTTAATTTCATCATCACTTAATTTTATTTCTAAAGCTTTTATGGCTTCTTCTACATATTTTATTTTTGAAGCACCTACTAGTGGAGAAGTGATAAATGGTTTTGAGTATATCCATGCTAGTGCTAAAGCAGAAGGAGTTATATCTTTCTCTTTTGCAAGTTTTTGTACTCTAGTTATTATCTCTTTATCGTGTTCTAATACATACTCTGATTGTAATTTACCTAATCCATCAGTTCTAGGAGTGTTTGGATCTTTTACAATAGCACCATGTGCTAGTGGAGAAAAAGGAGTGATTGCAATATTTTTATATTGACACATTGGTATCATTTCTTTTTCTTCTTCCCTATTAACAAGGTTATAAGTGTTTTGCATTGAAATAAACTTTGCCCAACCATTTCTTTCAGCAATCGCATTTGCTTCAACAAACTGCCACGCATACATTGCTGATGCACCTATATATCTAACCTTACCCATTCTTACTAGATCGTTTAGTGCTTCCATTACTTCATATATTGGTGTTGTATAATCCCATCTATGAATAATATATAAATCAATATAATCCATTTGTAATCTTTTTAAGCTATTTTCTACTTCAGCAAAAATAGTTTTTCTATTTAATCCTTTAGCATTTATACCTTCATGCATTGGATAATATAACTTTGTAGCAATCACAACATCATCTCTATTACCAAAATCTTTAATAGCTCTTCCTAGTATTTCTTCACTTAATCCCATTGAGTAGTAATTAGCAGTATCAAAGAAGTTAATTCCTTGGTCTAAAGAATATTTTATTATTTCTCTTGCGTCTTCTTCATTTGTTTTTCCTGGTATACCACCTACTGTTTCACTACCAAACCCCATGCATCCTAGACATATCTTAGAGACTTTTAATCCTGTATTACCTAAGTTAACGTATTCCATAAAATAACCTCCCTAACTTAATTTTATTATAAGTATAAGAAGGTTATTTAACAATTCTAATTACTTTTAGGATTCATAAGTAAAACTTATTGAAATAATAGTTATGAGTATATTATTTGAGTAGATCTTCATCAATGAAAGTAGAATGATTGCTACTCATAAAGTTATCATATAAATCATTTAGTTTTTCATTATCATTAATACTAGTTTCTATGCAAAATAGAGCTTTAATAAATTCCGAATAATCATCATTCATAAGTTGTAATAAGGTTTTTTTTGTATTTTTGTATGTCATAAGTGCCTCCTTATATTATTGATATTTCTAATTCACTTTCATTAGATTCTGATAGTACCCCTCCTGTGTATAATTCATAAGCTTTATCACATGCATTCTTTTCACTATTTGCTTCAATTTCTACTTCTAAATAAATTATTTCTTTTATTAATACATTGTATTTCATATAAAAACCTCCTTAATTAATCATTGATCAAATAAGGAGGGAAGTAAATATAATGTTATAATTTAAATAAATCTTGGTTATCCTTTATAACAATCAATAAATCATCCCAACATGTTTCAAGAATATTGAAATAATTTTTATCTTGTTTTAAATAATTTGATTCATTTAATGAATGATCTTTTGAATGTGAGGAATTATAAATCTTATAACCTTCTTTTATTAGAGTGTTACATAATTGATATAATTTTTCATCAATAACATCTTTTGAATTTTTAAAATATAATTTGTTAAATATATGATTAAAGTTATCTAACTTTTTAAAAATATCATAGAAATGTTTATCGTAGGATTTGTCATCATCATATTTTTCAAATATTAATTCAATATCTTTCTCCGTAATATTTCCTTGAATATACCTCGACGCAAAGGAAATAAATGAAATACAAATAGTTCTAGAATTATTTGCAAAAGGGATCGTATTTTTATTTGAAGTATTACTTGCATATTGTTTAACGAATTTTTTTCTAAAGTAATTATCAATATAGAGTAAATCTGATACTATACTAGAAATTTTAGTTTGATTTGAATTAAAAACTAAATTGTAATAGTTGTCTTGATATAGTGTTGAAGGTTTATTTCTACTTTTTGCTGGTAACTGAAATATAGCAGATAAGCACAATTTACCTACCTCTGCTAAATCAGTATTTAGGTAGTTCTCTGTATAATTTTTTGGAACTTCTTCTCCTCTTTTTGTTTGATAAAATATACCGGCTTCTCTCATAGCACTTGAAAATCTAACCTGTTCAGGTGCATTTGCTTTTAGATCAATTTGTTTGATTGGTTTTTGAGAATTTGTTGCTTTAGCAATTTCTAGACTAAACTTATTTTTTTCATCTTCATTATTTCCAATTGATTTAATTACCTTACAAGGTAAAAACAAATCATATTCCTTACTTATTTTGCTTTTTGAAATTAATGTAGTTGTTTATCCACCATTTACTACTGAAAAATTTTTTAATTTTAATACTTTACCACTAATATCAAAATCATCACATATAATTGTAATTCCATTATTTTTAAACCAAAACCCTGATGGATCTTCTTGTATTGTATTGTTTATTGCTAAATCAATATCTCTTTTTCTTATATAGTATCTTAAGTTCCTTGATAATAAGTTCGTACTGTGTAAAACATAAAGTTCTTTTAAAGAAAAAGCAGAAATGTTAACTATAACAGAATCATCTTCATAAAACAAAATATTATTTGGTTCATCTATGATTAACTTACCACTTTCAACAGTTGGTCTTCTTGATTCTGCCTCTTTAATTTCATCTATAATATCACTATCAAATAAAATTTCTAATTCATACTTTAAATCATCATTAAAATGATCAGAAACTATTTTTGTCAATTTGTCTAATCTTATTCTGTTTTTTGATGCACTAGTATAAATAACAAATTTTATTTTTGATTCGTCCCCTACTTCGGAATTTAGTGTCAAAAATTTATTACTTATTGTTTCTTTAACATACTGATAATTTCCTAACATCATATTGTCATAGAAATCTAACATTTTATGAATAGCTTGAGAAATGTTATCACTAGTTATAAATTCATAATATTTTGATTGACAAATTATCAAATCAGAACTTTCAGAGTTAGGATCAGTAAACATAATGTCTACTCCTCCATCATTTACTCCATCAACAATAGAATCTTCAATTATAAAATCATCAAATTGTAAGGATGGATTTTTATAATAATTATTTTTTAAACATAGAGCAGAAAACACATAATCATCTGTTTTATCTTTTAAAAATTGATAATTATTCTTAAAAGATGAAACTTTATCAGATATATACTTATATTTATCACTAGTTAATACCATTATATAACCTCACTTTATTTTATTAGATCATAAATACAATTTGATATCAAGATCATAAATAATAACAAGTTTTTTTATTTGTTCTTTTTTATTACCTTATTAGTTTCAATTAATAAACATGTAATTTAATAATCAAAATTCTTTATGTTAAAATACACTTATGAAAAATAACCTTCTCTTCCAAGCCCTACTAAAAGCTATCTCAGGTTTTGTCCTGATACTTTTATTATTGTTTACTCCTGCTGGTAGTTTTAACTACCTCCATGGTTGGTTATTAATAATACTTTTATTTATTCCAATGACATTAATGGGAATAGTCTTATATACTAAATATCCTAATATCTTAAAACTACGACTTAAAACTAAGGAAAAAGAAAAAACTCAAATAAACATAATACTACTAAGCAGTATCATGTTTATGGCAAGTTTTATAGTTGCTGGTATGAATTATAGATATAAGTGGAATAGTATACCTACTGTTGTAGTTATTATTGCTTCTATTTTGTTTCTAGTAGGATACTACTTATTCATGGAAGTATTAAAACAAAATGAATTTATATCAAGAGTAGTAGAAATACAAGAAAACCATAAAGTAGTAGATACTGGTCTATATGGTATTGTAAGACACCCAATGTACTTATCAACCATATTAATGTTTCTATCAATGCCACTAATACTAAACTCTTTATATTCATTTATCATAATGCTTATATATCCGCTAATATTATCTAAACGAATACAAAATGAAGAACAAGTTTTAGAAAAAGGATTACAAGGCTATAAAGAATATAAACAAAAAGTTAAATTCAAAGTAATACCTTATATATGGTAATTAAAAAAATAGAATAAACTTCTATTTTTTTAATTGTTATCATTATGTAAACCAATATAAATTGTATTAAATCCCTCATATCTTACATCTAGTTTATAACCATCCTTATTATAAGCATAAAACGAATCTTCGCCTCTGGAATAATCTACTGTAAATCCTTTTTCCTTACAAAGTTCTACATAATCATTAAAATCTTTTAATGTTGTATTACCAACCTTTACATTTAAATTATCAACTGTTTCCCATGTAATCTTACCAATGTTTGATTTAGGTATAGGGATTAAACTAGCAATATCACTATTTGGCCATACTAATTCACCTAATTCCTCATAAGGAATTAAATCAATATACATTGTATTATTAAATGTATAACTATTAACTGATATCTTATCACCATTATCATTAAATGCTTGATAATAACCAGAGTAAGATTTCGGTTCTATTACATACCCAAAGTCTTTAACCTGTTTTACATATTTTGTAAAGTCTAATCTACCTACATTTAAAGCTTGAATATGTAACATATACTCTTCATTAATTTGTACATCTAAAGATCTAATACTAGGTTGAGGTAGTTTTTCATTTAAAACCACTTCTGACCAATCATATTGATCTACTATAAAATTATTTAAACTATAAACAAAAGGAATAAATAA
>CAYQNJ010000013.1:0-43290 GCA_964418835.1 uncultured Erysipelotrichaceae bacterium
AACCTCAAAATGATAGTGGTTATAGTGATTATGGATCTGACTACGGTTCTGATTATGACGATTAAATTAAAAAAACAAATAAAATTTAGACATGAATTAAAACATAGAATTAATAAATTAGATGACTATGAACTTTCAAATCGACTTAAAAAGATATTCCCTTTAGATAAAAATGCTAACTCACACGGTTATTACCGTGTGAGTAGTTTGTATTTTGATACACCAAATGACAAAGCTTTAAAAGAAAAAATAAATGGTATTAATAAAAGAGAGGAATTCAGAATCAGATACTATAACGATAATACCAATTTTCTAAAATTAGAAAAGAAAATAAAAGTTAATGGTTTATGTGGAAAATATAGTGCTATTTTAAATAAAGAACAAGTTATAAAAATATTAGATAATAATTATGAATTTCTATTAAAAGAAGATAACCCTCTACTCATTGAATTTTATACAAAACTAAAATTCCAACATTTAAAGCCAAAGACAGTAGTTGTATATGATAGAGAAGCATACATATATTCTATTGGAAACGTTAGAATAACATTAGATAGAAATATAAAAACATCTGTTAATGTGAATACATTTCTAAATCCTAATACATCCACAATAAACCTTTCAGATAATATTACTGTACTTGAAATAAAATATGATAGATTCATACCAGAAATAGTCAGTTTAACAACAAAGCTTAAAAACAGATCATCTTCCGCATTTTCTAAATACGGATTATGTAGAACAATAGAATAGGAGAAATAAATATGACATTTGAAGATATATTTAAATCAAGCTTCATAGAAAATGTAAACAGTGTTTCATTGATAGACATGGGAATAGTACTCCTACTGGCTTTTGCAATAGGTTTATTTATCTTCTATGTATATAAAAGAACATATGCTGGAGTAATGTTTTCATCAAGCTTTGGTGTAACACTGATCGCTTTAACAATGATTACATCAATATTAATTCTTGCTGTAACAAGCAATGTGGTGTTGTCACTAGGTATGGTGGGAGCTTTATCAATCGTAAGATTTAGAACAGCTATAAAAGAACCTTCTGATATTGCTTTCTTATTTTGGAGTATTGCTGTTGGTATTATATTAGCCGCCGGACTAATCCCATTATCATTATTTGGAAGTTTAATAATTGGAGCGGTATTAGTTTATTTCTCTTCAAATGACACCTTTAATCAACCTTATATTCTTGTACTACACTGTTTAGATACTGCAAGTGAAAAAGAAACATTTGATTATATAAAAAGTAATGTTGAAAAACTATCACTTAAAAGTAAGAGTGTTTCTAAAGATTTAATAGAACTAAACTATGAGATTAGACTGAGTAATTCAAATACTGATTTTATTAATACCCTTTCAGATATGAAAGGTGTTAATCATGTGGTAATGGTTTCATATAATGGAGATTACATGAGTTAATATGTTAAAAAGTAAAAAAATAGATAAATTAATTTTAATAATTGTAAGTATTTCTATTGTTTTTACTTTGTTGTTTATGAATGGTTTCATTAAAATACCAAAAGCTAGTTCAAATCCTGTTTATATGAGTAAACTGTTTGATAAAACTAAGGTTCACAATATAGATATTATTATAGATGATTGGGACCTCTTTCTAGAAAATGCACCTAAAGAAGAATATAGTAACGCCACTATTATTATTGATAATGATAAATTTAATAATGTTGGTATTCGTGCCAAAGGTAATAACTCTTTAAGATTAACTAATAAATACGAACTAGATAGATATAGTTTAAAACTAGAATTTGATCACTATAATGCAAGTAGTTACTTTGGATTAGATAAGTTTTCCTTAGATTCCTCTTTTCAAGACAACAGTTATTTAAAAACGTATATCACTTACGATATGATGAGTTTTATGGGTGTTCCTACCCCTTTGTATTCATATGTTTGGGTAAGAGTAAATGGTGTAGATTGGGGACTATTTCTAGCCATAGAAGAACCTGAAGAAGCATTTGCGAAAAGAAATTTTTCTAAAAATTATGGTCAATTATACAAACCAGACTATACTTCTTTAAATGCTAAAAACGATGATGTTGCATTAAGATATATAGATGATGAAATAGATAGCTATGACAATATTTTTAGAAATGCAAAATTTAATCCTAGCTTTACAGATAAAAAAAGACTTATTAACGCACTAAAAATACTATCTACTAAAGAAAATTTAGAAGATGCACTTAATATTGATGAGATACTAAGATACTTTACTGTTCAAGTCTTTGTAGTAAATATGGATAGTTATCTAGGAAAAACTGGACATAATTATTTCTTATATGAAGAAAATGGTATTTTAAGTATTATACCTTGGGATTATAATCTAGCATTTGCAACATACTCCTTAGGCATGCCTAATCCAATAAATGATTCAACTTTATATGTTAACTATCCAATAGATACACCAGCAAGTGGTGAGATAATGAGAAAAAGACCTTTATATCATCATGTAATGCTTAATAATGAATACTTTAAACAATATAGAAAATACTTCGATTATTTAATAAGTGAATATTTTGAAAGTGGTTTATTTGAAACAACTGTTGAAGAAGTCACATCAATGATTTCACCTTATGTACAAAAGGATCCAACAGCATTTGTATCTTATGAAGATTATCTATTAGGTGTTGAAACTATTAAAGAATTTAGTTTATTAAGATCTAAAAGCATTAGAGAACAATTAAACGGAAATATATCATCTACAATCAAAGACCAAAAAGATTTCAAAGGATTTATAGATGCAACTCACATTAAATTAGAAAACATGGGTGAAATAGAAGATTTAAAAAATAGACCGTAGTCTATTTTCTATACTTTATTACAAACTTTTCTAATCTATCCATGGTTTCTACTACTTGGCTTCTAGGACACGCAATATTCATTCTTTCATGGTCATTATAAATTGCACCAAATGATTCTCCTTGAGTAAATAATATCTTAGCTTCATCAATAATAGCTTGGTGAAGCTTTTCTTTTGGTACATTTACCTTACTCATATCTAACCACATTAAATAAGTGGAATCAGGTTTAACACAGGTTATTTCTGGTATACTCTTTAATCTTTCCATTACATAATCAACATTACCTTGTAAGTATTCAATACATTGGTCTAACCAAGAGTCACACTCTGTATAAACAGCCCCAAGTATCTCTACTGCAAAGGTATTGATATCATTTAATCCACACCATCTACAAGACTCACAGAAATCTTCTCTTAAGTCCTTATTTTTAATAAAAACAAAACTTATTTTACTACCTGCTAAATTAAATGACTTTGTAATACTTGTTAAAGCAATAGTATTATTTTTTGCATACTCACTAACATTCATAATAGGGATAAATTTATTTACATAATCTAAATCACAATGTATCTCGTCACTAATTATTAACATGTTATGTTTTTGTGCAAAGTTAGATATTTCAATTAATTCTTCCCTTGTAAATAGCTTTCCTGTTGGATTATGGGGATTACACAATATTAATGTTTTACAATCCCCAACAATCTCTTCCATTTCCTCAAAATTAATTTTATATTCACCATCAACATAATTTAAATATGTATAAATAGGTATTCGTTTATTTGCTACTGTAACACTCACAAAAGGTTTATATGCAGGCAACATTATCATAATCTTGTCATTTTCTTTAGTATACTTTTGCATTATTTTATCAATTGAATATACAACACCTGTACTAAATAAAACATCTTCATTTGAAATACCATAGTTATGTCTTTTATTAAAGAAATCCGCAACTAATTGCTTATGTGAATCATTTAATTCAGAATAACCAAATATAGGTGTTTTAATTCTTTCTAATAATGCATCTATAATAGGCTGACTAACTCTTAAATCCATATCCGCTACCCACATCGGGATAATCTCACCAGTAGCTAATTCAGGCATTCTATGCCACTTCATATCATTAGTAATGGTTCTATTAATTACTTCATCAAAATTGTATTTCATAGTATTCACCTCAATAAAATAGTACACCATATTTAAAAAAATATCTTGATAATTAAAAATAATATAAAAAAAGCTTTACGCTTTTTCTATTGCATTTAAGAAATATTGAATATTTCTAATTGCTTCATCTAATTTATCTATTTGTAAATCTTTACTTTTAATCAAAACATATCCATTCATTAATGCTTGTTTTAATCCAAATGATAAATCTTCATCATATTTATTTAAATCCAAATCATTTGTAGAAATAATTAATTTTCTTAAGATTGTAACTCTAGACATCACTTCATCTTCTTCAGTTACTTCATCTAATAATGCTTTTAAAGTCCATTCTTTATTATGATCTGTTTTCATTACTTTAATACCTTTAAAAGATAAATCATTTTCTTTTAATACCTTATTAATATAAGTTAAATCATCAGGTGAGATACCTTCCATTAACATATAAGATTTTTCAAATTTTAAGTTAGTGCCATTATGGTCTTCTAACTTAAACAAATCGTTTATTATAGTTTCTAGATCTTCATCAAATATTCTAGAGAACACTATATCATTAAATTCTTTTATATTTTTATATCTATCTACTATATCTTCATTTACATTGTATAAAACTATTTTTTTCATTGTATTCCACTTTCTTCTATTAACTTGCCAATCACTAACCACCTTGTGTCATCTTCATTCCTAACACAAGTTTGTAAGCTTAGCAGTTTATCTTCGTCACCAATCTCTACTCCAGTATCATAAAGTCTATTTTTATATATATAATCTTTATACTCATTAAACTTCTCATCGCTTAAGTCACCTATTTGGTATATAGGTTCATCAGTTACACTATATTTAACTATACCCACTACCTCGTATTTCCTTTGAGTATTATCTAAAAACAAAGAAAAATATTTATTCGATTCATAATTAGCCTTATCTTTAAGATTAACTAAAGGGGTAAACATAATATCCGCATTATTATAAACATAATGACCATAAAGAGTAATGTTTCTTCCATTTAAATCTTGTAGATAATCTTGAAATACAGAACCATGACTACTGTATTCCCTATTAATGTTTTTATTTAAATAAAAATCATTATCTACTGTTTGTAAAAATGGTAAATCTATTAAACCACTTTCAAAGGCAATCCAACCCTTAAAATCACTATTAATTTCTTTTAAATTATTATATCTATCACTATAAGTTTCACTATCTTCTTCAATGTTAGAAACAGGTAGTTTATATTCATTTTGAATTTTTAAAGTCTGATCTTCATCCATTTTTATTGTAAAAATATTATGTCCACTATATCCAATAATACATAATAAAATAATTGAAATTAGATTTCTAATCCATGGTCTTAAGGTCTTGTGCTTTTTCATGTATAACTCCTTTGAGGTTTATTTCTTTGTGTATAGTCCGTAAACTTTATTTATTTCTTGTATGAATATAATACCATTACCTGGCTTATCGATATTAAATTCTTCTTGTATTTTACTAACTATTGGTCCAGTTTGATTTTCTTCACTTATAATCATAACTATTTCTTTTTCTGGTTCTATTTCCATATTAAATAAAGTAGATGTTTCATGAATACCAGAACCTCTAGCATTCATAATTGTACCACCTCTAGCTCCAGCATGTGTAGCAGCTTCCATTACAGCTTCTGCATTTCCTTTTTCTACAATTATTGTAATAACGTTATACATTAATTCATCTCTTCCTTTCGTATCACTTGATTTTGATTCACAGTGTGTTGTGCCTACAACTTTAGAAACAGTTGTAGTATATGCTATACCATGATGAGGTTTTGAAAACATAAACTTATCATTAAGTGCTTCTATAGCCTTATTAACTGTTTCACTAGGTCCAACCATATAAACAACTTCTCTTCTAACATCGCTAAGCCCAATATAATTTAGTATTTTATTAGAAACAGTACCTTTACCAATAGTTGTTGTAGAGCCAAGGATGCCATACTTCTTAGCTTCTTTAACTATCTTACTTGCCATTCCTGTATTAACAATAACGCAAATCAATTCAATATTAGCCTGAATCATTTCTCCACCGCCTTTTTTGATTTAATCTTATATAATAACCCAAGTATTTGTAATGCAATTATAGGTGTCATTGCTACTACTGCAATAACTCCAAATCCATCAATCAATACATTAGCTGTTGGTGTAGCTGAAGCTAATCCTTGTGTATATGAAAGGATAAATGTTGCAGTCATTGGACCCGATGCTACTCCACCTGAGTCAAATGCAATACCAACAAACAGTGTTGGAACCATATAAGACAATATAACTGAAATAAGAAATCCCGGCAATAAATAATGCCATAATCTTATTTCGGGAATTAATATTCTTACTGCAGATAAAGCAACTGCTGCCCCTACTCCTAAACATAAGGCAACAAATACCATGTTTTTCTTAACATAACCACTTGTAACATCTTCTATTTGTTGTGTTAATACGTGTACTGCTGGTTCTGCAAGAATTGTTACTAAACCTAACACAAAAGCAACAACAACTAAATAAATTTTATTATCTAATGATGCCAACTCATAACCAACAAAATAACCTACTTCCATAAATCCAGCATTAACTCCCAATAAAAATAATACTAGACCTACTAATGTAAACAACATACCAAACAGTATTTTTCTCACTGTTGAAGGTCTTGCTTTTAATATAAATGCTTGGAAAAGTAAAAATATAATCACAATTGGTAATAAAGCTATTATTACTTCGATAGAAATTGTAGGAAATTTTGATAAGAATGGTTCAATTATAGATGTTCCAATTTCTGCTACCGCACTAACATCACCAACTAAATCTCCTGTTTTTGATATTGCACTAAGTAATAATACTCCTAGTATTGCTCCAGATGATGTAATGCCAACCAAACCAAAACTATCTTCCTCACCAGACTTACTATCTTTTTTAAGCATAGAAACACCCATTGCGATAGCTAACATAAATGGAACAGTTAAAGCTCCCGTTGTAGCCCCTGATGAATCAAATGCAATGGCTAAGTAAGCTTCTGGCGCAAATATTGATAAAATTAATATAATTCCATAAACAATGGTTAATAAATGGTTTATCTTTATATTTTTAACAATTCTTACTAACCCTGTAGCCATCATTATTGCAATACCTAATGAAACAACAACAACTAGAGTATTTTTACCTAACGCTCCACCTGTCACTCCTGCTACTTGACCTGCAAGAATATGTAGATCTGGCTCTGCTACAGAAATTACAAACCCTAGAAAGAACCCTGATAAAATCAATATCCATAATTTATTAGACTTTGCAATCTTATCCCCCATAAAATTACCAATAGGAGTGATACCAATATCTACTCCTAATAAGAATATCGCTAGACCAACAATTACAAACATTGACCCAATAACAAAACGTGTCAATAATATCCCCGGTATATCAACTAATGTTAGTGAAAGTATGATTACTATAGCTACTATAGGAACTACAGAAAATAAGACTTCTTTAAATTTTTCCCTTAATATACTCAAATAATTACATCTCCTTTTCTATTTAACTTTACATAGGTATACAATACCAAATTTAAAGACTTACTTCAAAGCCTATACCCAATAATAATCCTATTATCTATAATAATTTGTTATAATACTTAAGTAATCAAAGGTAGGATTATTATGAAATTACTAGAAACAAAAATTAATAGGATTATTTTAATTATAATCCTTCTAATATCAGGTACAGGTTTAGCATTAATCGCATGTAGATATCACGCGGATAAGTTTCTTATAGATGATATGTTATCTTTTTCATTATCTAATACTCCAGGAGGCTGGGTATCGTACGAAAACTTTGGATGGATTAGTAATAGAGAGTTTTATAGATTTGCTGTATTAAATAATCCATTTGACTTTAAGAATGTTTGGCTAAACCAAGCACTAGATTGTCATCCCCCATTATTTTATTTGATAATACATATTGTTTCCTCAATATTCTCACCAAATTTAACACCATGGCATGGACAAATACCAAATATCATTTATTATCTACTAACTTCAATAATGATATATAAACTTACAAATAAACTAACAAAAAACTATTTAATATCATTTGTAGTAATGTTTATATATATAGTTAATCCTGTAGTTTTGAGTTATGTAGCTTTTATAAGGATGTATCCATTAGTTAATCTATTTGCAATAACTTTTGCATATATTGCAGTAGACTTCTTTGAAATAGAAAAAGTAACTAATAAAACATACATACTATTAAGTCTTGTTACTACATTAGGTTGTTTAACTCATTATTATTCATATGTAATATATTTCTTCATTTGTTTAATCATTGGATTTTTCTTACTATTTAAGAAAAAATACAAAGAACTTATCTATTTTTGTATATCGGTTCTTTTAGGTATTATTATTGCACTAGCTATATTTCCAAGTGCGTTAACACATTGGTTTACAAACCAACATAGTGTTACTGCTATAAATAATCTTCAAACATCAACAAACACCTTAGATAGATATATTTCATATATTAATCAAAGTCCATTTAAATATCTAACATTTATTATTGTTTTATTAATAATTGTATTTTCAATTAAAAATAAAGATAAGAAAATATCTTTACCACAATACACTCTACTATTTACATACTTTGCATATTTTTTATTAGTTGGAAAGACTAGTAGTTTTGTGACTCATAGATACATGGTACCAGTAGATGCAATAATGTTTGTAGGTTTATTATCAACTCTATTTAATATCGCAGATATATATAAAGATAAAAAAATAACCCTATTAATACTTAGTATATTTATTATTACTAGTTCAGGTTTTCCTGCTCTTTATATAAAAGACTATAAGAACCCTATTTCATACGCAAAAGCACATTATGGTGATTTGTTGATAATATATAATGATTCAAACTGGGATGCTAATTTCACTAATGTAAATGCTTTTGAGTTTAGAGAATATGAAAACATATATGTTATGAATGATGCTTTAGAATCAAAGGAAGTTAAAGCAGATTTCTTCATGTTTGAAGATGCTGTTGTTTATGTTGGGGAAAACATGGACTTAGAATTAGTTAAGATGTGGTTGTTTGGATCTAGTAGATTTACAAAACTAGAACCAACTGGCATTAAAACATCTATTTATACTGTTTATTTCGCAAGTTGAGGTAATAATGGTTTCTATTATATTTATTGAAATATTTATATTAATATCATCTTTTATTACAGGTAGATTGATGAATTATCTATTCTTTAAAAGTGATAAAGACAACACTTGGTTAGGTGTAGGTTTTTTTGCGTTTTTAGGGTTATTACAGCCTTTCACATATATAATTACATCACTAGCAATCCCTACAAAGTTTATGCTTATAACATTTCTATTAATACCTCTTATATTATTTCTAATATCATTATCCTTTAAAGTAAATTTAATACCTTCAAAAAACGATTTATTTGCTTCAATTGTAGGAATAATTATAGTAACTATAGGATTAATAAGAATACAATCATACACACTTGGAGAAACATACCTTGATTCAACATTTTATTTATCAATGGTTAATGAAAACTCAACAAAATATGTATATGGAAGAATGAATTATTATAGTGGTGTTATTCAAGATGTTGATTTTACCTATGATTACGCTTCATTCTACGCTTTATTTTCAATGTTATTAAAACTAGTAAGAAATTTAGGTATCTCAGAACCTATGCAAACTCCATTATATTTTTATTCTTCTACTATCACATTTTTATATTTCTTTGGAGTTACTCTATACACTGTTTCTAAAAGATTTTTCACAAAAAAAATATTCACTATATTATTAACGATAATATCTACTTTCATATTTTTTAAGTATTATAACTATGCTTTAGCATTCATAGGTAATTCTTATAGAGTTATATCTATTACATATCCTTTAATGTTTATATATGACTTCTTTTACAATGAAGAAAAGAAAACCTTATTACTTGTTGGAATATTATTCTCTGGTCTTATATCAGTGAGTTCCTCAGGTGGATTTATGAGTTTATTCTCATTAGCCTCATTAATAATATATTTAATATTTAAAAACTATGATAAAGAAATTGTTACTTATAGTTTATATGCTTTAATACCAACATTACTCTTCCTTAATTTAGTTATATATCAGATGAGTAATGTTGCTGGCTATGCTTTATTTATATTTATAGTTATTTATTATTTAATAAATTATTATCTTAATAAAACAAATAAATTTATTAATAAATGGTATTTATTACATAAGATAATCGTTATTTTAGCTTTAATAATTATGATTGTGTTATCTTATTTCATTCAATTAGAAACATATTCTTATCAATATTTCTTTAATGATCACAGTGCATACGATATGGTTCATGATTATTTTTCTATATACCATAAAAATGTCTTCTACCCTACTTTGGTAGTTTGGTTTGTTTTATTATTTTACTTTATTACAAAACAAAAAGTTAAAGACTTTAAGTTTTATTTACTTACTATAGTTATATTGTTTTTAAATCCTTTGGTGACACCATTTATAATTAAATATCTTACTAATTTTGTTTTTTATAGAGCATTTGAAATTATGTTTAACTTTACTACAATAGCCATATTCATAAGTTCTTTATCAGTTATAAAAAATAAATATATTATTAATATATTATGCATAATAGGTTGTGTTGTAATTATTCCTTTTAGTTATAATCAATTTACAAACAATTACTCTAAAACATTAATACCTACAGAAGACTATAATCCTTATTATAGGATTACTAATCAAGAAGTTGATCTATACAAATACGTAAATGAAGTAATATCTAAAGAAACTGATAGGGTTATATTACTAAGTCAAATACCTAGTACCAAGGCTTATGTGAATGATATAGAACTTCCATATAGCGTTTATGATACTAGAACATCAGATCATTATGCGGATGTAAAACAAGATGCTCCTAGTGAATTAATGAATATTTTCTTCTTAAGGGATTATGTTGGCCAACAAATATACTCAACAAACCCAAACTATGAAAATGCAAATGAGTTATTATTAAGCAATGATATTGATTATTTAATTATGAGAAAAGATCAAGCTATAGACAATAATGATGGTACATATCAACCTATATATTTGAATATAAGAGAAATCGCAGATATTTTATATGAAAATGATAGATATGTATTTATGAAGATTAGATATTAGAGGTATTACAATGCAATATATTATTCCTTTATTATGGTTATTAGGTGTAAGCGGATTTTTTGTGGTAGTCTTTGATAAAAAAATCGAAGAATGTTTTCCTATTGCAATAATAAGTGTTGTAAACATAATGATAATAACTGGTTTTATGAAGAAATTATCTTATGGATATTACATTTCTTTATTAATGATTATTTTATTTTTATTTATTGTAATTTATAAAGTTTATAAAGATAAAAATTATATCAAAACACTAAAAAATAATTTTCTAACTTTAGGTTTATTATTCTTTATTATAATTTATATTTACATAATGGTAATGCATAGATTTACAACATTTAGATATTGGGATGAGTTTATGCATTGGGGTTTTATGGCAAAAGAAAGCTTTAGAATCAATGCTTTTTATTCAGAACCTGGTTCTTGGCTTCAAATTCATAGAGATTACCCTCCTTTTTCTAGTATCTTAGAAGTTTTATGGAGTAAGTTAAGTGGTAATTATTATAGTGAACCCTTTACTTTTAGAGCAATGTCTATATTAACTATTAGTTTTATATTTCCAATTTTTAAAAATCTTACAAAAAACAAAGAAGATTTATTTAAAGGATTTATATTTATAACTCTATTTCTTTTAGTACAAGTTATTGGAATAAGTGATTTCTTTCCAACATTTACAGATAGCATTTATACAGATTATTTAATTGGTATTTTACTCAGCTATGGCTTATTTAGTGCATTTACATCAGATTATGATTTATTTGGAATATTAAATATAAGCATGGTTTTAATTGCCTTATTAATGACTAAACAAATGGGGTTACCTTTCTATTTATTAATATTATTAATGGTTGTATTAAAACTAAAATCAAACAAAAAACGATTATTATTAATTCTAATATTCTTTATAATAATACCCCTATCATATTATGTAGGATGGAGTAAATATATAGACTCGTTAAATTTAAGTGGACAGTTTAGTTTAACTCAAATAAGTGTTTCAGAACTATTAGGAATAATGCAAGGAACAATGGGGAAACCTCATCAAATACAAGCTTATAAGAACTTTATGTTAGCACTAACAAATAGATCAGTATTAGATTTCCCAATTAAATTAAACTATATCCTAGCTTTAATCATAACCACTTTATTAATCACAATCACTTCTTATACATACAAACTTAAAGACTTTTATAAATATAGCCTCGTATATTTATTTGGTGGTATAGGTTATGCTTTTGCGATGTTATTACTATATATTTTTTCATTTAATGATTTAGAAGGTCCAATGCTTGCAAGCTATGAAAGATATATGGGCACATATATCTACCTTGGTTTTGTATTACTAGTATTTATACTATTTGATATATATTCAAAATCAAGTAAAAAACTATACCATTATTTAATTATATTTATTCTTATATTTTCATTTGTTTTACCTGTGAATGCAAAAAAGTTAATACCTGCATCTAAATATGAGGGTTACTTAAATAATGAGGCTTATACTAGATTATTTTATACAATAGATACTAACCAATTTATATATAATAAGATCATGTTAGTATCTCAATATCAAAGTGATATTGGACTAGTAGCCCAATACTATTCACCATTTAATTATTTCCAAAGCATTACCTTAGGACCACCTAAATATGATGGTGATTACAATGCTTGGAATATAAGTGTTGATGAATTTAAAACAGAACTAAAGAAATATGAATACATTTATATTTATATGTCTGATGATGTTTTCTATAAAGATTATTGGACAAAAATAACAGATATAGAACTATTAGATCATCACACATATAAAATTAATGTGAATGGTGAAGAATTATCTCTAACAATGATTGATTAACATAAAATATATTCTATTATATTTATATATAAGAAAGAGGAAATATCAATGTATAAACATGAATATGCTCAAAAGATAACTACCCTACTAGATGAAGTTTACAACACCAACAAAGATAACATCCAAAAGCTTGCCCAGTTATTTGCAGAAAACATAATGAATGACAAGATTATACACACATTTGGTTCAGGACATTCTCATATAGTTGGTATAGAAATGTTTGCAAGAGCTGGTGGTTTAGGTAATATTAATGCCTTGCTTGATCCGGATGTATTAACTAGTAGTGGAGCACAAAGAGGCTCCGCAATAGAAAAAGTAGAAGGTCTTGCGGATATAATTTATGATAATTACCCTATTGAAAAAGGTGATATCATGATTATTACTTCAAACTCAGGAAGAAATGCTCTTCCAATTGAAATGGCGCTAAGATGTAAAAAAGAAGGAATTTATTGTGTTGGTATTACTGCACTAGAACAATCTACAGCAATGACTAGTAGACATTCAAGTGGAAAAAAACTATATGAAATAGTTGATATGGTATTAGACAACAAATCATATTCAGGTGATGCATTAATAAATATTAATGGTATTAAAACTGGTCCTTCTAGTACTATTACATCAACATTTTTAATGAATACTATTATTTCTGAAGCAATTAAAATTGTTGTAGATAAAGGATTTAAACCAATGGTATTTCAATCACAAAACGTAGATGGATTTAGTAATGAAGAAATATATGAACATTATAAAGGAAGAATAAAAGGTTTCTAGAAAGAGTGAATATATGGTAATGATAATTGTAGGTTTTATTATAGGTAGTGTTTATTTAGGAATAACTATATATAATTTAAACAATAAAAAGAAACAACTTGAAAATATAGATCTATCTAAATATACAAAGGTAGATGGTTCAAAAGTATATGTATATATATTAATTGGATTAATGATTCTAAGTGTTTTTGGAATATATTTGGGTTATATAGGAAATAGTAGTGACAATATTAGTTTAGGAATAATGTTAATCTTTTTATCATTATCAGAAATAATAAACACAAAACAATTAAATACATATTATTACAATGATACTCATGTGATATTAAATGGAAATGTTATTAGATATAAATCTATTAAATCTTTAACTAAAGTATCTTCATTTTTTATAAAAAGATTTAAACTAACCACAATAAATGGTGATATTATGACAATCCCTATAAAACCAGCGTTACATATACAAGAACTAATGAAAAAGAAAAGGTAAACTTTATGAAATTTAAAACATTTTCTATAAATATTAATCCATTAAAACCAGTAAGACAAGATGGACATATCCAACAGGTAAACAAGGTTTTTAAAGTACATGATGATTTAAATGCAAGATTTTTAATAATTGAATATGAATTTATTTTTATACATATCTCTACTGACACCTTAGGTTTTAATTTAAGTTTTCAAAATGAATTAAATGATAAATTAAATAAAATATTTGATAAAGATGTAAAACTAGTAATATCTTCTACACATACTCATTATGGTGGAGATACTAATGATATTAATTATAAAAACCAACTAATGGATAATTTTATAGATGCACTAACAAACATAGAATTACAAGAATATAAAAACTTATATGTAAGCTATAAACAAACTATCTTTGATGAGGTTGGTAAAAGTAGAATAAGCAATCATGATGCTATATTAGTTCTAGGTTTGCTTGAAATATATGATGACAACAAGGTTATTTCAAACCTTATTAACTATAATACACATCCAACAATACTGGATGCTAATACAACTGACTATTTTAGTAGTGAGTTTCCAGGTTATGTTTTAAGTAAATTAAAAGATGAATTTTATACATATACATCAGGTTGTATGGGTGATGTTAGTACTAGATTTACTAGATCAAATCAAACGTATGAATCAGTAATAGAACTTGGTGACAAATTATACAATAAAATTCTTGAACTTAAAAAAATACAGACAAACAAGTACCCTCTTACCATGTCATATGATGAACTTGTAATACCTATAAAACATAGTTTTAATGAAATAGAGCTTATAAACACTAATCTAACTGATAGAGAATTAGAAACTATTGAATACGGTAAAATTGTTAGACAAAGACTAAAAGATAATCCAGATACATTAATTAAAGAAATCAAGATGTCTGCATTACATTTAAATAAATTCAATATTATATTTATCCCAAATGAATTATTTAGTGATTATCTAAATAATGTTAATATCAATAATACAATTATTTCTTGTTATTCTAATGGGTATGGACCTTATATGTTACCAATAAATAAGAAGATATTTACATATGAATTATTTACAGATACATTTTCAAATCAAACAAAACAAATAATAATTGATCAGTTAAAAAAATGGAGTAGTGTTTAAAGTTTAAACACTACTCCTATTATTGCCGCAAAACTAATTATAAATATTGGATGAAGCTTTTTATATTTATTTTGTATTACCATCAATGTTATCAATAATACAATTGATGGTATTTTTAAAATACTCATTAAATCATTTGTCTTATTAAATAATGCACTAATAAATATATTCATACATGCTGCTACTATCAAACCTATTACTGCTGGTTTTAACCCATTAAATATCTCTTTAACTAATCTACTATCTTGAAACTTATTCATCATATTTGCAATGATAGTAATAATTACGATGCTAGGAAAAACCAATCCTAAGGTTGCTCCTAAAGCACCTGTCATTCCAAACATATGGTAACCAACATATGTAGCCATATTAATGCCAATTGCTCCTGGTGTTGATTCAGAAACAGCGATCATAGTGCTTAACATATCACTTGTAAACCATCCATATTTTATTGACATTTCATTTAAGAACGGTATTGTTGCTAAACCTCCACCAACTGCAAATAAACCAGTCTTCATAAACTCAAATATTAAAAAGAATAATGTACTCATATGCTATCCTTTCTAAACAAATTTAATCTACTAAAAGAAATTCCAACAATCCCTGCAAGGATAACAAGTAATGTGGTAGAAATACTTGTAAAGTAAGATAATATAAAAACTACAATTGCTATTAATAAACTAGCACTATCCTTAACATTAGATTTATATAAATTCTTTATTGCAATAATCATTAAACTACATACAGCAACCTTTATACCAGCTAAAGCATGTTGAACAACAGCAAGTTCAGAAAAATTATTAATCAAGCTTGCAATTAAAATGATAATTATTAAAGATGGACTTATAACACCTAATGTTGCAATAATTCCACCTATTATTCCTTTTGTATAATAACCAATAAAAGTAGCTGTATTTACTGCAATAATGCCTGGAGTAACTTGTCCGATGGCATAGTAATTCATAACTTCTTCTTCAGTAGCCCATTTTTTATTATCAATTACTTCCCTTTGTATAAGTGGTAGCATTGCATAACCTCCGCCAAAGGTAAATAATCCTAACTTAAACCATGTAATGTATAAATCTAAAAGTAATTTCATATATCTCCTTAAATCATTATTTAAAATATATAACTAATTACTTCTTTATTCAACTTTAGTTAGCACTTTTTACTTTTGCTATTGCATTTAAACATCTTGGATAACCAATGAAAGGAACTAATTGAGTTACTACTTTCAATAAAAACTCTTTATCATTACCCATTCTAATATTAGCCTCTATATGACTTTTAATTTGATTATCTGTATCACCTTGAGATAGTAGAAAACAAAATGTAATAAGTTCTCTAGTCTTTAAATCTAAACCACCTCTTGTATAATAATCCCCAAAACAACTTTCAGTTAACCATCTATTTATATGTCTAACATCTTCATCATTAGATTTATAATAGTCTCTCATATATTCTCCAAAGATTTCAACCTGAGCTTCTATACCCTTCTCTAATCTATTTGACTCATTTGTTGTTGATTGATTCTCTAAAGGTAGTTTTATACCTTTTTCAATAAAAAATCTATTCATTTCTTTTAGATATGATATTACTCTTCCAATCCCTAGATAAGGAACTGATTGATAAACTATCTCTCTAATTTCAATTGGTGTTACACCAAAATTTAAAGCTGGACTTAACATTGCCTTAAATTCATCAAAACCTTGTACTCCTATCAATGATGCTAGTATTACAATAAACCTAGTCTTATCATCTAAATCATTTTGATTTACTACTTCATCAAACGCAAAATTATCAAAAAAAACTATAAACTCTGGATCAGTAGTTAAAAAACTAGATACATAGTTTGGAAACATTCTATCGTGGTATTGTTGTGCTTTATCATTTATTTTCATATTATTTTCTCCTATAAACTAATAATATGAAATATAAATAACTTATACAATTTTACTTTTAAACATAATCCATAAGAAAAACTTATTAATTATTATTTAATAATTCCTTCATAATATTCACAAATTCTTCTATAAAATAATCTTTATTCTCTTTACTCCAGAATGCACAATAATTTCTTTGTACTTGTGCACCGTTTTTAACTAAAGGAATTCTTGTAATACCTTGGGCAACCTTATTTAATTTACCTATCTCTTCAATTAATAAAAAACCTCTATTACTTACCACTAATAACCTAGCTTCACTTAAGCTTTCCACAAAAATAATTTTGTTTTTAAAACCAAGAGTATTACTAAAAAATTCTTTTTCATTATCTTGTTGGTCTTTACTAGAAATAACTATACAAGACATATTTTTTAAATCTTCTATTGTTATACTATCCTTATTACTTAATTTATTATTTGATGATATTTCAATATAGCTATTACTTTGTATTAACTCAAAATTGTTATAATCTTTATTATACTTTCTTCTTTGATCACTAATAATTAAATCAACCTTATTATTAATTAATAATTCATATAATTCTTCATGAGTACCATTAGTTATATCTAAAGTGATTTCAGGAAACTTACTAGAAAATGCTACTACTGCATTATGTAATTCAATAGAATCAAAAGTTTTTATATACCCCAAATTAAAAACTATCTCCTTGTGTTTATCTATACCTATAACTTCTTTAATTAGTTTTTCTATATTTTTAACTATATCTTTAGATTCTCTATAAAAATGTTCACCAGCAATGGTAAGTCTAAAAGTTATATTTTCTCTGACTAATAACTTTACACCCAACTCCTCTTCCAAAGCTTTAATTTGTTGGGAAATTGCGGATTGTGAAATAAAGCATTCATATGCAGCCTTTGTAAAACTATTATTATCAACCACCGAAATAAAGTAAATCATTTGTTTATATAACATATTTATCACCCACTTTAATACTACATTTAGAAAACGATTTAAACAAATGTTGTCAATACCTATAATAAATTTTGGATAGATTTATCAATTTATTAAACAAATGGTATTTGTATTTGGTAATTTATTTCATTTTAATCATGTATAATTATATTAGTAGTGCAAACTAACGTTTGCCTCAAATACCTATAAGGGGAGGTAACTATGGATAATTTTGTAAACATCCTTCAAGATAAGCTAGGGCCTATTGCTGCTAAGCTTAACGCGAACCGCTACCTTGCATCAATACGTGATGGATTCATGGGAGTTATGTCACTATTGATTCTAGGATCTATTTTCTTATTATTAGCTGCATTACCACTTCCAGGATACGCTGATTTCATGGCAAGCGTGTTTGGACCAGATTGGAGTCAATTCTTCTTAATTCCATTCAACATGACTATGAATATTATGACTATTTATGTTGTTATTGGTATTGCTAGAGGTATGGCACAACAATATAAGGTTGACGAATTAGCTTCTATGCTTTGGGCATTAGCTGGATTCTTAATCTTAACTCCAGTAGGAAGCTTTGATGGTGGAAGTTATTTACCAATGGGCAACTTTGGAGCTGGTGGATTATTCTTAGGAATGATTAGTGCAATTCTAGCTGTAGAAATTATTAACTTTGTTTTTTCAAGAGGCTGGAAAATTAAAATGCCAGATACAGTACCTTCAAACGTAAGTAGATCATTCGATGCGTTGACTCCTGGTATCTTTATCATGGTAATCTTCACATTAATTAACTTATTATTTAAAGCTACACCTTACGAAACAGCTAACAACTTTATCTTCACATTTATTCAAACACCGTTAACTGCTTTAGGTGCTAGTTTACCTGCAACAGTATTAGTATTGTTAATTGAAACATTATTATTCTCATTTGGTTTACATGGACCAAATATCGTTGGTGGAGTTATGCAACCAATTTGGTTAACACTAACTGCTGAAAATGCTGCTGCATTTGCTGCTGGTGAAGCTCTTCCAAATATTGTTAACTATCAATTCTATTCAAACTATGTAAAATTAGGTGGATGTGGAGCTACAATTGGTCTAGCTATCTTATGTCTAATTGCTGCAAAATCTACTCAATACAAAACATTAGGAAAACTTGCTATTGGTCCTGCTATATTTAATATCAATGAACCATTAATATTCGGTGTTCCTATCGTTTTAAACCCTGTAATGATGATTCCATTCATGATTACACCAATCGTATTAGCAATCGCTACATACTTTGTAATGTCTATCGGATTAGTTCCATTAGCTAATGGAGCAAATATTCCTTGGACAACACCTCCAGTTGTTGCTGGTTTAATTATCGGCGGTTGGAAAGGTGCTTTATGGCAAGTAGTTGAAATTCTAATTAGTGTAGCTATATTCTTCCCATTCTTTAAGATGCAAGATAATAAAGCTTACCAAGAAGAACTTGAAACTCCTGCAGAATAATTTTAAATTTAGCCAAGAATTAAATCTTGGCTTTTTATTAGAAAGGACTACTATATGAGTAAATTTCCAAAAGATTTTCTATGGGGTGCTGCAACATCAGCATATCAAGTAGAAGGCGCATACAATCTTGATGGTAAAGGATTATCAGTTCAAGATGTTAAAGTTATCCCAGACAATACTAGTGATTTTAAGGTTGCTACAGATCACTATCACCACTACAAAGAGGATGTTGCTTTATTTAAAGAACTTGGTTTAAAAACTTACAGATTCAGTATTGCATGGACTAGAATCATTCCTGATGGGGATGGAGAAATAAACCCTAAAGGTATAGAATTTTACAACAACCTTATAAATGAGCTAATAGATAGTGGAATAGAACCATTTGTTACTGTATATCACTTTGATTTACCAGATGCTTTAAGTAAAAAAGGTGGATGGTTAAATAGAAGTACTATTGATGCATTTGTAAGATACTGCGATATCTTATTTGAAAACTATGCGGATAGAGTTAAATACTGGCTAACAATCAATGAACAAAACATGATGATTCTTCATGGATCTGCAGTAGGAACAGGTATAAGATCACTTAAAGAACTTTACCAAGAAAACCATCACATGTTATTAGCTCAAGCTAGAGTAATGAATCATTACCATGCAAATTATAAAAATGGAAAGATTGGTCCTGCACCTAATATTGCGGCTATATATCCATACTCACCAAAACCTGAAGATGTTGAAGCAGCTGACACATTTGAATCAATTAGAAACTGGTTGTATCTAGATATGGCTGTATTTGGAACTTATAACCATATAGCATTAAATATGCTAAGAAAAGAAAATGCAATGCCTGTTATGGAAGATGGCGACTTAGAAGAAATGGCTTTAGCTAAATGTGACTTCATTGCATTAAACTATTACAGCACTAATACTATAAAAGCATTCCCTAAAGGTGGTAACAAAGAAGCTAGTGAGGGTGATCAACAAACTGCAAATGGTTTAGAAGGATATTATGCTGGTACAACTAATCCAAACCTTGGCTTTACTGAGTTTGGTTGGCAAGTAGACCCATTAGGGTTTAAAACAACATTACATAGAATATACGAAAGATATAGACTACCTCTTGTTGTTACTGAAAATGGTTTAGGTGGACTAGATGTTCTTGAAGAAGATGGAAGCATCCATGATGATTATAGAATTAAATATCTAAAAGACCATATTGAAATAATGGAAAAAGCTATTGATGAAGGTGTTGAAGTATTTGGCTATTGTCCATGGAGTGCAATTGACCTAATAAGTACTCACCAAGGCTTAAGAAAAAGATATGGATTTATATATGTAAATAGAGAAGACTTTGATTTAAAAGACATGAAACGCTATAAAAAAGATAGTTTCTATTGGTACCAACAAGTAATCAAAGACAACGGAATTAAATAACATAAAACCATCTACATTTCTGTAGATGGTTTTATTTAACTTCTTAAGCTTGCTTTTAATGTTTTTTCAAGCTTTTCTAATATATTATTATGTACTTCATTAACTTCATTTTCAGTTAATGTTTTATCCTTTGACTGATAAACAATGTTTAAAGCAATAGATTTTTTTCCTTTTTCAATATGTTCACCCTTATACACATCAAATATTTCTAACGATTTAATTAATTTATTGCCATTCTTACTAATTAATGAAAGTATTTCTTTTGAAGGTAGTTCTTCATCAACTATTAATGCTATATCTCTAGAAACACTTGGATATTTATCTAATGGTGTAAATTTAATTCTAGGTATTTTTATATTGTTTAATACATCCATAATAAATTCACCATAAATTACATTACTAACATCCATCTTTTTTGAATAACTTGGGTGTACTTGACCAAAAATTCCAAATAATTCATTTTGAATATAAATCTTTGCGCTTCTATAAGGATGGAAATATACACTATCATCATTTGGTCTAATACTAATTCTACTTCCTACAATACCTAACTTTTCTAGATATGTTTCAATCATCCCTTTTAATGTATAGAAATCACTTTTAATAGAAACCTTATGTAACTTAGAAGATTGAAGTTCTCCACTAATCGCAATAGATAGTCTATTTTGAACTAAATTTTTTTCATAAACATTACTTATTTCAAATAAATTAATATTTCCTGCTTTTCTATTTTGATTATAAGAAACACACTCCAACATACTTGGCATTAAACTGTTCCTTACATACTTTCTATCATCACTTAAAGGAGATGCTAGATGTACATGTTCACCAAACTGCATAATACCATTATTAATATATTCTTCTTTCACAAGTGAATAAGTTACTATTTCATTTAAACCAAAACTCTTCATCATACTCTTAGTATTTCTTTCAAGTTTTTGTCTTTCATCAAGTTCTCCGATAGTTGCGACCATAGTAGGTAATGTCGTAGGTAAACTATCAAATCCAATCAACCTAATAATCTCTTCATCAATATCTTCTCTTATCTTTAAATCAGTTCTATAACTAGGAATAGTACAAGTAAATGTATCCCCTTCTACTTCTACATTTAAGTCTAATGCATCTAAAACTTCTTTAACTTGATCCATTGTATAACTAGTACCTAATAGTTCATTACAATGCTTTAATGTTTCTACAACCTTTATTGGTTCATAAGATGGATTACCATAAACAACAGTTTTTTCAAATCCACTCGCACTTGCTAGTTCTTTTAATAAATAAACACTTCTATCAACAGCCTTAACTTGAGCTAAAGGTTCTAGTCCCTTCACAAATCTACTAGAAGCTTCTGTATTTAAACCTAACCTATTTGCAGTGCCTCTAATAGTCACATGATTAAATAAAGCAGCTTCAATAATTATAGACTTTGTATTTTCATCTATCTTAGATTCATCTCCACCCATAATACCAGCTAAACCAATAGGTTCACCATTACTAGTAATTACTAAGTCATTTTCTTCTAATTGATACTCAACACCATCCAAAGCTGTAATTTTAGAAGTTAAGCCATCAACAACAGTTATTTCTTTTTTTTCAAACTTATCAGCATCATAAAAGTGTAATGGTTGACCAGTTTCAAGCATTACATAATTACTAATGTCTACAACATTATTAATTGCCTTAACCCCAGCAGCATGTAAGTAATCAACCATCCATTTAGGTGAAGGTTTAACTTCAACATTATTAACTACCTTTCCAATAAACACTGGACAATTCTTTGATTTACTACCAATGATTAACGTTGTATTTTCTCCAATATTTGCACTACCTTCATTATAAGGAATAGTAGCTTTTCTTCTTAATACCGCTCCTACCTCTTTTGCAACACCCCACATAGAAACACAATCTGCTCTATTAGGAGTTTGACTAGCGTCTAATACCACATCATCCAGACCTAAATATTTTAGAGGCTCTTCTCCAATTGGAGCATTATCATCTAATATTTCGATACCATCAATTTGTTCTTGTGTAAGTTGTTTTTTATCAACACCTAACTCAAATAATGCACAAATCATTCCGTTAGACTCAACCCCTCTAATATTACCTTTTTTTATTGTAATCTCAGGTAAATTGGCACCAACTTTTGCAACAATAACTTTAGCACCTTCTCTAACGTTACTAGCCCCACACACAATCTGTACATTACCTTCTCCATAATCTACTTCACATACATTTAAATGATCTGAATCAGGATGGGGTTTAACAGACTTAATTTGACCTATAACTAAATTATCTCCCTGTGCTACAGGATCGATTGATTCTATCTCTAAACCAGCATTAGTTAGTTTATCACCAAGTTCTACTGGACTAACACCATCTAAAGAAACATACTCCTTTAGCCAATTATAACTAATCTTCATATTACTCTCCTCTATTAAACATCTTCAAAAATCTAACATCATTAATGTAGAAATTTCTAATGTCATCAATACCATATCTAAGCATTGCAATTCTTTCTAAACCAGCACCAAACGCAAAACCAGTATACTTCTTAGAATCAATGCCAGCCATTTCTAAAACATTTGGATGAACCATGCCAGCACCTAAAATTTCTATATATCCAGTCCCCTTACAAACAGGACAACCAACCCCATCACACATATGACAAGAAACATCAACTTCAATACTAGGTTCTGTAAATTGGAAATAAGAAGGTCTAACCCTTATCTTTCTTCCCTTACCAAACATAGCTTGAGCCATAATGTCTAATGTTCCTTTTAAATCAGCTAAAGTAATGTTTTCACCAACTAATAAACCTTCTGCTTGCATAAATTGATGTGAATGAGTCGCATCATCATCATCTCTTCTATAAACCTTACCAGGACAGATAACTTTGATAGGTAAGTTATTAGCTTCTTTTTCTAAAACTCTCATTTGAATTGCAGTAGTATGAGTTCTAAGTAAAGATTCAACATCAATATAGAACGTATCTTGCATATCTCTTGCAGGATGTCCTGCTGGAATATTAGCTCTTTCAAAGTTGTATAAATCTAATTCAACCTCTGGTCCTTCCGCAACTTGATAACCTAAGCCAATAAATAAGTTTTCAATCTCTTCCTTAATCATCATTAAAGGATGAGTTGTACCAATGTTATAAGAATATCCAGGTAAACTAATATCAATCTTTTCTTCTTCTAATTTTTTTATTAATTCTTTTTCTTGTAGTAAAGAACTCTTTTCTTCAATTAAATTAGTAACATTTTGTTTTAACTCATTTACTAATTGTCCAAACTTTGGTTTTTCTTCATTACTAAGCTCTTTCATTTGACTCATTAAGCCTTGTATAGAACCTTTTTTACCTAATAGACTAACTTTGAGTTGTTGAAGATCATTTATCGTATCACAACCTTCTATTGAAGCTATAGCTTCCTCTTTCATTCTTTCAATATTTTCCATATTTCCTCCAAATAAAAAAGTCATTCCAAACAGGAACGACTAGCGCGGTACCATCCTGATTTATCTAAAAAGATACATCTCTATTTGATAACGGGTAAAAACCCGGAGAGTATTAATCTCACTATGAAGGTGAATTCAAGAGACTTACTTGTAGAATGATTCCACCATACTCATTCTTCTCTATCCAGAAGTTACTCTTTACTATGTCTTCTTTAACGCTTTAATACAATTATACTTAATAAATATATTTTTTCAACAATAAAAAAGATTGACTCAAAGTCAATCTATTTCTTAAATATTATTCTTTTTAATGCTTTAACACTCTCAACTATAATAACAGGACAAAGTGCTAAACCAATAGACACTCCTAAAGTATCCATACCTAATGGAACTAGATTAAATAAACTATTAAGACCTGGAACATAAACTACTAAAAATTGTAATATTAATCCTACTATTAACGCTCCCCAAAGGTATTTGTTGTTAAATATTGTTCTATGGAAGATACTGTGTGTACTCTTAATATTAAATGCATGGAATAATTGAGAAGAAGACAATGTTAGAAAAGCCATAGTCATGCCAATTTCATGATTAATATTATTTCCATAAATATAAGCAATTAATGTAAGTGTACCAACCATGATACCTTGCCATACTATAGTCCAACCTAAGCCATGAGCAAAGAAGCTTTCATCCTTAGGTCTTGGTTTTTCTTTCATAATATCCTTATCTGCTGGTTCCATACCTAAAGCAAATGCAGGAAGTGTATCCGTAACTAAGTTAACCCATAATAAGTGAACTGGCATTAAAGGAACACCTAGTGATTTAAATCCAAGAGCATTAATTACACTAGCAGCAAATATAGTAACTACTTCACCAATGTTACTTGATAATAGGAAATGAACATCCTTTTTAATATTGTTGTAGATTCCTCTACCTTCTTTAACTGCAGCTATAATTGTAGCAAAGTTATCATCAGTTAAAATCATATCAGCAGCATTTTTAGTAACATCAGTACCAGTAATACCCATAGCACATCCAATATCAGCTGTCTTTAATGATGGTGAATCATTAACACCATCCCCTGTCATAGCAACAACCTTACCTTTTCTTTGCCACATATTTACAACTCTAACCTTATGTTCTGGAGCAACCCTTGCATAAACAGAGATATTTTCTATTTCATTTTCTAATGTAACATCATCCATCTCATTAAGTTGTTGACCAGTGATTGCTTTTTCACCTTCATTTAAAATACCTAATTGTTTTGCTATAGCCATTGCAGTAGTTATATGGTCTCCTGTAATCATAACAGTTCTAATACCACCAACCTTAGCTTCAGCTATTGCATCTTTAACTTCTAATCTAGGTGGGTCAATCATACCTATCAACCCAATAAATGTCATATCTTTTTCTATTTCTTCACTCTCAAGAAGTGTTGGAACTCTATCCCATTTACGAATAGCAACACCCAATACTCTTAGAGCATCACTAGCCATATCTTCATTAGCTTTTAAAGCTGCATCTGACTTATTAATACTTCTAGCTAAAATAACATCTGGTGCCCCTTTAGTATATGAATAAATACCATCATCACTACTATAGAAAACTGTCATCATTTTTCTAGTTGAATCAAATGCAATTTCATTTTCTCTTGTATAGTATCTTGCAAGTTCTTCTTTTGTTTCTCCCATTTTTATTGATGCTTCAACCATTGCAACTTCAGTTGGATCACCAATTGAAACAGTTTGATTTCCATCTTTTTTAACTTCCGCATCACTACATAATGTAAAATACCTTAACATTTCTTTGATATGTTCATCACCTGAACCATTAAAATCTAATATTCCATCTTTTTCAGTGTATGTTTTAACAACAGTCATTTTATTTTGAGTTAATGTACCAGTCTTATCTGAACAAACCACTGATGCACTACCCAAAGTTTCTACTGCTGGAAGTTTTCTAACAATTGCATTTTTCTTAGCCATCTTAGTAACACCAACTGATAATACAATTGTTACAACAGTAGCTAAACCTTCAGGAATAGAAGCTACAGCTAATGCAACTGCTGTTTTAAATGATTCTAATATTGACATACCATTGTAATATTCAAGTCCAAACACAACAATACATATTACAATACACATAATACTTATAACTTTACTAACTTGAGCTAGTTTTATTTGAAGTGGAGTAACCTCTTTACTTTCAGACATCAACATACTTGCTATCTTACCGACTTCATTGTTCATACCAACAGTAGTCACAATCATACTACCTCTACCATAGTTACAAATAGTACTAGAAAAAGCCATATTCTTTTGATCACCCAAAGCAAGTTCATCAACTTCAATTATCGATGAAATCTTATTAACAGGTAATGATTCACCTGTTAAAGCACTTTCATCAACTTTTAAGTTATATGATTCAATAATTCTTCCATCACTAGGAATATAATCCCCAGCTTCAATACTTACTATATCTCCTACAACTAATTCTCTTGAAGGTATAGATATTCTTTCACCATTTCTAATAACCTTTGCATTAGGTGCACTCATCTTTTTAAGTGCTTCTAATGATTTTTCAGCACTGTTTTCTTGATAAACACCTAGTATTGCATTTAGCATAACTACTATTACAATAATTAAGCTATCAATCCACTCACCAGGTTCAGCAATCATTGAAACTATTGCGGCTATAATAAGGATAATAATAAGTGGATCTGTAAATTGTAGTAAGAATTTCATCAATAATGATTGTTTCTTTTGTTCAACTAGTTCATTATAACCATACTTATTTCTACTTTCTTCAACTTCTTCAGGTCTTAGACCATATTGAAAATCACTATTTAATTCTTGAATAACATCTTCTTTACTCTTGTTGTAATACATACATTTCCTCCTATAAAAAAAGCTAGACACTATAGGTCTTGCTTGTCATAGTTTGACTATTTGTATCCGGGTTATTAACCGTGTTGACGAATACAAATCACTAATAGTGAGCTACTCCCCTATTAAATATCATTTTAAATCTTTAATTAATGTCTCAAAAATAATCATCAAAATCAATATTAACAATGATTATATATTTATTATATAATTTATTTAGGTGATAATAAATGGAAACTGTAATTAGATATTTAATGATAGCCCAAGGAAGAGTCCAACATGTTGGTTTTAGAAACTTTTGTCAGCTAAAAGCAATAAGAAATAATATAACTGGTTATGCTAAAAATTTAGATAATGAAATGGTTCAAATTGAAGCACAAGGAAGTAAAAATAATCTAAAAAATTTTATTTCTGAAATAAAAAAAGGTAACCTTTTCATAAGAGTTGAAGATATATCTATAAAACAAATAACTCCTAAAAACAATGAAAATAAATTCTTAAGTTTATAATGAAAACGCTTAACAAAAAAATATAATAAAATGTAAACGTTTACTTGTGAATAATTTATCTTTTGCTATTGCAACCCTCTTTTTTGCATGGTATATTTTTTATGCGAAGTGAAATACTTCACAAGGAGGAAAGTATGGCAACAAAGAAAACAGTTGAAACAACTGAATCAACAATGGTACCAGAAGTAAATGAAAAAGTAGAAAACGCATTAAAAGCATTAGATGAATATGCAAGTTTTGATCAAGAAAAAATAGATTATATCGTAGCAAAATGTTCAGTTGCTGCCTTAGATAAACATGGTGATTTAGCTAAGTTAGCAATCGAAGAAACTAAGAGAGGAATCTTTGAAGATAAAGCAACAAAAAACTTATTCGCATGTGAATATGTAGTAAATCACATGAGACATTTAAAAACAGTTGGTGTTGTAGAAGAAGATGAAGTTAAAGGATTAACGTTCGTGGCAGAACCAGTTGGAGTTGTTGCTGGTATTACTCCTGTAACTAACCCTACTTCAACCGCAATATTTAAATCATTAATTTGTTTAAAAACAAGAAACCCTATTATATTTGCATTCCACCCAAGTGCACAAAAATCTTCATTAGAGGCAGCTAAGGTTGTATATGAAGCAGCTCTTAAAGCTGGTGCACCAAAAAACTGTATTCAATGGATAGAACAACCAAGCATGCAAGCGACTTCATCATTAATGAACCATCCTGGTGTAGCAACAATACTAGCAACTGGTGGTAACGCGATGGTTAAAGCAGCATACTCTTGTGGTAAACCAGCATTAGGTGTTGGGGCAGGAAACGTTCCTGCATATATAGAAACAACAGCAAATATTAAACAAGCAGTAAATGATATCGTAATGTCTAAAGCATTTGATAACGGAATGGTTTGTGCTAGTGAACAAGCAGTTATTATTGATAAAGAAATCTATGATGATGTAAAAGATAGATTTAAAGATTACAATGTTCATTATGCAAGTGCAAAAGAAAAAACATTACTTGAACAATATATGTTTGGTGTAAAAGCATATACAAAAGATGTTGATAACGCTAAATTAAATCCTAATATAGTGGGTAAGAGTGCATTCTGGATTGCACAAGAATCTGGATTTGAAGTTCATCCTAAAACTAGTATTATCATAGCTGAATGTAAAGAAGTTGGACCAAAAGAACCTCTAACAAGAGAAAAACTATCTCCAGTACTAGCAATGCTAAAATCTGAATCAATAGAAGATGGATTAAACAAATCAGAAGCAATGGTTATGTTTAATGGTATTGGTCACTCAGCAGCAATTCATACAGCAAATGAAAAACTAGCAAAGGAATTTGGAAAACGTATTAAAGCTTGTAGAATTATCTGGAATTCGCCTAGTACATTTGGTGGTATTGGTAATATTTATAACTCATTTATTCCTTCATTAACTTTAGGCTGTGGTTCTTATGGACATAACTCAGTTGCTGATAATATCAGCGCAATTAACTTGTTAAATATTAAAAAGATTGGAAAAAGGAGAAATAATATGCAATGGTTTAAAATCCCATCAAAGATTTATTTCGAAAGAGATTCAATTGAATACCTACATGATATGAGAGATGTAGAAAGAGTATTCATTGTTACTGATAGATCTATGGTAGATTTAGGTTATGTTACAAGAGTTACAGATCAACTTCAATCAAGAAGAAATAAGGTTCAAGTACAATTATTCTGTGATGTTGAACCAGATCCATCAATACAAACAGTAAAAAGTGGATTAAGTTTAATGGAAGCATTTAAACCAGACACAATCATTGCTATTGGTGGTGGTTCTAGTATGGACGCTGCTAAAGGAATGTGGTTATTCTATGAACAACCAGATGTAAACTTTGATGATTTAAAACAAAAATTTATGGACATTAGAAAGCGTGCATTTAGATACCCTGAATTAGGTAAAAAATCTAAATTAGTATGTATCCCTACTACAAGTGGTACTGGTTCTGAAGTTACTCCATTTGCTGTTATATCAGATAAAGTAGAACATAAGAAATATCCATTAACTGACTATAGTTTAACTCCAACTGTCGCAATTGTTGACCCAGCATTAACTATGAACCTTCCAAAATCAATTACTGCAGACACTGGGATGGACGTGTTAACTCACGCTACTGAAGCTTTAGTTTCAACTCTTGCAAGTGACTTTACAGATGGTATTGCTTCTCAAGCAATTAAAATGGTATTTGAATACCTGCCAAGAGCTGTAAACAATGGACCTAATGATCCTGAAGCTAGAGAAAAAATGCATAATGCAAGCTGTCTAGCAGGGATGGCATTCGCAAATGCATTCCTTGGAATGAACCACTCAATGGCTCATAAAATTGGTGCAGAATTCCATGTTCCTCATGGAAGATGTAATGCAATCTTATTGCCATACACTATTAGATACAATGGTACTAAACCAGAAAAGCCTGGAATTTGGCCAAAATACAATTATTACAATGCTGATGAAAAATATGCTCAAATAGCTAGGGAAATCGGTTTAAAAGTTAATAGTGTACAAGATGGTGTTGAAAAGTTTGCCCAAGCTTGTTATCAACTAGGCAAAGATTGTGGTATTGAAATGAACTTCAAAGGACAAGGTTTAGAAGAAAAGCCATGGTTAGAAGCAGTTGAGAAACTTGCATATCTTGCATATGAAGATCAATGTTCTCCAGCAAACCCTAGAATTCCTATGGTTGAAGATATGAAAGAAATCATAACTAATTCATATTACGGAAAATAAATATTAATTAAGCCTTATAATATAAGGCTTTTTTAAACTAGATTTTATTGACTATACCTTTAATAAATCTTATACTTAAAGCGTTATTCAAAATTTCAATTATAAAAGGAGACATCTATGTACGTTCAAATATTAACTCAAAAGGAGATACAAAAAGCTATTAAAGTTATTAAAGTATTCTATGAAACAGAACTTACAAGTAGACTAAATCTTACAAGAGTAAGTGCACCTCTATTTGTAACACAAGAATCTGGTATGAATGATAACTTAAATGATATTGAAAGACCTGTAGGATTTGATGCTTTAGATATGCCAGAAAAAGGTACTATAGAAATAGTTCAATCTCTTGCAAAATGGAAAAGATATGCATTAAAAAAATATGGTTTTAAACCAGGTGAAGGTTTATACACAAATATGAACGCAATAAGAAGAGATGAGATACTAGATGAAGTTCATTCTATGTATGTTGATCAATGGGACTTTGAAAAAGTTATTACAAATGACCAAAGAACATTAGACTACTTAAAATCTCAAGTAGAAATTATCTACACAATATTTAAGGATTGTGAACAAGTTCTTGCAAGAACATACCCTCACCTTCATGTAACACTTCCAAAAAAAATCACATTTATTACAACTGAAGAACTACTAAAAAAGTATCCTGATAAGACACCTAAAGAAAGAGAAAGACTTATCACAAAAGATAAACATGCAGTATTCCTAATAAATATAGGAAATAAACTATCAGATGGTACTATACATGACGGTAGAGCCGCAGACTATGATGATTGGTCTTTAAATGGTGACTTATTATTCTATAATGAGGTATTAGATGATTCTATAGAATTATCTAGTATGGGAATAAGAGTAAACAAAGAAAAACTATTAGAACAATTAGAAGAAAGAAATCAAATGTATAAAACAAAATTGCAATTTCATCAAATGCTTCTAAATGATGAATTGCCTCTAACATTTGGTGGTGGTATTGGTCAAAGTAGAATGTGCCAATTCTTATTAAGAACATATCATATTGGAGAAGTACAATGTTCATTATGGCCTGATAGAATCCTTAAAGACATGGATGAGAAAAATATTAAATTATTATAAAAAATAACATCAATCGATGTTATTTTTACTTTCTTTCATTCTCTTTAGCCATAGATATAAAAAATATAAACCAATAATAGTAAATATTATTAACGCAACCATTTTATATTGGTCAAATATTTCTAAAATAATATGTCTTCTTTCACCTAAATAAGCTCCTGCCACAACAAGTATAGTATTCCAAATAGTAGAGCCTAGAGTAGTAAACAATAAGAATTCTCCCCATTTCATTTTAACCATACCTGCAGGTATTGATACTATGCTTCTAATTATAGGTACACATCTTCCAAAGAAAACCCCTGCTTTTCCCCATTTATTAAACCAAGTTACAGCCTTAGTTAAATCATCATGTTTAAAACCTAGTCTTTTACCCCATTTACCATCTATAAATGCATATATCTTATCTTCACTAAAATAAAGACCTGCATAAAACAATACAAAAGCACCCAATAAAGAACCTATTGTTGAAGATATTATAACTCCTGGTATATTCATATTTTTATGAGTAGTAGTTAGAAAACCACCTAATGTTAATATTACTTCTGATGGTATTGGAGGGAATATATTTTCAACTGCGATTAAAAATGCTATTCCAAAGTAACCAAATGTTTCTATAAGATAATCTATCATGCAATTCTACCTTAAATTCAACCTACATTAAACTATAAATAAAAAAATAAATCAAAGGTTATTAAACATATACATTGCAATAGAACCTGCAATTGATACATTCAATGATTCAAACTCTTTCATTTCTATTTTAACTTTCTCATCACTAATATCTTGTATTTCTTTTCTAATTCCATTACCTTCATTACCTAAAATAAAAGCCATTTTATTAGAAGGTTTTAAATCCTTTAAATATATAGAATTATCTAATGTTAAAGAAACGACCTTATACCCTTCATTCTTTAATATTTTAATACTATCTATTAAATCTTTTTTAATAATATTCATATAAAATAAAGCACCTTGTGTAGCCCTTATTGTTTTTTCATTATAAATATCAACACAGTTCTCACTTAATATTATTTGATTATATCCAAATGATAAAGCACTTCTTATAAGCGTTCCCATATTACCTGGATCTTGTATTTGATCTAGGACAAGTATTCTATCTTCTAATTTAAACGACTCTTCAATCTTTTTACATACTCCAATATATCTAACCTTAGATACATTACTACTTATCTTATCTATTACATTCCTACTTACAATAACTGTATTATCAAACTTATAAATATCACTACTATCTTCACTAATAATAATTGTTTGTACAATATTTTGTTTTAAGGCTTCAAATATAAGATGTTCTTCTTCAATTAAGAAAAGACCAGTTTCATCTCTATACTTCTTTTGATGAAGCTTTATCCAATTCTTAACTCTTTCATTTTGCAAGGATTCTATTTTCATACTAGAAAAATAATAACATAGTTTTATCAGATTTTCTTAAACCAAGTTTATTTTGAAGCTTTATAGATGCTTTATTACTCTTTTCAACCTGACAAAAAGGTGTTATTCCTTTTTCAAGTTGTTCATTTATCAAAGCACCTTCTAATATATAACCAAATCCATTTTTTCTATAATTCTCTTCAATGGTTAAAACTCCAATAGAACCTGTATCATGAATACCAATAAAACCCACTATCTCATCATCCACAAATATTCCAAGCATTCCTCTATTTAATAGAGTATATATGTATTCACCATCAGAAACATATTTGTATCTATTAACAATATATTCATAATTAGAAATATCTAATTTTCTTATATCTATTCCATCGAGATTTAAATTAACTTTTTCTTTTTTATCATATACCCACATATTTGTATCTAACATAGTATTAAATCTGTTAACAAGATAGCTAAAATCATAATTAGATATTATTGATAAATCAATTATTTTATTGTTGCTATTTAGATATGCATCTACAACTTCTTTATTATCACTAACAATTAAAACAACTTCTTCATCAATGGAAATAATTACATTAATTCCATCAAATAAGTCTACTTTTGCTATATTGTTTTCTAGTAAATAAATTAAATTACAATTTGAATAAAAATCCTTATATAAAAATTCTAATACATTACTCATACTTACAGTCCCATCCATCACAGCCGTTTTTCCAAAACCACTTACTTGCAAAATCAATATTCATATTTTGGTGCCATGTAAAATCATCTCCATAAACAATAACAGTTAATTCTCCATTAGTATCTTCTAACACTTCACCATCTATTTCTACCTTATTTTTGTTTATTATTATATTCTTTCCTTTAATCCTTGTATCTAATTCTTTATTATCAAAATCTATTAATTTTCCGTTTAATACTACTCCATAATAATTCTTATTTTTATTCTTTATAAAATCATTATCAAAACCAATATTATTCAATAATTCATTTTCACTATCAGTAATAGAAGTTTTATAAGCACCATTGTATTTAATTAATACAGTTGAATCAAACTCAGATGCGTATTGTAAAAAGTTATAAGGATCAACTTGATTTAACATCAAACTATATAAAGTGCTATTTTTTAAATACTTTAAATTTCTTTCTACTTCAGTATTATTTTTATGATTAAATTCATAGTTATCAATTAAATAATTACTAATAAACTTACTATTTTTGTAAGCACCAAAATTTGTATTATGCCATGTTTCTGAATCCATACCAAACACAAAATCCATATCCTTTGTATGCTGTATTAAATCTAAATAATCAATATCTAAACTTCTTGCAAGATACCATATTGACATTAAAGCATCATAGTTTTCTTGGTCTATATCAAAAGGTGTTTTTGTAAGTAAAAGGTTAATACCTTCTTTATCACATAGCTCTTTTATCTTCTTTAAAGCTTCAACATCTTTTTCTTTCAAAGTATAATTATCTTTTTTTGTTTTAGGTTCTAAGTACTTAAATACATATTCAGTAGGTAATAAGTTTATATAACCAAATGTATCATATGGAAGTTTTTCATCCCTTAACTTAACATCATTAATATCTATTTCATTCCATCTTTGATGATACATCCTAATAGATAATATATAATCTAAAGCCACCTTTTTATCATCAATTGATAATAAAGTATTTATTCTTTCTAAACCAGTCATTTCATCTGAAGCTAGTTTATATATAGACTCCCCATAACAAACACTTTGTGCGGGCATCATTGTAAATACATCCAATATAACAACCTTTGGATTTTGAGTCTTTAAGCTCTCTTTAAGCATCTGGTAAGATACTTCCATAGGTTGACATGCACTAGCATTAATATACGTGTATAAGCCTGTTTCATTGTTTATAACAGCTGGATTAATACCATACTGTGTATGTGAAGAACCTAATACAATCACATCTAATGTATTTTCAGGTACACTTAAATACGCAGTTTTAATATTATTTGAAATAGGTGAAAAAACTTTAGAAAGATATAAACTCAATCCTAAAGTAATGCTCATAATTAATCCACTTTTTACAATAATTTTTAATGCACTCATATTCCCTCTAAAAATGTTTATATATAAAGTCCGCTGGATTATATTGAGAACCATACATTCCAAAAACTAAAAATAAAGTGATCATGCCTATATATACTAACCATCTAACTAAGATATTTCTTTTTGTAATAAATTCTATAACTGATTGTTTATATCTAACAAATTCAACAATTATAAAAATAACTATCATAATTATTAAGTAATACCATTCTCTTTCAACTAAACCAAAGTTTGTATAATCAAACTTTGATGATATAAAGGATCTCTTTAGTATATCTATCGCATCTATAAACTTTGGAGTTCTAAAAAATACAAATAGTATAGCAACTAATACATAATTTATTATTATTCCTAATACTTTGTTTAACTTTTTAATACCTTCAGAAATATTCAATGTGTTATAAAACTTAAAGTAATATTCTTCAATTAACTGTAGTAAACCATGTCCTAAACCCCATATAAAAAAGTTAATTGTAGAACCATGCCAAATTCCACTTAATACAAAAACAATTATAGTATTTATGTGTTTTCTAACTTCACCTTTTCTATTACCACCTAAAGGTATATATAAATAATCCTTAAACCAAGAACTTAAAGAAATATGCCACCTTCTCCAAAATTCTTTAATATTACTTGATAAATAAGGTGTCTTAAAGTTTTCACCACAATCAATACCCAGCACCTTAGAACTACCAATAGCTATATTACTATAACTATCAAAATCCACGTATATTTGAAGTGCATATAAAAGTATTGCAAGCCATATATAAGATCCAGTCAGCTTAGAATTACCATATATATTTCCTACAATTAAACCTATGAAATCAGCAATTACCATCTTTTCAAAGATACCAACAGCACATAAAAAAGCACCATTTCTACTTCTTTCATAGTTAAACTCACTTGTTTGTAATGATTGTACAAACGGTTTAAATCTAGATATAGGTCCAGATACTAAAGTAGGAAAGAACATTACATAATTTAAATATACTAATAATGATTTTTCTGGCTCTATTTTTTTATTATATATATCAACTAAATAACTAATAATCTTAAATGTATAAAATGATATCCCTATTGGAGTAAGTATATTGCCTGTAAAATAGTAAATATACTTGAAGAATATAAATGTAATAACTATTGGTAATATTAATAGTATTAATTTCTTATTATCTTTATCTATTTTAAAAGAAATGTAATAGCTATATAATGCAAAAGCTAATAAAACTACAATATTCCAAGATACAAATGTAAGAGAAAATAAAATACTTGAAGTCAGTAACACAAAAAGCCTAGTTTTGTTTTTAGTAAGATAAAATAAAACAAAAACTATAAATAAAAATGGAATATACGTAAGAGATGTAAAACTCATATTTAAATACCTTCCGTTATATATTTTACATAATAATGGCTTTAAATTCTACCTTATACTAAAGTTAGTTTCTTACAACTTGATCTAATACATTTTCATAACAGCCTTTTATAAAATTAATTATATTTATTTTTTTCATAGTTAATCAAAATAAAAACTGTAACTCATTAGATTTCTATTGAATTACAGTTTTTTAAATTATTTAGCTTGTTCTAATGCAAGAGTTACAGTTGTAATGTCACACACTTCAGCTGAACCATAGTATTGAATTGCTCCTGGATATAGGTAACATGTTTCTTGTGCCCAGTGATTTCTATTTTCTACAAAGTA
Organism: uncultured Erysipelotrichaceae bacterium; assembly: GCA_964418835.1. Lineage (GTDB taxonomy): Bacteria > Bacillota_I > Bacilli_A > Erysipelotrichales > Erysipelotrichaceae > UBA9076. The sequence goes on from CAYQNJ010000013.1 coordinate 37,199, forward strand.
CTTAAATGGTTTTCCATCAAGTTCAACTAATGCTTTACGAATAACTGGTTTATCTTCACCATGACGTCTTTCAATGTTCATCATTTTAGTAATTGGCATACCACCAGCAACCCATTCATCCGCAGGTCTTGATAGATTAGAAACCTTTGATAAGTAACCATTGTATCCATATTGAATTAACATTGTTGCATTATATCCTAATGAATAACAGTAGTCTGAATCAAAATTAGATGGGAATGCACAACGTCCTTCATACCCAAAGAAGTGGTGAAGAGGACTAAATTTACCATTATAAGTTCCCTTTTCTCTTCTTTCTTCAAGGTTCTTCTTAACTAATGCTGAGAATAGTTTTTCAGATTCAATTAATGATACTTGAACATTTCCATGAGGGTCACGATCAAGGAATAATTGTTGTTGGATAGCAGTTGGTAAGAATTCAAATGTTTCATAAGATTCTTTAGAAAGATGTTGATGAATGTACTCATGTTTTTCTTCCCATGATTCTAATGCATTGAAATCATCTACCTTACTTCCAGCTAAAACTTCATTAATCTCTCCAATTAATGCAGAAACTTCTGGAACAAATTCAACAACTCCTTCAGGAATGATTACTAATCCAAAGTTCATTCCTTTAGCAGCTCTTTTTTCTACTGAGTTTGCAATTTCATTTGCTATATCAGACAAAGACATTTTCTTAGCAGCAACTTCCTCAGAAACTATACAAACATTTGGTTGAGTTTCAAGAGCACATTCAAGTGCAACATGAGATGCTGAACGCCCCATTACTTTAATAAAGTGCCAGTATTTTTTTGCTGAGTTTGCATCACGCCCGATATTACCAATTAATTCAGAATATGTTTTTGTAGCTGTATCAAATCCAAATGAAATTTCAATATCTTCATTCTTTAAGTCACCATCAATTGTTTTAGGACAACCAATAACTTGAACACCTGATTCATGAGACGCAAAGTATTCAGCTAATACAGCAGCATTTGTATTTGAATCATCTCCACCAATAATTACAATAGCTGTTAAACCATGTTTTTGTGCTACACCTGATACAATTCTAAATTGTTCTTCTGTTTCAAGTTTGTCACGACCTGAACCAATAATATCAAAACCACCTGTATTACGGTATTGATCAATGTATTCATCAGTAAATACTAAGTAATCATCTTTAATTAAACCAATCGGACCATTTTTAAAACCATAAAGTTCATTTTCTGGGTTGATTGCTTTTAATGCATCATAAAGTCCACATATTACATTATGTCCCCCAGGTGCTTGTCCACCAGATAAAATAACGGCAACTTTTTGTTTTTTTGCTTCAGAAGTGTTTTCACCTTTTTCAAAAGTGATTTCTTTCTTACCATATGTATTTGGGAATAAAGCTTTAACTTTCTCTTGGTCCGCAACACTTTGTGTTACATCTCCTTCATGAACACTTATCTCAGAAATCCCAGCTCTGAGGGTTTTTGGAAGCTTTGGAGTATATCTATATCTCGCTTCTTGAAGTGGTGATAATTTCATCTTATTTCCTCCTTAAATTAATCTATTTTACTATATTAGAATAGCACAATTAAGCCTAAATTAGAACAGGTATATATAACTTCAAGCAGGCTAATTATCTATAAATACTTACTAATAACCATACATCATTGTTAAACATATTAAAAGCCAACCTTTTTATCAAAAATAGTTGGCTTTTTTTATTAATGATTATTAAATATCTAATAAACTATTTAACACTTCACTCATTGTTGGATGAGTATAAATTGTATCTCTTAATACTGTATAATCCGCATTTAAATCCATCGCAACTTTCACAATATTAATAATTTCATGTGAATCTTCACATAACATAAATACACCTAAGATCTTATTAGTATCTTTATCCACTATTGCTTTTAAATACCCTTGTGTTTTTCTAATAACTTGAGCTTTAGGTATAGCAGAAGCTGGCATCTTAGAAACCTTTATATTGTATCCTTGTTTAATAGCTTCTTTTTCTGTGATTCCTATCTTAGAAAATGAAGGAGACAAGAAAACTGAACTAGGTATATTACCTCTATCTGATTCAGAGTATTTTCCATTTTCAAATAATGTTGACATAACAATTCTATAATCATCTAAAGAAATATATGTAAACTGTAATCTATCACAAACATCACCCATCGCATAAATATTATCTACACTAGTTTTATGATGCTTATCTACTTTAACTAATCCACCTTCTACACCAGCATTTTCTAAATCTAACTCTTTAATATTCGCAATTCTTCCAATAGCTACTAATACCTTAGTTTCATTAATAACTTCTTCTTTATCATCTTTTTTGTAATATAGCTTATCATTAATAATCTTAGTTGTATTAGCGTTAAATATAAAATTAATACCCTTTGACTCTAATACCTTCTTTATCTCTAAAGCCATATCATTATCTTCATTTGGAAGAAAACTATCATTATGTATTAATACATTAACTTTACTTCCAAAACCTGCATACATTGACGCAAACTCTAACCCAATAAAACCTCCACCAATTATAGTAAGTTGTTTTGGAAGTTCTTCTAAGTCAAGTAATTGATCACTAGTAAATACATTTGGGTTATCTTTAATTCCTTCTACATTCAATAATCTAGAAGTAGAACCAGTATTTATAAATATCTTTTCACCATCAATTATAGTTTCATCATTACCATTAACTATTTTAATTGTATTTTTATCAATAAAACTACCAATACCATCAATTACATCTACATTTTCTAAGTTATTTAACATATCATAATTCTTCTTATTTAACATAGAAATAACCGAATTCTTTTCTAATACTGACTCTTTATAAAAATCTCTTTTCTCTTCAAAAGTCTTATTTAAAATCAATGATTTTTCAGAATTCTTTACAAAATTCTTTGATGGAAGACAACCAACATTTATACATGTTCCTCCATACATCTTTTTAGATTTTTCTATTAAAGCAACTTTTTCACCTTTTTTTGCTAGGGATGACGCAAGAGTCTTTCCACCCTTACCAAAACCAATAATTATACTATTGTACATATTAAAGCCTTCTTTCTATCTTTGTACAAATTCAAGTAATGCTTTCGCAGCATCAGCAATTCCATTATCCCCTTTATTTGGTAAACCTAGACATGAATAAATTTCACCTACGAATATACCCTTCTCAAATAATTTTTCAAACATTGTATCAATAAGAGGTGTCGCAACATCTTGTTTTTGCATTGGTCCAAAAGGATTAGCAAAGAATGTTGTTGATAAACCAACCTCTTGAGTAGTTCCTAAAGCATTTCTTTTACCTTCCACAAATACAGGTTTTGCTTCTTCAATTGTTTTAAACTGAGACATACCTCTTTTATCTGTATAGTTATTTGCATACATAAAACAATCAATTGGATGATCACTTACAACTACCTTATAAGGAGCTGTTGGTACAACAACTCTTGCATTTGCTAGTTCTGGATTAAAGAATACTGACCTATCCATATCTCTATAAGCAGAACCCATTTCTAAGTCATCTAATCTTACAAACGCACCAATTTCAGTACCTTGAGCAACTATATTACCTCTACTATCAATATGAATAGAACCCATATCATCAAATATTACTTCTTGTCTATCAATTACACTTTGAGAAATAGTAGATAACGCTTCAATGGTTTCAGATTTACCAGCACCTGAATCACCCATAAACATTACATATTTTTCTCTACCATCTCTTAAATATAGCTTAACCATAGCACCATGTATTGGTAACCAACCTCTTTGCATTACAGCTAAGTTATGTAGTGTTAAGAACATCTTTTTAACATAACCAAAATACTCTATAACATCCGCAGCTGATATCTTACCAATCCATATATCTTCTTTTTTATCATGATAGAAAGTAGTATCGTTTTTACCATCAGGATTACCAAATAAAACAATACAATCAGGTTTTCTATTTAAACATTCTGTTCTAGTTGCTAGTTCAAACAAGTTTGGACAAGCCACAATGTTACCTATAAAATCTATATGAAAATATGCAAATGTTAATAAATCTCCAACCTTACATGGATAACAAATCCATTCATTTCCATTTCTTATGAAATCTTTCATAGGATGATCAAAAGTTTCTTCAAACATACCTAATCTTTTATTACTCTTTGGATGAAGAATTAATGGTGTTCTTAGCATCATCTCAGTTATAAAAGGAATTCCTTTTAATGATTCATAACCAGAAGGTATATTCCATTCAGATTTTTGAAGTAACAAACTTGCATTTGTACCAGCTTGAAGCTGTCTAAAAATCTTATTTTTAGATCCTTGAACTTTTTGTTGGATTGTTCTATAAAAATTTAAAACTAAATTATTAAACTGAGTATCCGCATCAATAAAGTTTTGTATTTGATATCCTTCATCATTTATAGTATACATAATAGAATATCTACCCATTTCTCTCCAGAAATGATATGCACTTTCTACTACATCTAATAATTTATCCGGTTCAATTAAACCTGGGTGTCTTATTTCTTGAATATCTAAAACCATTAGTAATTTAGATAATCTTATAAGTTCCCCCTTAGCTTCTTCTACACTAGATTTAAAAGTAAGCCATTGATACATGTCATGTTTTTCTTTTTCGATATGCGCAAAAAATAAATCTAAAAAACTGCTGAATCCTTCAGAAGCTAAAAGATCATCCACAGTTCTACAATATTTAGTAGTATAGTTTATAATCGCATTGTTTCTTGAAAAGTAAAATTCTCTATCCATTGCTTTTCCTCCACCAATGTATTATAACACCAATAAAGAAATGTAAAAACACATGAAAACGTATTCATTAAAATTTTCATAAACTTTTCATTTTTTACTAAATCAATTATTATTTAAAAAATCTATTAGCTGATTAGGTGTATTAAACACATAATCCATATAATCTATATCCACTTTTGAATTATTCCATTTTACTAAACCAGATGTAACATCTGCATTGTTTGCACAAAGTATATCAGTAGGCATATCACCAATATAAATACATTCATTATTACTACATCCTTGTATTTCCATATACTTATATAATGGTTCAGGGTTTGGTTTATGCAATAAAGTATCCTCTTCTAAAATAATTAAATTAAACATAGACTCTAAATTAAAATCCTTAAAGAATTCTAAATACTCACTTCTAGGTCTAGATGTTACTATACCTAGTTTATATCCTTTACTAATAAGAATATTAATCATATTTATTACACCATCAAAATATATTAAATCTTTTGTGTCATTTTTATGATTTTCTAACCATCTAGTTTCAAAGTCTTCATCTACTTTTACATTTAATTTATCAATTGCATCCTTATTAGTAATACCTAAAACTATTTCTAAATCTTCAATATTAAAACTATACCCATACTCTTTTAAAGTCGATTGCCAACTTTTTAATACAGCTAATTCTGTATCAATTAAGGTACCATCTAAATCAAATATAATATGTTTATATTTCATCCTTTTAATCCATTAGATTGTCTAATCATATCTTCCACAACAATATCATGAATTTCACCAATAGTAGAACAATACTGCAAGATTAACCAAGGTTCATTAGTATGATAATGAACTTTTATTAATTCATCATCACCTACCACTAGTAAACTATCTCCAATAAAAGTTTCTAAAAAATAATCATTAATTGCATCTTCATCTAAACCTTTACCTTCGATTAATAATTGTACATCATACCTAAATTCAATCATATTATCTCCTTTGTCTAAGTACTTCATAACCAAGTACTGCAATAGCACTACTAGCATTTAAGGCATTTCTAAAATCATTACCATAAGGTATGTATATATTATTTTCAATATTATCTAATACCACCTTAGATAAACCTCTCATTTCTCCTCCAACAGCTAGTAATATAGGTTGTTTGTAGTCTACATCAAAATAAGGAATTGCATCCTTTCTCATCGCAGACAAACACAAACAGTTTTTACTTTTCGCATAATCAATAACTTCTTTTAAATCTTCACTTTGATGAATATTAATAAAATCAAAAGCACCCGCACTTGATTTTAGAATTGTTGGCTCACTATTAG
>CAYQNJ010000014.1:0-41229 GCA_964418835.1 uncultured Erysipelotrichaceae bacterium
TATTTATTCTTCATATGAGGGAATAACAATACTTCTCTAATTGATTCTTGACCAGTTAAAAACATAACTAATCTATCTACTCCAATACCAATACCACCTGCAGGAGGCATACCATACTCAAGAGCTTCCACATAATCCACATCCATTTCGTTTGCTTCATCATCTCCTAACTCTCTTTGTTTTAATTGGTTTTCAAATCTTTCCTTTTGATCTATTGGATCATTTAACTCACTAAATGCATTCGCATATTCCATCCCATCAATAAACAACTCAAATCTTTCTGTAAATCTAGGATCCTTAGACTTTTTCGCAAGAGGAGATATTTCTAGTGGATGACCATACACAAATGTAGGTTGAATTATAGTTTCTTCACAGAATGTTTCAAAAAATAAATTAATAATATGTCCAACACTATTTTCATGTTTTTCAACATTAATATTGTTCTTCTTAGCTAATTCAAGTGCTTCTTCATAACTCATTTCTTTAAAGAAATCCACTCCAGTAACTTCTTTAATTAGCTCAACCATATGAACTCTTTTAAATGGAGCCTTTAAAGAAATAGTCTTTCCATTATATTCAAACTCATCCTTACCAATAGCCTCATTTGCGACAGACACAAATAAGCTCTCACATAAGTCCATCATTCCATACATATCAGTATACGCAACATACGCTTCTACTGTAGTAAACTCAGGATTATGCTTTGTATCCATACCCTCATTTCTAAATAGTCTTCCAATTTCATAAACACCTTCTAATCCACCAACTATCAATCTTTTTAAAGGTAATTCAGTCGCTATTCTTAAATAGAAATCCATATCTAATGTATTATGATGTGTCACAAAAGGTCTAGCACTAGCACCACCTAAAATAGGTTGTAAGACAGGTGTTTCAACTTCTATTAAACCTTGAGCATCTAAATAATGTTGGATAGCTCTAATAATTCTAGGTCTAAGCATTGCAACTTTTCTACTATCTTCATTCATTATTAAATCTACATATCTTCTTCTATATCTTTCTTCCACATCAGTTAAGCCATGGAATTTTTCAGGTAAAGGTCTTAATGCTTTTGTAAGATGTGTATACTTATTAGCTCTTATAGATAACTCACCAGTATTAGTCTTCATAACTTGACCCTCAATACCAATAATGTCACCTAAATCACTTGACTTAAATACTTCATAAACATCTTCACCAACAACTTGTTTATTCACAACTATTTGAATTTGACCATCTCTATCTTGAAGATTAATAAAGCCTAATTTACCCATTCTTCTTTTAGTCATTATTCTCCCAGCAACACTAACAATTAAATTCAATTCTTCAATTTCTTCTTTTGATTTTTCATCATATAAATCATGTAAAGTTTTAGAATCACTTGTTCTTTTATAAGCACTTCCAAAAGGTTCAATACCCTTTTCAAGTAATTCTTTCGCTTTTTCTCTTCTAACTATCTCTTGATCATTTAATACTCTTTCCATATTTCCTCCCAAATAAAAACTCTCCTCCAACAAGGGACGAGAGAAAACTTCGTGGTACCACCCTATTTCACACCACTATCTCTAATGATGTCTTAGTGACTTATTAAGCCATTCTTAACGCGAATTAACGGTAAGCTCATAATCCTTTATTCATTACTAACTACTAACCCTTTTACACCAAACAAGAGCTCTCTAAATAGCACATTAATAACTACTATAATTAATCAACACTTTTCGTAAGGATTATATCACTACAAACAAATAAAATCCACATTTAACACAAAAATAAATTAAAACCACATATAAATGTGGTCTTAAGTTGATTAATAATTAACCCATCTCATTTCCATAGGTTTTAAAGTAAGTGTATCAACTACTTTTCCATCTATGTATAAATCAGTAACTTGTTCTTCTTGTGTATTATTAATTACTGCAAGTTTTCTAGTTTTTTCAAACGCCGCAATTTCTGTATAAACATTACTTACAAAATACTTCTTCATAATGTCTTCATTCTTACTTACAAAATATAGTGCTTTTAGTAATAATCTACAATTAGTCACAGTGTAAGGTAAACCAGCAAAATAGATACTTCTACCCTTACCATAAGTATTTACTACAAGTTGAGCATACTTTTTATCCATCGCAAGAACTTGGTAATTATCCCCTGTCGCATACACTCCAGGCATACCTTCCCCAAAGTCTAGTTCATTAATATCTTCTAATATAAAATGATTTGGTTTTAATTCATTGTACTTATCAGTACTTAATGTATAACTAACTTCTTTATCAACTCCTAATACATCAGATAACTGGAAGAATCTACCTTGGTGTTGATATGCACTAGGCTCTCCAACTCCAATAAATCCACCACCATTATAAACCCACTCTCTAATCTTAGTCACAACCTCTTCATCTATCCAAGAATCATGACCACTAAAGCTAGTACCAGCTCTGCCAGAATTTATAATAACTTTTATATCAGGATTTATACCTTTTTTTACATCATCAAAATTTATATATTCAACATCAATTGGCATACCACTTAAACACTCAATAACACCAACATAAGAATAAATTTCTCTATAGTAAATCGCATGATGAACTTGATTATCCATCCATTTTCTTAATGAACCCCATTGATTTAATATTGCTACCTTAAATGGTGCTGTATATGATTTAGACTCTTCACTATATTCATGAATTTCTCTAAATTCTTTAATAACTTGTGTGATTGTTTCAATAAATCCTGGCCACTCTGCGGCTAGTTTTAAATATCCACCATATCCAATTCTATCTAATGGTGATCTTAGTATTGCACGTCTTGCTTGAAGCCAATTATCCTTAGCTTCACCAATTGGATCTCCACCTTCAGTAAATACATCAGGGAAGAAATAAGGTAAAAATCTACCTTCAGTGTACTTAACACCCTTTATATCAGATATCATTCTTAAAGTAACACCATTACCAACTGAACCAACAACCGCATCTAAACCTATTGTTTCAAAATATTTACCATAAGGTTCTGTCCCTATCCAATGATCTCCTAAAAACATCATCGCTTCTTTACCATAGCTATGAACAATATCAACTAACTCTTTAGCCAACTTACAAACTTCGATTTGTTGGAATTCTACGAAATCTTTAAACTCTTTACTAATTGGTCTAAAGCTAGAATTATGATATCCTTGATCAACTATAAACTCAGGTCTAAATTTATATCCAGACCATTTTTCAAACTGTCTTAATATGTAAGGAGAAACACTAGCACTATAACCAAACCATTCCACAAACTTTTCTCTTTTTTGATCATCAAAAGTTAAAGTGAATTGATGAAAGAATGTAGTAAATCTAATAACATCCACATGAGGATTATCCTCAATAAATCTCTTCAATTTCTCTTTTACATAAACTTGTGTTTTTGGTTGTCTTACATCATATGTAATTTGATGAGGTGCATCTTTCCAATCATTAGTAATAAAATTGTACATATGAACTGGATCCCAAATTAAGAAAGCTAAGAAACTAACTGTATAAACATGGAATTTTTTAGATTTAATAGTAACTACTCCATCATTATAAGTCCAATCATTAACTACTTCTCCAGTATTTCTATCAATAACTTCCCACCACTCTTTAGGATCATCAATCTCATTAACTTTTAATTGTTGGGTATGAAATCCCTTCATTAACTCAATCTTTAATTCATCCTCAAAAGCTGTATATCTATCAGTAATTAAATACTCCTGTTGAACTTCTTCAGGATTATTTAATGCCCATTCATTATCTTTTCTTGTTGTATAATAAGTCGCATATATTTTTGCATCAGTATCAAGAAGTTCATCAGGCATCAAAGTACCATCACAATCTCTTAAAGCATCAGCATTTAAAGTTTCTTTCAATTCAAGTGTCTTTTCCACTATATCTAAATCGGTAGGAAGTGTTAAACGACCAATATTCTTACTCATACTTACTCCTCACTTAAAATGTCTATTATAAAAATATAAATCAAATATTAATCCAGAAAGTCCGATAACCTCTAGAAGTAAACCAAAATAACCAATATTTCTTTGTCCAACAAAGATTAATACTATTGAAACAATAAATACAACTAACATAATTAACGTATCTCTTTTAGATATATTAGACATATTTACCTCCTAATCCTTAATACCACCAAGGGTCATACCCTCAGTTAATCTTTTTTGAACCATTATGTATAAAATCAATGTAGGTAACATAACAATAACCAAACCAGCATACAACATACCATATTCAGCCTTACCCCTTGCGGCTTGAGATAAGTTCACAAGACCAACAGGTAATGTTTTACTAGCATTAGGCATTAATGTTAAAGCTATGATATATTCATTCCAAAACGATAAGAAATTAAATAAAATAACTGTAATAATACTAGGTTTTGCAAGTGGAACCATTATCTTTAGCATTGTTTGAAAATAACCACAACCATCAATATAAGCAGCTTCTTCATAAGCTTTTGGTAATGTTTTAAAATAACCCGTTAATAGATAAATTGTGAATGGTATTGCAGTAGCCGCATAAACTATTGCAAGAACTACTATATTATCCAAAAACAAATCTATCTTTAATAAATCCCAAACTACTTTATCCCAATCTAATAACATTAAAAATATTGGAATAACTATATAGTTAACATTAATGAATAAACCCGCCATATACATCAAGTTAATAAACTTTTTAAACTTAAACTCGTATCTAGCTAAAACATAAGCCGCAGGTAAAGCAACAACTAAAAGTATAACTAACGCTAAAGCAGTTACCACTATAGAATTAATAAAGTATTCACCCATCTTTGCCTTAGAAAATGCATCAATAAAGTTTTGAAAATAAATACCCTTAGGTAAATTCCATGGATTAGTATAAAACTCACTATTTTCCTTAATAGAAGCCATAAACACCCATGCTAATGGAACAATAATAGAAATAGCTAATGTAATTAAAGCTACATAAACAAATATCTTATATAAATTATTACTCTTCTTCATTAGTATTCAATTACCTCCCTAGAAGTAACTCTATTAACTATTGCAGATAAAATAAATGAAATTATAAATACCACAGCACCTATAGCCATACCATAACCATAACTAGCATTATTATAAGCCTGTTTATATAAGTAACTTAACACAGTCTCACTAGCCCCATCAGGACCTCCAGTAGTCATAACCTTAACAAACAAGAAACTTAAATTTATAGTACTAATAATAAAGAAAGTTAAAGTAGTTCTTAAGTTAGTCCAAATTAAAGGTAATGTTATATTAAAGAACTGTTGTATTTTACTAGCACCTTCTAAATCTGCAGCTTCATATAAATGAATAGAAATAGAAGACATACTAGCCATATACATAACCATATAATATCCAATAGCCTGCCAAATCATTGCCCCAGCAATTGAATAAATAACAACCTTTTGATCACCTAAAAACTTAATAGGATCACCATTAAATAATGAAATAAATGTATTTATTAAACCATTACTAGGATCATAAATAGCACTAAATACAGCTGAAATGACAACTACAGATAATATATTAGGTATATAGAATATTATTCTAAAGAAATTTTGTCCCTTTAGATTTTCTCTAACCAATATAGAAGCGAATATTATAGCAATCGCTAATGTAATTACAGTAACTACTGCAATTAGAAATAATGTGTTTTGTAGAGCTCTAATAAAATTCATATCTTCAATTAAGATAATAAAGTTATTCAATCCCACAATTTTTTTATTTGCTGAAAGCCCTCCCCACTTTAATAAAGACATCCAAAATACATTTAGTGTTGGAAGCACCATAAATAAAGTAAATAATATTAAAGAAGGAGCCAAACAAAGTGCTATAAATCTTTTTCTAGATTTTGTATTTTTCAAAAGGATTCTCCTTTCATTAAAGTAATAGCGGTGTAAACACCGCTATTTTAAACTATTTGTCGTATTTTTTAACAGCTTCTATAACTGCATTATACCAATCATCAACACTCTTATCACCAGTAACTACAGAGTTAACTGTTCCATAAAGTATTCCACTTGCAGATGTTAGATCAACACCTTCAACTGGTTCAACAGCCGCAAATCCAACTGCGTTAGCTTTTGCTCCTGTATCATAGATTGAATAATATAATTTGTTATCATCAGTGTCTTTAATTAATGATGAAGCATTAACTGTAGGAATAACAGCTCCACCATTGTTGTAGAATAATTCAGTTGCTTTATCAGAATAAATAAATGCGATGAATTGTTTTGCAGCATCTACATTTGTAGCTGCACTTGGAATATAAACTTGTTCAACAAATGTTGTTGAGAATCTATCACTGCTTGCATCTAATGCAGGAAGTGCCATGAATCCCCATTTGAATCCTTCAGCTCTAGGAGCATCAGCCATTTCACCTGGTAACCAAGTTCCATTTGTTACAAATATTGCTTTGTTGTCTAAGATTAATTGTTGGTTTTTTGTAAATCCATCAGCGTTTGCGTTAGCTACTGTATTTTCTTCAGTATAGCTTGCTAGTTTTCCAACTATTTCAAACGCTTCTTTAACTTCTGGTAATTCCCAAGAAGCCGTATCATAAGTCATTAATTTTGAGTATACTTCTGGTCCTGCAGTTTCATTTAATAATGCAGAGAAGAATGCATCGAAGTAACCTGTTGTTGGATATGTAAATAATGCAATGCCTTCAGCCTTTGCAGCGTCCCCTAGTGCCCACATTTCTTCCCAAGTAGTTGGAAGAGTCCAGCCTTTTTCTTCAAATAAAGCTGCATTGTAGAATAGTCCACATGGTGAATAATTAATTGGTGCTAAGTATAATTTTCCATCTTGATATGGACTTGAAGTTAATGAATCTGTAAATCCAGGAATGATCTTGTCAGATACTGTTCCACTTTCCCCAGGTATTGTCATACCCAATAAATCAGTTATGTCTAATACTTGTTGTTCTGAAATCATTGTGTCTGTAAGTTTTCCTTCAGCACCAACTGATAAGTAGATAACATCTGGAACATCTTTTCCAGATGTTAGTACTGGACGTAATGTTTCTGCGATATTCTTTTCTAAGTTTAATTCAACTTTGATTCCAGTTTCTTCTTCAAATGCAGTTGCTACAGCAGCCCAACCTTCGCTACCATAACCACCATCTAAACCTGAAACCTTTAATACGGTAGTTTCTTCTGTAGTTTCTTCTGTAACTTCTTCTGTTGGTTCTGTTGTTTCTTCAACTTTTTCAGTTGTAGTACAACCAGTAACTAATAGAAGAGCTGATATTAGAAGAACAAAGAGTTTTTTCATGATCGTTTCCTCCCGGCTATTCGCCTCTATTAACCTTAGTATAGAATAATGAAAGCGCTTGATATATAAGTTTATTGTTTATATTTTTAGAAATATTGCTATTTTATTAATAATACAATAAAATGATAATAGATGACGATATGGCTAATAAATTATATGAAGTAAACTCTACAAACCTTTCAAAGATTAATGCAAAACTACTTTATGTTACTAATGCATACTTTGATACTGATTGGCATAGTATACAACACTCACACCCTTTCACTGAACTATTTTATGTATTAAGAGGTAAAGGAAAGTTTCATGTTGAACAAGATGTATATAATTTAAAGGAAGATGATTTAGTAATAGTAAACGCTAATATAATGCATACAGAATCAAGTAAGGATGAAGAACCATTAGAGTATATTGTTTTAGGAATAGAAGGAGTTTCATTACTATCAGACTCAAACGATTATGTAAGTTTTCATAATTATGCGGACTTTAAACATGAAATACTATTCTATATTAAAACATTACTATCAGAAGCTAAAAATAAATCAGAGTTTTATGATATTATCTCTCAAGATCTTCTAGAAGTATTACTTGTAAATATTATAAGAAGAACAAACATTGATTTAAAAATAAGTGATACTAAAAAACATAATCATGAATGTGCTTATATACAAAACTATATAGAAGCTAATTTTAGTGAAGACATTACATTAGATACCTTATGTGATATTTCATATATGAATAAATATTACTTAGTTCATTCATTTAAAAAGTTCTCTGGAATAACTCCAATCAAATATTTAAACAATAGAAGACTTAAAGAAGCATGTTTCTTATTAAAAACCACAGACCATTCCATTTCACAAATATCAAATATAATAGGAATGTCTAGCCAATCTTATTTTGCACAATCATTTAAAAAAGAATACAATCTATCACCACTAGAATATAGAATAAAACATACCAAACAAAAACATGACCAAGCATAATATGCTTGGTCATTTCATTTCTATATATTTATTAATTTCATTTAAATACCCAGTATATAAGTTCTTTAAGTCTTCATAAGTGTTCATTCTGCTAGTTTGATTTTTAACTCTAGCATTATAAGGCATACCTTGAATATACCAACTTGCTAAACCTCTCATTTGTTTCATCGCATATTTTTCACCTATTAAGTCACTTAACCTTTTAGCATGTGATAATGCCATATTAATTCTATCTTCATAAGTCGCTTCTTCTATTTTCTCATTATTGAAATAAGAAACCAATTCCTTAATTAAAAATGGATTACCTATCGCAGCTCTACCAATCATAACTCCTTCACAACCAGTATATTCCATAACTTGTTTTGCTTTTTCAACACTATCTATATCACCATTAGCAATTACTGGAATACTTACAGCTTCTTTAACCTTTTTAATCCAATCATAATCAGTTTCACCTTCATACATTTGGCCTCTAGTTCTTCCATGAACTGCTATTGCTTTAACACCAACTTCTTCTAATCTTTTAGATAACTCAATACAGTTTATTGTTTCTTTAGTCCAACCTAACCTTATCTTTACACTTACAGGTAAACTAACTGCATCTACTACCGCCTTTGCAATACTAACAGCCTTATCTATATCCTTCATTAAAGCACTTCCAGAGTTAGATTTAATAATCTTTGTGACAGGACAACCCATATTAATATCAATAATGTCACAATCTGTATTTTCTTCAATATACTTTGCAGCTTCAACCATTGTTTCTTCATCAGATCCAAATATCTGCATACTTAAAGGATGTTCATTTTCAAACATTCTAACCATTTCAATGGTTTTTTTACTTTTAAAATGAATTGCCTTATCACTAATCATCTCAGAATAAACTAGTCCTGCCCCAAATTCAAAACATATTGACCTAAAAGCACTATTACTAACCCCAGCCATAGGAGCTATAATTACTGGATTCTTTATTTCTACATCACCAATCTTTAATACCACTTTTAAACTCCAATATACTTCTTAATTCTTCTTCACTAAAGTTATATTCTGTATTACAAAATTCACATTTAATATGCGCACCATGGTCTTCATCTATCATTTCTTTTAAATCATTTATTGCAAGAGTAGTTAAAGCACCTTTAAATCTATCCTTACTACAATCACAATTCCATCTAACTTCTTTTTTACCCAATATACTTACATCATCAAACAAACCATTAACTATTTCTTCATTTGATAAACCTTCATCAATTAATGTAGAAATAGGTTTTAATGTTTTAGTAACTTCTTCAACTTTTTGTATTGTTTGTTCATCATGATCAGGCATTAACTGAATCAACAATCCCCCTGCTGCTTTAATACTATAATCCACATCTACTAAAACCCCTACTGACACTACTGAAGGAGTTTGTTCACTTAATGCAAAGTAATATGCAAAGTCTTCACCTATTTCACCTGTTTGTAGTGCTACTTTACCAGTAAAAGAATCTTTCAAACCTAAATCTCTAGAAACTGTTAGATAACCATCTGTCCCTACAGCTAAACCTACCGCAAGTTTATTAGTATCATTGTACTTTAAATAAACCTCATTATTACCTACAAATCCTCTAACATCACCATTACCCTTAGCCTCTACTAGTACTGTTCCAATAGGTCCACCACCATTTATCTGAGTCACAATCTTTTCATAATCACCTTTAAGCATAGAAGCCATAATAGCACTTATAGATTCTACCCTACCTAGAGTAGCACTTGCTGTTGGCCATAAATCATGTTGTAATCTTGTTCTTTCTACTAATTCAGTAGAATTTAAAACATATATCCTAACCTTATCATCTAACGCTGTCGCAATTAATAATTCATTCATCTTTAATAACCTTCCTTATTCTTAAGTTGATAGCCGCAAGTCTTCTAGGATTAATTTTTAACACTTTTCTATCATATGTTAATAATCCATTACATTCGTCTTCAACATCACTTAGTTGTGTATAAACACAACCACTTAAACCTTTAGAAACACTAGGTAATATCTCATACCTATACAATCTAATAATAGAATCTTCTAATTCTTTTTTATTTTTAAACATTTTGTATCCATAAGGTTTCTTACCATCAAAATGTTCTTTATCTAAGTAACTATAACCACCAAACTCACTTAAAAAACTTATACGATTATATTTATCTTCCTTATGATTATATTTTTTAAAATAAACATGTTTACTATCATAATCAGAAATACCTTGATCAAACCAACCACTCGCATGGTCTATTAATCTTGTTGAATCTATCTTATTTATAAAACCAACAACCTGTTTTGAATCAAATTGACCCCATCCTTCATTAAACGGAACCCATGTAATAATACTAGGATGATTATATAATGTAAGTATCATACTATTAAGTTCTTGATAAAACATATTTCTAGAATCTTCTTTTACTCTACCAAACTTTTTATAATCACTATCACTAACTTTAATTCCAAACATACCAAGTATTTGAGCTAAACTAATTAAATCAATTGGTTTACCACCATTAGGCATATCTTGATAAACAAGTATTCCCATGATATCACATAAGTAATACCATCTTCTATTCTCTTGCTTAACATGCTTTCTAATCATGTTAAAGCCTAACTCTTTTACAACTGCTATATCATACAACATACTCTCTTCATTTGGAAATGTATATAAACCATCACTAATATATCCTTGATCTAATATCCCACTTACAAATATAGGTTTGTTGTTTAAATAAACCCTCTCATATCCCTTAGAATCTTTTTCTTTAGTAACCTTTCTCATACCAAAGTAAGATTTAACCTTATCATCTTCTGTTTCAATTACTACATCATAAATAAAAGGATTGTCTAAACTCCACTCTATAAAACTATCAAAAGTATATTCAAAACTATTTTCACTTGTAATAGTTCTTACGACTTGTTTTTGATTTTCAAATATAGAAATTATAGCTTGATTATAATCACCAACTAAACTAAAAATAATTTTATTTTCATCATAAACACTTGTAATAAATAAGTCTTGAATATAACCTTTATTCACATCTTCTAACCAAACACTTTGCCATATACCTGCAGTTGGCTTATACCATATTTCTTTATGATTTAATCTTTGTTTACCATATGTATAAATACCCTTTTCACTAAAATCTATTACCTTTATTAATAAAACATTATCTATACTTATATAATCACTTACATCAAAACTAAAAGGATTATATCCGCCTTCATTCTTACCCACAAAATGACCATTTAGATACACCCAACAAACTTGATCAACTGCCTCAAAATGCAATATTGTTTTTTCTTTTGTTTTATTGTATTTAAAAGATTTCCTATACCATAAATCTTCATCTGGCTTTAATACCCTTTCAACACCACTAAGTAATGATCCAACAGGAAAAGGAACTACTATCTCTTTCCAATTATTAGTTGTTTCTTTATTACTCTTAACAATTTGATATTGCCATATACCATTTATATTAATATAACTATCTCTTACTAGATTTGGTCTAGGATACTCTTGAAGAGGTTTATCTCTATTAAGTTTTTCGCTAAATTTTGAATATAACTTCATACATTTTCTCCTTTGATAAAACTATTATAAATCATTTTACACATTAAAAGAATTCAAATGAAATAATGCAACTAAAGGTTGTCAAATAGTTTATAGTAATAAAATGATGTTTTGTCAGAATTCTTTTGGAGGTATAAATATAACACTAAAAGAAAACTTAAGAAAACTAAGAAACAAAAAAATATATCACAAGAAAAACTTGCGGAAATAAGTTATTATTTCTTCTAATTTCATCAATATGGATGGCATTAATTTAAAGTATAAAAATAATTATTCAATATCAAAAAAATGCAAAAATAGAATTTTTATATTGTTTAATACAAGCATTAATAATAAATCCTAAATATATGAATATAGTATTACACAAACAAAAAGACTGATTAATCAGTCTTTTTATAAGCTTGAATAAGCTGTTTTGGTTGTGACTCCTTCGATTTTTCCAATCTTTCCTACAAGTGCATTTATTACATCACTTGGTGCATCTAATGCAATACTTATTACAGAAACACCTTTAGTAGTATTAGGGACACCCATTCTACCAATAATATAGTCTCCATATTCATGTAATACTGCATTTAACTCTTCTACTGCACTTTTTTGTTCGACGATTATTGCCGCAACTGCGATTCTATTTTCACTCATATTATCACCATCTCCATAATTATATTATAGACAATTACAATACTTTATTCTATAAATCCTTAAATAATTCTATACTTCTATCCAGAATTTTATTCATATACGCAATAGTTATTCCATAGTTAGTAAAAGGAACATTGCTATCTATAGCACACTTCATTCTATAAGTAACTTCTCTTTCATTTAACATACAACCACCACAATGAATAATTAAAGAATACTTAGAAAGATCATCTGGATAATTACTACCAGAAACTGTTTCAATAATTATATTCTTTTTTGTATACTCTTTTAACCATCTAGGTATTTTAACACTACCTATATCATCACATTGTTTATGGTGAGTACATCCTTCACTTATTAATACAATATCATTATCTTTTAAATTCTCTATGCTTCTAACACCTTTAACTGCAGTAGATAAAAAACCTTTATACCTTGCCATAAGAATAGAAAATGAAGTAAGTAAAATATCATTAGGCACATCTTTTGAAACTTTTTTAAAAGCTTGAGAATCAGTAATAACTAATTTTGGTTTATCTTTTAACTTACTTAATGTTTCTTTAATCTTATCATCTTGGATAACAATACTAATACCATTGATATCTAATATATCTCTAAGGGTTTGTACTTGAGGAAGTATTAATCTACCCTTAGGTGCACTAGAATCAATAGGAGTTACTAATACTATTACATCATCACTACTTATTAAATCAGATACTATCTTCTTATCATCAAACTTAATTAATCTAGCAATCTTTTCTTTTAACTCTTCAATCCCATCCTTAGTTACACTACTAACACTAATATTTACATTATCAATTACTTTAATATCAGACTTATTATTCACTATTAAATAAGGTATTTCCTTCTTATTAAAAATATCTATCATTTCTTTATCAATATTAGTAATACCATTATCATCAATTACTAATATTGCAATATCACTCTTATTTAATATTTGTTTTGTTCTTTTTACCCTTAATAAACCTAATTCACCCTCATCATCAATTCCAGGTGTATCTATTATTACCACAGGACCTAAAGGTAATAGTTCCATTGATTTAAAAACAGGATCTGTAGTAGTTCCCTTTACATCAGAAACTATTGATATCTCTTGATTAGTAATTACATTAACTAAACTAGATTTACCTACATTTCTTTTCCCAAAAAAAGCAATGTGCACTCTATTTGAACTTGGTGTATTATTTAGTGTCATAAATATTCTTCTCCCTTCTTAAATATATTATATCTTATATAATGTGACTCATCCTATATAATCTCCTCTTTCAATCACTATGTCATAACCTATTGATTTAATATCCTCAACAAGTAATCTTAAATTTTCCGCAGCCTCTAAATTAGAACTTAATTTATTATCATATAACATATATTTTTCTCTAACATTTCTAGGAGATAAGTTAGGCATTATAACATTACAACCTACCTTTATACCCATACTTCTACCATTACTATCAACACTACCTAATGCTGTAGTAGAAGGTAATAAAACACTTGGCAGTAATAATCTAACGATAGCCAATACAACTAAAGTTAATTCAACATCACCTGAAGGCTCATCTTTAAAAGGTGTATCATGATGAGAGATAAATGGTCCTATACCAACCATTTCTGGATTAAACTCTTTTAAAAATAATAAATCCTCTACAATATTATCAATACTTTGAAATGGAGAGCCAATCATTATTCCTGCACCTGTTTGAAAACCAATTTCCTTTAAATCATATAAACATCTTTTTCTATTTTTAATAGTTAATTCTTTTGGGTGTAGTTTACTATAATGTTCATTATTAATAGATTCATGTCTTAACAAATATCTATTAGCACCAGCATTATAAATCTTCGTATAACTTTCTTTGCTTCTTTCCCCAAGAGAAATAGTAATTGCACAATCAGGATATGTTCTTCTTAAAATACTAATTATTTCTACTAATAATTCATCATTAAAGTAAGGATCTTCTCCTCCTTGTAAAACAAATGTTCTAAACCCTATATCATAACCTTCTTTAGCACATTCATATATTTCTTCTTTTGATAATCTATATCTACTTACATTCTTATTACTATTTCTAATACCACAGTAAAAACAATCATTCTTGCAATAGTTTGAAATTTCTATTAAACCTCTTATATAAACCTTATTACCATAAACTCTTTTTCTTACTTCTATCGATTTTTCAAAAAGGTATTCTTTTACATCTTTAAAATTACTTAATAATGTTTTTAAATCCTCTTTACTAAGGTTATGAGTATTATATAGTTTATCAACAATTGTTTTCATTCTTTCTCCAAAATAAAACCTCATGCAAGAAATACATGAGGCTTGTACAATCTTGCGACTTTTGACTTAGGAAAGCTTTGTCATTAGAACACTTTACAACCTAATTATATATCAATAATATTTTTAAATAAATAAATTCATATCTGAATTGTCACTATCATTCAACATAGTCGCAACTCCACCTATTTCAACACCATCAATTAACTCTTCTTTTGTAATACCCATAACATCCATTGACATCTGGCATGCGACCATCTTAACTCCAGATTCTTGAGCTTCTATAATTAATTCTTCTAATGATGAGATACCCTTATTCTTCATAACACCCCTCATCATTTTAGAACCCATTCCACCAAAGTTCATCTTTGATAAGGATAGTTTATTAGAACCCTTTGGCAACATTATTCCAAACATTTTACTTATTAAATCTTTCTTAACAGTTGGTGGGTTTGATTTTCTTAAAATACTTAATCCCCAAAAAGTAAAGAACATGTTTACCTTATTACCCATAGCCACAGCACCATTAGCGATAATAAATGAGGCAATTGCTTTATCTAAATCACCATCGAATACTATCATGGTTTTTTCTTTTACAACGTCTTTACTAGGTTTAATACTTAAAACTTCACCTTTCTTTATTACTGCCTTATAAACACCTTTACTATCTTCTTTTGAAATTAAAATATTACCAGTGTTATTACACCAACTTTCAATATCTCTAATAAAACCAGGATCAGTTGCTTTTACACTAACAACATCTCCAGGGTTTAAATCACTCATACTCTTTGAAACACTTACAATTGGGCCTGGACAACTTAAACCACAAACATCTAAATCTATTTCATTTGTGCTGTTACTGGGAAGTTTGTCTTGGTCTACATGTACTTCAACTACATCTTTCTCTTTATCATAAGTCATGTCTTGATAAGTTCTATAACCACCAAGTAAGTTTCTAGCATCATAACCATCTTGTTTTAATATTCTTTCAGCAATATATCCTCTAATACCAACAGCACAGTGAATTACATATTTCTTAGATTTATCTAACTTAGAATATTCATCTCTAAATATAGTAAGAGGTATATTTATTGAACCTTCTATTCTTCCATTATCATTTTCTATTTTTTCTCTAACATCAATTAACACATAATCATTCTTGTTTTCAACATAATCTTTATATGAAATAACATCAGTTAGCTTTTCAATAATATCACTAGCCATATATCCAGCCATATTTACTGGATCTTTAGCACTTGAATAAGGAGGGGCATATGATAACTCTAGTCTAGTTAGATCATAAATAGTTCCTTTAAAATGTATTGTAGAAGCTATTGTATCTATTCTCTTATCTACTCCATCATATCCTACAATTTGTCCTCCAAATACCTTAGCATCTTCTAATGAAAATAATAGTTTTAATGTTAGTGGTGTAGAACCCGGATAATATCCAGCATGAGAAACTGGATGTATTAGTGCATAAGCATAATCCTTGTTATAAACAAGACCCCTAGCTTGAAGTGATTTTTCATTTTCTCCAGTATTAGCAACAGTCAAATCAAATACTTTAGCTACGCTAGTACCAATACTTCCTTCATATTTTTCTTCTTTTAACCCTAGTATATTAGCAGCAACTGCTCTACCTTGTTTGTTTGCTGGACCAGCTAAAGGTATCATAGTTTTCAAGTTAGAAACCTTGTTTGTGACTTCAATCATATCACCAATAGCATATATATTAGGATCACTAGTTCTCATGTACTCATCAACGATAACACCACCTCTTTGGTTAACTTCAATACCTGATTCTTTTACAAATCCTGTATTTGGTCTAACACCTATAGATAGCAATGTCATGTCTGTACTTACACTTCTTCCATCAGTTAAAACAACTGTTTTACCATTATCAATTATCTTATCTACTCCAACACCTAACATTAAGTTAAGACCTTTATGTTCAATATGGTTTTCAACAAGTTTTGCCATATCTTTATCTAATGGTGGCATTACTTGATTCGCAAATTCTACTAAAGTAACTTCAATACCTCTTTCATGAAGGTTTTCAGCCATCTCTAAACCAATAAACCCTCCTCCAGCTACTACAGCTTTTTTAGGATTGTTTTCTTTTATATAATTATAAATTCTATCTGTGTCTGAAATATTCCATAAAGTAAATACATTATCATTATCTTTACCTTCCATATTAGGTACAAATGGTGTTGAACCAGTAGATAATAATAAAGTGTCATAACTTTCACTATATTCCTTACCATCTTTTTGTCTTACTAAAACATTTTTATTTT
Organism: uncultured Erysipelotrichaceae bacterium; assembly: GCA_964418835.1. Classification (GTDB taxonomy): domain Bacteria; phylum Bacillota_I; class Bacilli_A; order Erysipelotrichales; family Erysipelotrichaceae; genus UBA9076. Next base: position 17,115 of record CAYQNJ010000014.1, read on the forward strand.
CTTTATCAATTTTTATAACTTCAGAAAAGTTTCTAATATCAATCTTATATTTAGATTCGATTGATTTAATATCAGATACAAATAAAGAATCTCTGTTTTTAATTACTCCACCAATATAGTAAGGTAATCCACAGTTTGCGAAAGAAACATATTCACCTTTTTCAAATAGAATTATTTGTGCTTCTTCATTTAATCTTCTAAGTCTTGCGACAGCGGTAGCACCACCAGCAACTCCACCAACTACAATAATTTTTTTACTCATCATCATTCTCCTCAAATAATACTTCAATTATTTTTTTTATTTCATCATTTTTAATATAGTAATTTACTGTTTGTCCTTCTTTAAAATTCCCTAAAATACCAACATCCTTTAGTTTTCCTAAATTTTGACTAATTAAAGATTGACTCGCATCCATACAATTTGTAAAGTAAGAAACATTACATGATTCATTCTCACATAACTTTTTTATAATACACAGTCGTACTGGATTAGAGATACTTTTAAGTAGTTCTGCTTTAGAAACAATTAGTTCTTTATTTTCCATAGTTCCTTTATATATTAGTATATTACTATATTCTAATATATCAATATATTTGCATAAAAAAAGGATACCTTTTTTGGTATCCTAATTAACTATTTTCTTTTTTTATTTAATAAAATTAATCCTAAAGCAGATGTTATTCCTAGTCCTAATAATGGAATCATAGATCCAGTAGCACCTGTGTTAGGTACTTTGTATAAACTTGTTGGACTTGTAAGAACACATGCTTGTTTTGCATCATCCCATGTGTATCCTGCTGGATAACCATCATCTTGACATGTTCTTCCTGGATTAGGTGAAACTTTTGGTGTTGATGTTGGTGTTGGTGCAGGTGTTGGATTAGGATTTACAATTGTACTTGTATATGTAATTATCCATCCTTCTTCAACAGAACCAGTAATTACTTTTTTTGCATTTGGAACATCACTAGAATCTAAAGTGAATGTGTTAAATGATTTATATTGTTGTGTTGAATTTACTGAAGGATATTCTAAACTAGTGACAGGTATATCATTTCCTTTGTAATACAATTCTGTATATAAATCATAACTATTTACCTTTGTAGTTCCTTCTTGTGTGTAACTAGTTGGTGTCCATTTTAAGTCGGTACTAGTAGATATATTAGAACTTCCTGTACTTGTTGGATTGTAGTAATTTCCAGTTCGAGTTAGTGTCATAGTAATATCTTGAGGCTCTAAACCATCAAATACTACTTTTACATTTGGGTCATTTCTTTCTACATATCTAGCATGAATTGAATAGCCTTGTTGATTTGCTCCACCAGTGTCAGTCGAATAAACTATTCCACCAGATTGAATATCTGTTGGATTTACAGAACCGTCTTGAGCAAAGTATTCAATTTCCTCACCATTTGCATCAAATTTAGGTAAGTTAAGTGTTTTTACTAATAAAACATAATGGTATTCACCTTCATCTATCTTAATTACTTCTGAATTATCGTGATTAAGTTCTTCATATATTATCCTCTTCACCACCAAAAACAAGCACTCTAGCATTATGCTCTGTCGCATTTACTGCATTTGGTCCTATAAATAACGCAGTGATTTTAACTTCTTTTGTCTCTACAACAGGAGCTCTCATCATTAATGCAGGCGCAAAAAGCGGTAGAGGCATAACAGTCTCTTCTACAGTTTCTTCTACTGATTCATCTGTGGTTTCAGTAGTTTCTAAACCTCCCACATCATTTACAGTTTCATCAACACTTGGTTGAATATTTTCATCTACAACCTCTTCTTTTGTCTCTTCAGAAGATGTTGTTTCTTCAGCCAAGTTTAAATCAACTTCTTCTTTGTCTGTATTTTGTATCTCACCAACAGATTCATTTGTTGTATCCTGTGTAGATTCTTTTGGTTCTTCTACTTGAATATCAGTTTTTTCTGTTTCTTCTACAGACTCAATACCTTCTTTTTCATCTGTGATTTCTGACGTTGTTAAAACATCAGTTGTATTTTCTGGTTGATTTTCTTCAGCTATAATATTAATTGGATTAATATTCATTTGAGCAAAAAATAAAAACAACGCAAACAATACTACAAATATTTTTTTCATTATCATTTTTATATTACCCAGTTACCATTTAATGATAACAGTTCTTTTTTAAAAAGTAAAATTTTAACAAATGTTTTTAATAAAAAAAAGAGCTTTATTTAATTTTTAAGCTCTTTTTGTATTTTATGCTTTTGTTTCTTCTTCTGAAACATTATTTTTAGTTATTTTGAAATCATCTTCGATTGACTCACCTTTTATTAATCTAGCAATTTGTTCTGCAGTTAATGTTTCAAATTCAATTAATGCATTCGCTAGTAATACAAGTTCATCTTTGTGTTCTTCAATAATTTTTCTAGCATTATTATGAGATTCTTCAATAATTTTTCTAACTTCTTGATCTATCTCAAATGCTATTTGTCCAGAAACATTACTTGGTGAATTATAATCTCTTCCTAAGAATACATTTTGATTACCACCATCATACTTAATTGGACCTAAATCACTCATACCATATAAAGTAACCATATCTCTAGCAATATTAGTAGCTCGCTCAATATCATTTACTGCACCAGTACTAATATCATCAAAGAATATTTCTTCAGCTGTTCTACCACCCAATAAACCTGTAATAGCCGCTTCTAAATCTTTTTTTGTATTAAGTATTTTTTCATCCTTAGGTGTCATCAAGTTATATCCACCTGCTTGACCTCTAGGAATTATTGTAACTTTTTGAACTATACTAGAATCTTCTAAGAATAACCCAATAATCGCATGTCCAGATTCATGATAAGCAACTAATTTCTTAGTCTTTTCATCATAGGTTCTAGATTTCTTAGCAGGTCCCATCATAACTCTATCGATTGCTTCATCAAGTTGTGACATATGAATTACATCACTCTTTTCTCTAACCGCAAGAATTGCTGCTTCATTTAAAACATTTTCCAAGTCAGCCCCAGAGAATCCTGGTGTTCTTTTTGCAAGAGCATCTAAGTCAAGTTCTGGTGCAAGTTTTTTATTTCTAGCATGAACTTGTAATATTTCTTTTCTACCTCTTCTATCAGGTAAAGAAACTGTAATTTGTCTATCAAATCTACCTGGTCTTAATAAAGCAGGGTCTAAAACATCTGGTCTATTTGTTGCAGCAATAATTACAACACCAGTATTGTCTTGAATACCATCCATCTCAACAAGTAATTGGTTTAATGTTTGTTCACGCTCATCATGTCCACCACCAAAACCAGCACCACGTTGTCTACCAACAGCATCAATTTCATCAATAAAAATCATACAAGGTGAAGTTTGTTGAGCTTTTTTAAACATATCTCTAACTCTACTAGCACCAACACCAACAAACATTTCCACAAAATCTGAACCAGAAATACTATAGAAAGGAACATCTGCCTCTCCTGCTACAGCCTTTGCAAGTAATGTTTTACCAGTTCCTGGAGGACCTACTAATAAGATACCTTTAGGAATTCTAGCACCCATTTTTGCAAATTTCTTTGGATACTTTAAGTACTCAATAATTTCTGCCATTTCTTCTTTTTCTTCATCAGCACCAGCAACATCACTAAACTTAACTTTAATATTACCTTCTAGTCTTGCACGAGACTTTGAAAACTCAAAAGCTTTTGCATTAGAACCTGAATTACCCATCTTATTAAACATGTACATTAAGAATCCACTAATAATTAAGAATGGTAATATTGAACCAAGCAAGTCTAACCAAATGTTTTGTGCATTAGCATCAACAACATTAAGTTTGCTTTCTTCAAGCTTAACAATAATGTTATCGATTTGTTCTTCAGTCGCAGGTATTTTAGAAGTAAATACTAAAGTATTACCTTCAGCATTCTTATAAGTACCTTTAACTTCAACAACATTAGAACCAACAGTAACTATTGATTCTTCAATTTTTTCTTCTTCAATTGTTTTAATTAATTCCCCATATGTCATACTCTTTGCAGTACTTTGTCCATTAATATTAAACAAAGCAAACAAGAATATAGCTACAATCATGTAAGGTATATAATTAACTAACCTATTTTTTTGCATTTTTCGCTCCTAAACTATTTATAACATTCATCCTTAAGTACACCTACATAAGGAAGATTTCTATATAATTGATCAAAATCCAAACCAAATCCAACAACAAATTCATTTTCTATTTCAAATCCAATATAATCTGCTTTAATATCTACTCTTCTCCTAGAAGGTTTATCTAATAAAGTAACTATCTTTACACTCTTAGCGCCTTTATTCATTAGCATTTGTTTAACTGTTTGAATAGTTTGTCCAGTATCCACAATATCTTCAACCAATAATATGTTTAAACCTTTAATTGATGTGTCTAAGTCTTTTAATATTCTTATATCACCAACTGATTCGGTTCCTTCATAACTTGATACATCCATAAAATCATACTGAATATCTAAATCAATATGTTTAATAAGTTCTGATAAAAATGGTACAGAACCTCTTAATAAAGCAACTAATAATGGTGCTTCACCTTCATAATCTTTTTTAATTTCTTCTCCTAATTCCTTAGATCTAGAAATTATTTCCTCTTGCGAAACTAATACCTTTTTAATTAATGGATGCATGATATTCCTCCGTAAACAATAACTATTTTATCACAAAAATGTTTGGCTTTATAGTGTAATGACTAATATTACAGCCAATTCCAGGTACCATAATAACCTCATTTTTGTTATTTAATACAATTGGCCATAATTTTCTATCATTCAACGGTATTTTTCTATCTATAAACCATCTATTTACCTTCTTTGTACCAAGTCTAAGTTTTATACTATCACCTTCTTGGTAGTTTCTAATAGTAAGAGGCCACTCATCTTCTTTTACACTTATACCCTCTATAGTTTTACCAATATTAGATATTTCAAAGTAATCTGTTTTGAAAGCCCTGTTAGATATTATATCAAAACTGTAATAAATTTCATTATTTCCCACAACTTCATACACTTGATAACTTTTTATTAGTTTACTATTACTTATAGTCATTTCAAAATTATTATCACTTTTTAATGCTTTAATAATTTCTAATAGAAATTTTTTTGAATATGATTTTTTATCAATAAACTTATTAAACCATAATCTAAGGAAAGCAAGTTTTTCTTCCTTATTAAAATTATTAAATAAACTTAATTCAATCTTATTTGTATTAGTATATTCTTCTACTTTTTTTTGTAATTCTAATTTAATTTTATTCTTATTTTCTATTTCTTCTAATAATTCATTTCTTTCTTCTTTTGTAAGTTTCTCTATCTTACTATGCCTAATCTTATTTCTAGTGTAATCATCACTTAAATTAGATTCATCTATAAAATAAGAAACTTTATTATTTATGCAATAATCTACTAATTCCTGTTTTGTATAACTTGACAAAGGTCTATAAACTTCCATACCCTTATAATAAGTTTTTTTAGAAATACCAAATACATTTCCTTCAATATTTTTATTCTTTTGCATTAAATATGTCTCTAAAACATCATCTTGATTATGTCCAATTAAAATACAATCATAGTTATATTCTTTAGATAATTCCACAAAAAAATCGTATCTATACTCTCTTGCAAAACTTTGAAAATTACCTTGATATTTATACTCTTTATTCAAACAATAAAAAGGTACTTTATGTTTTTTACAAAAATTTTCTACATATTCCATTTCTTTAAATGCACTATCTCTTTTTCTATAATTTACATGTGCTACACCAATATTTAAACCTTGTAATAAACACATATGAAGTAGAGCCATTGAATCTGGACCACCTGATACTGCAATAAGATATCTTTTATTTTTATCTAATAATTCCATATGTATAATATTACACTAAAAAAGATATTTAATACTTTAATAACTTTAATTTCCTTCATAATATTTAGATAACTTTACTATTACCTTAAGATTTAGTCACAAATTAATATGAAAAAATATCTATGTTATACTAAAGCCACAAGGAGAAATACTATGTTAGTTAAAAGAAATATTTCTATATCTTTAATACTTTGTTTTGTGACATTTGGTATATATTACATATATTGGTTATATAAAATTGATCAAGAATTAAGCGAGGAATTAGGTAATGATAATATGCCTGTTTATGATATTCTTCTAATAATATTTACACTAGGTTTATATGGTTATTATTTATATTATAGAAACGGAAAACAGATAAATCTATTAGAAGATAAATATGGTTTACAAATTAATGATAACTTAATACTTTATGTTGTTTTATGCATATTTCAACTAGATATCATTGTATTAATGATGCAGCAACAACAAATAAATACAATCATAGACTTTAACAATCAATACTATGATCCTCTATCATAATAACCTTCGGGTTATTTTTTTATTGACATTTATATCGTATATCGATATATTATATTTATATCGGTATACGTTATATCGTTAATAGATATAAGAGGTGAGTATATGGAAAATATTATTCTTACTGAAGCTTACTACTATATTCTTTTATCACTATTTAAGCCTTTACATGGGTATGGAATAATGCAAAATGTTGAGTCTATGAGTGATGGAAGAGTTAGACTAGCCGCAGGGACATTATATGGAGCTTTAAATTCATTGATAGAAAAAAATTGGATAATTGCACTAGCTGTGGTAGAAGGAAGCAGAAAAAAGGAATATCAAATTACTGAATTAGGAATAGAGGTTGTAAAACAAGAAATATTTAGACTTCAAGAACTACTTACAAGTGGAAAAATAGTACTTAAGGAGAATTCATAATGAAAAAGAAAGTATATAAAATAATTTTTTCGTGGGATTACGAGAAAGAAATTAAATGGTTGAATGAAATGTCTGCGCAAGGATGGCATTTAGTAAATCCTGGTTTAATATCTTTTGAATTTGAAAAAGATGAACCAAATAAATACCAATATGAAATTGAATACTTAGATAATAATAAAGAGGATTACTTTGAATTCTTACAAGAAACAGGAATAGAAATAATTAAAGTAGTAAATAATTGGGCTTACTATAAAAAATTAAATGATGGTAAACCTTTTGAAATATTCAATGATGCTGAATCTAAAATCAATCACTTAAATAGAATAAAGAACTTGTTTATATTTTTCTTTATACTTGAAGGAATGTTTTTAATAATGAGAATTAATGATGTGATTAATGGTGGTCTTACTGAAGTAAGTATAATAACTGTAATACTTCTTGGCATAATTACACTTCTATTTGGAAATGGTATTTATAAAATGAATAAAACTATAAATAAAATTAAAAAGACCAACTTATAAAGTTGATCTAGTTAGGAGGATAGACCTCTCTAACAATGGAATTAAAGAATCTATCATTTGTAAACATATGCAATATATACAACAGGGAAAGTGAATTAAATAGGAATATTACATATATTGTACTAGTTAGCAATTGCTAACTTTAATTAAATTATATTATTAAATTATTTATTATGCAAGATTTATTTTGCATTATCAAACATTATTTTTAACATTCTTTGTTGGATTAATCTAAACAATGAAGATTTTACATCTAAATGAGCTTTTACATCAATTATCCTAGAACTATTTATGAATTTCATATCATTCATAAAAAGTACTGATGGCTTATTTAAACCTGGTATTAAACCAATCCTTAATAAATGAACTTTACCATCAGGATTTTCTTCATCTAAAGCTTTATGGTATTGAATGCTATTACTAGTCATTGGAATAACCAAAGCTTTGTTTTTACAAAAAGTCATAATCAAACCAAAGTGTTGGTACCCTATCTCATTTACATATGCTTGACCAAAATCAATAAAACAGATATCTCCAGTCCTTGCATTAACCCCAAATGATTCACAGGACATATACTTATTTCTTAATATCCAATTAGCTTCACTTACCATGTTTGCGTCTATTGATTTATCATCAATATGAGTATAAACATTTCTTTTATGTTTCAAGTACTTTTGCCATTCCCTAGAATACTCTTTTCTTAAATCATTATTATTTTCAAATAATGGTAGATCGGGACAATTCTCTATAATATCTTGTATATCATTGTAATTCATAAACAACCTCCTAATCATGTATTAGAAGGTTGTTTTAAATTCCTATAAATCTAGTATTAATAATTGTTTTGGATCATCAATATCATATAAAATATCTACGTGAGTTTGAGCAAGTTTATTTAAATCTTGTAAAAGGATTAATTTCTTATTTGAATATATGTGTTCATTATTTTTATGATCTTTAAATCTTAATAGCAAATTATACTCTGGATTATCATTAATCAATGTACCAGTAGGATTTGTTTCTAATAGTTCTGCAGTAGTCTTATTACCAACTATAAATAATCTATCCACAACAAATTCATCCTTAGCATTAAAATGCTTACTAAACTTTCCTAGTAACAGGTTAAATAGTACATATATTCCTGGTACTGTTATTAAAGGATGTAAAATACTTAGGTATTTCATACCGTTACCTAAACTCTCATACTTATTCCCAACATATAATAAACCAATAATAAATATAATATTAAATACAACTACAAGAATAGGGAGAATTAATCCAGTTGGATTAAAACTAATCTGAACATCTTTTGGCAACAACATATAATCATAACCAACTTTTTTAGTCTTTAAGGGCACTATATTCCCCTCTTTAAATCTATTTAATTCAGGTTTACTATCTATAACTGAATATTTATTCATTATTACATCTTCGCCATTTAAATTCTTAAATTCTAAATCCATGCGAACCGTTTGATACTTTGACGAACTAGGAACTTTATAACTGTTTAATATCAAAGCATCTATATTCTTTCCTTCTTTTAATACATTCTTCATTACCTTAGACTTTTTAATAACACTTAGAATATACTTATTGATAATATCAAAATTAAAATAAAGCCAAAGTATTACAGCTAAGAATATATAAATCATTATTTCAGTATCGGATTTGTTAAAATTCATTGTATATACATAACTATCATTAAATACACCGTTGATATTGTAATGTAAAATTAAAGGATGAATATAAATAAAGTAAAATATTAATAGAATAAAAATCATCATCTTACCTCCTGTTAATTACATTTTATTAAACTTAAGTTAATTTTTCATTAAATGTAATTCAACAGCTTGTTAAGAAATGATGATTTTTCACTTATTTAGCACTATAATAGACTTCTCCTGGATATAGTTGTATTCCTTTAAATTCAAACATTTGAGATACACTTACAATTTGAAATCCCCTATCAATAATTTGTGGTATTAATTCTAAAACAGCCTCTTTTGTTTCTTCATGGATATCATGCATTAAAATAATATCTCCATCTTCTAAATTATTTAATACATTACTAATAGTTTTCTTTGCTTTTCTTGTTTTCCAATCTAATGTATCATAACTCCACATTATTAATGGATATGGTGATTTACTTTTTACATTATCATTAAATGATCCATATGGAGGTCTAAACAGTTTTATTTCATAATCATCTGTATTCCTTTTAACCACATCTTTGACCCAGTTAAATTGAATATATAAATCCTCATCACTTAAATCAATTAATGATGTATGGTCCCAAGAATGTCCACCAATTTCACTACCACTTTCAATGATAGTAGTAAGTATTTCTGATTTACCATCTATTCTGTTCCCCAACATAAAAAATGTCGCAGAAGAGTTATACTCCTTTAATTTATTTACTATTTCAATGGTATTAATAGAAGGTCCATCATCAAAAGTAAAAGCTACCATAGGTTTATTACTATCAACTACTATATTCTTTATAGGAATATCAATTCTTCCCACCTTTACATCTTTATTATCATGGATAAATTTCATTAATATAGATGATTTCTTATAAGATAAACTATAACTTACATTATATTCACCATAATGATTTAAATATATTAAATCATTATCTATATCATAATTATTAAAGAAACTATTAAAATCATTTACATCATTTTTAAACTGTTCACTATTATATAAATAAATATTCTCATTTTCGACATTATACAAAACATTTTTTATTATTCTTCTTTTCTCATCATCACTAAAAATAGAACTATCAATTACTAGTTCTTTATCATCTTTAATTATTTTTACGACATTATTATCTTTATTTATTTTAAAAGCTGGTCTTTTCATTTCAATCTGTCGTACTATAACTTCAGCTTTTCTTCCTTTACCTAAATCTACACCTTTTGGTATTTTATAATCACTCATCAAATAAATCATAGACATAAATATAGATATCATTAATACAACTATAATTGATAAATATATTTTTGTTTTACTATTTTTCATCAATAACTTCTTTCTTTTTAGGCCATCCAAACAATCTTCTTGATAAACCTATAACTGGATGAAATTTTGGATTTATCATTCCAGTAACTTCCACAAACAACTCTGCCACAATCAATAAGATCATAATCATAATAAATCCATATGTTTTATTAAAATAACTTAACACAGCAGCACAACCAAATAATGAAGCGACTATATATAAAACTATAACCGTATTTCTATGTCCCAAATTAAGTTTATACATTAATACATGATGTAAATGACCTCTATCCGCTTCTGATATCTTCCTATTACTAAGCTTTCTTCTAACTATCGCAATCAAGGTGTCTGAAATAGGAATAAATAAAATTAATATAGGAAATCCTAAAGTAATAATCGCAGTTGTTTTAAATCCTAACAAGCTCATACATGCGATTGTAAAACCTAAAAATAAAGCACCACAATCACCCATAAATATTGAAGCTGGATGGAAGTTGTAAGGTAAAAATCCTAATATACTTCCAGATAATATTAATGCGATAACACTAATATCTCTTCTACCCATAAAGAAACCCAACAAACCAATTGTAATAGTAACAATCAAAGAAATACCACTAGATAAACCATCCAAACCATCAATTAAATTTATTGCATTAGTAATACCTACAATCCATAAAAAAGAAATTCCATAGGTAATAATTGGATTACTAATAGTAATTCCAAAAGGTAAATAAATATTCATCAATAAAGTATTTCCAAATGTTAAAGCTATAATTGCCCCAACTATTTGGAATAAAAGTTTATGCAAGGGTTTAATATCATAAATATCATCTAAAAGACCACCAATGAAAACCACAAAACCACCAAGTAATATTCCATTAATAGTTTTGTCAGCCTTCATAAAAATAGCCATACTTATAATAAACGCAAGATATATAGCCATCCCACCAATTCTAACAATTCTACCATGATGTACTGTTCTATTATTCTCTTGAGCATAAATACCTAACTTAAAACCAATCTGTTTACACAAAGGAACAGCAAAAAAAGAAATAATTAAAGGTATTGTAAAGAACGGTAAAGCACCTTCTATTAAATTCATTTAGTTCCTCCTAAATTCTATTGATAATTATAACATAGTGAAATATGTATTTCTCTTAATTATTCTTAATGAAATAAACTATTTTATTTCACTTTTAATAAGTGAGTAATACTTCTCATATAATTCTATGGTTTCATCACACCACTTATCAAATTCTTCATCTTCAACCTTCTCTTCAGGATGATTATCCATATAATCTAAAAACATCCTTAAACCCTTTTCTAAGTTAATCTCGCACTCAAAATCCTTAGAAATATTTTTTATTTTGCTAACATCAAACATCTTTGACCATCTTTTATCACCTTGAATAGATGTAATAAAATCATATTTCTTACTATGAACTAAAATATCAGTAGAAATATAAACAGGCTTATAATCCACGGAAAGTAAAGCAGCTAAAGTCATATATAACTCATCCCATGTATATACTTCATCATTCATGATTTGAAATATTTCTCCATTTGCTTTTTCATTCCCTACCAAAGAAATAAAACCTTTCATAAAATCATCCGCATGAGTAGATGACCAAACCGATTGGCCATCACCATGAACTATAACTTGTTTACCTTTTATCATTCTAGAAACAACACCCCAATAATTATTACCCTTAACACTTAATGGAATTCTTCCATCAGAATAAGTTTGAGTAGGTCTAACTATAACCACATTAAACCCTTCTTTATACCTTTCTAGGAAATATTTTTCAGCATTTGCCTTATTAATTCCATACATAGAATAACAATTACCAACTAGACTTTCTTCATTTAAAACACAAGCACTAGGACCATTTAAAACACAAACAGTACTTATATAAATAAATTGCTTTGTTTTATCTTTAAATAACTCGTAATTAATTCTTGCATCATTTTCATCCATTACTAAAAAATTAATTACTACATCAAAATAATAATCATTCAATAACGTATTAACACCTTCAAAGTCTTTTATATCACCAATTAAATAATTTACATTTTCAATTTTTTCTTTAGATTTCTTACCCCTATTTAAAACATAAAGTTCTACATTACTACTAAAAGCCAACCTTTTTGTGATAGGAGAAGAAATTGTACCCGTACCACCAATTACTAATATTTTCATAAGTACTCCCTCTAATTTAAATATAAAGTAAATACTATATCTATTCAAACAATATAAAAAGATGTGAATTAAATTCACATCTAATCATGTATTTTATTTAATATACAAAAACCATTATTATTCAAATCATCTTTAATATCTTGTATTTGAGAAAAGTTTCTTGTTTCCATCTTTATCTTTAATACACAGCTATTAATATCACTATTCTCTTCACCTTGATCATAGAATACACCCACAACATTTCCACCATTTCTAGCTATAATACTGGAAACACCTTCTAATTGACCAGGTTTATCAGTTAAAGAAATATACAAATCACTAGTTCTTCCACTGCTTAGTAAACCTCTATTAATAACTCTACTCAAGATATTAACATCAATATTACCACCAGATAAAACACAACAAGTGTTCTTATCTGTAATATCAATTTTATTACTAATAACTGCCGCAACACTAAGTGCACCAGCACCTTCACAAACAAGTTTTTGTTTTTCCATAAGCATCAATACAGCTGTCGCAATTTCATCTTCACTAACAGTTACTATATCATCCACATACTTAGAAATATAATCATATGTTAACTCTCCAGGCATCTTAACAGCAACACCATCCGCAAATGTACTAACAACATCACTCTTTGTAAGATGTCCATTCTTTATAGAACAATACATTGATGCAGCTCTTTCAGCTTGAACACCAATAACCTTACATTCTGGTTTTAATTGTTTTATTACATATGCAATACCACTAATTAAACCACCACCACCAATAGGCACAACGATAATATCAACTTCAGATAATTGATCAAGAATCTCTAAACCTATAGTACCTTGACCAGATATAACATCATCATCATCAAATGGATGAATAAATGTAGCACCCACTTCTTCACAATATTTTAAAGCAGCTTCATAAGACTCAGTATAAGATTCACCTATTAATTTAACCTCAGCACCATAACTCTTAGTAGCCTCTACCTTACTAATAGGAGCTCCATCAGGAAGAAATATAGTTGCCTTAATATTATTCTTCTTTGCGGCTAAAGCTACACCTTGTGCATGATTACCCGCAGAACAAGCCACTATACCATTAACACAATCTTCAGCCTTTAATTGACTAATCTTGTAATAAGAACCTCTAACCTTAAAAGAACCAGTCTTTTGTAGGTTTTCACACTTAAGATATAAATTACCATCACCAATAATACTTAAGGCATTTATCATCTCTGTCTTACTAACTGCATTTTTTAATACATATGATGCATGATACATCTTATCTAAACTTAACATACTATCTCCTACTTTAAAATCGCACCTTTATCAGCACCCTGAACTAATTTTTGATATCTATTTAAATAACCTTTAAATTTATTTTCCTTAATAACTACTTCTTTCCTTCTTATTTCTAATTCTTCATCAGAAACTAACAAGTTAATACTATAGTTAGGTATATCGATACTGATAGTATCACCATCTTTAATTAACCCAACTTCTCCACCAACCGCAGCTTCAGGAGACACATGGCCAATAGAAGCACCACGAGAAGCACCACTAAATCTACCATCAGTAATTAAAGCAACACTTTTATCAAGCTTCATACCAGCAAGTGCACTAGTTGGATTTAACATTTCTCTCATACCTGGTCCACCTTTAGGACCTTCATATAAGATAACTACTACATCACCAGGAACTATGTTACCTTTATATATTGCATCTATTGCGTCTTCTTCACAGTTAAACACCTTTGCCTTACCTTGATGTTTTAACATAGACTTATCAACAGCACTTCTTTTTACTACACAACCATTCTTTGCGATATTGCCAAATAATATTGCAATTCCACCAGTACTACTATAAGGATTATCAACACTTCTAATTACACTCTTATTTTTAATGTATGAGTCCTTTAAATTAACTTCCAAAGTATCTCCTGTACTAGTAATACAATCTTTATTTAATAAATCCGCATCCATAAGTTGTTTTAAAACTGCACTTACACCACCAGCATGATATAACTCTTCCATATGATGTGGACCAGCTGGAGCTAAGTGACATAAATTAGGAACCTTCTCACTAACTTCATTAAACTTAGTTAAATCTAATTCAACTTCAGCTTCATTTGCAATTGCCATTAAATGAAGAACACTATTTGATGAACAACCCAAAGCCATATCACACGCAATCGCATTAGCCACAGACTTTTCATTAATGATATCCCTAATAGTAATATCATTTCTTAACAGATCCATAACCTTCATACCCGCAGTTTTCGCAAGTTGTAATCTAGCAGAATAAACTGCAGGTATACTACCATTACCAGGTAAAGCTAAACCAATAGCCTCACTCAAACAATTCATACTATTTGCAGTATACATACCAGCACAACTACCACAACTTGGACAAACACTCTTTTCCATTTCTTCAAGTTGTTTTTCATTTATTAAATTAGCTTTGAAAGCACCAACACCTTCAAACATAGTAGATAAAGTTAAACTATTTTCATCCATATGTCCTGCAAGCATAGGTCCACCACTAACTAAAATAGTGGGAATATTCACTCTTAAAGCTCCCATAATCATACCAGGCACAATCTTATCACAGTTAGGAACCAATACTAATGCATCAAAACCATGAGCCAAAGCCATAGTCTCAACACTATCCGCAATAAGTTCTCTACTAGGAAGAGAATACTTCATACCAACATGCCCCATTGCGATACCATCACAAACACCAATAGAAGGCACGAGAATTGGAGTCCCTCCAGCCATTGAAACACCTGTCTTAACCGCAACAGATACCTTATCTAACATCATATGCCCGGGAACTACTTCACTATAAGCAGAAATAACACCAACAAGAGGTCTATTAAGTTCTTCTGTAGTATAACCTAATGCATAAAACAAACTTCTATTTGGAGCTCTTTCAGGACCTCTAATAACTTTATCACTCTTTAACTTCATAATTACCTTCCTTACTTATTCTTTAACCAGCTCATCATACCTCTTAATTCTTTTCCAACTTGAGCTAATAAATGTTCAGATTCTTTACGTCTAGTAGCTAGGAATCTAGTTTTTCTACCTGCACCAAACTCTTGTACAAACTCACTCGCAAATTGACCATCTTGAATTTCATCAAGAACTTTCTTCATTTCTTTTTTAGTTTCTGAAGTAATAATTCTCTTACCCCTACTATAGTCACCATATTCAGCAGTATTAGAAATAGAATATCTCATCATTTCAAAACCACCACTATTAATTAAATCAATGATTAACTTCATTTCATGAACACATTCAAAATAAGCCATCTCAGGTTCATAACCAGCTTCAACTAAAGTCTCAAAACCAGCCTTCATTAACTCAGTTACACCACCACACAAAACAGCTTGTTCACCAAACAAATCAGTTTCAGTTTCTTCTTTAAAAGTTGTCTCTAAAATACCTGCTCTAGCAGCACCTATTCCATATGCCCAAGCAAGTGCATAATCCTTAGCATTACCACTAAAGTCTTGATATACAGCTATTAATGAAGGAACTCCATTACCCATTTCATATTGAGATCTAACAGTATGACCAGGACCCTTAGGAGCAATCATAATAACATCAACATTCTTTGGAGGATTAATTAAGTTGTAATGAATATTAAATCCATGAGCAAAACATAATACATTTCCTTCTTCTAAATAAGGTTCAACTTCCTCACTATATAGATCAGCCATAGTTTCATCCGGTACCAGTAGCATAACTACATCTCCCCACATAGCCGCATCCTTAACGCTCATAACCTTTAAACCAGCTTTTTCAGCCTTTTCACAACTAGAACTTGAACTTCTTAAACCAACACAAACATTCATTCCACTATCATGTAAGTTTAATGCGTGTGCATGACCTTGGCTTCCATAACCAATGACAGCTATTTTCTTATCCTTAAGTAAATCTAAATTGCAATCTTCTTCGTAGTATTTTAATATCATTGTCTTATCCTCCTATTTATCTAGACAAAGCAGTAATGCCTGTACGACACATTTCTTCAATTTCAAACTCCTCAGCCATCTTCACAAAACCATCAATAGTACTTGGTTTTCCTGCAAGTTGTATTACAACACTTCCAGGAGATAAATCAACTATTGAAGCTCTATAAATATCCACAAAATCTCTAATCTTACCTCTATTAGTTTCATCAGCTTTTATCTTCATCAATAACAATTCTCTCATTACTGACTTTTCTGGATCTAACACAAATATATCAATAACTTCTTCCAATTTAAGAATTTGAGCCATTATATGATCAATATTAGCTGTATCACCCTTAGTAGTAATAGTAATCCTAGATATATTCTTATGATTAGTTTCAGAAACTGTTAATGTATCAATGTTGTATCCTCTTCTACCAATAAGAGTTACGATTCTTGCTAGAACACCATAATAGTTTTTAACTATTAAACTTAATACTTCTCTTTTTTCCATATCAATCACCCTAATCCATTATTATATCTTCTATCGTTCCACCTGCAGGAATCAAAGGAAGAACACGTTCATCTCTATCGATAATACACTCAATAATTACACTAGTATCATCCTTCATTGCTTTATCAAACGCTTCCTTAAATTCACTTAGGTTTTCACAATGGTAACCTTTAGCACCAAATGCTTCAGCTAATTTCAAATAATCTGTTTTTCTAAATAAATCTGTTTGAGAAAACCTATCCTCATAGAAATGATGTTGCCACTGTCTAACCATACCCAATGCATGATTATTAAATAAAACAGTAATTATCTTAATACCATGATTAACAGAAGTAATAACTTCATTAAGATTCATATTGAATGAACCATCACCAGTTATATGAACCACTGTTTTATCAGGATTAGCTACCTTAGAACCAATAGCTGCACCATAACCAAACCCCATAGTACCAAGTCCTCCACTAGTAATAAAATGTCTAGACTTAACTCTACCATTGTATTGAGCAGCCCACATTTGATGTTGACCAACATCAGTAACAATAATTCCATCTTCACCAATAACATCAGATATACTCTTTAATATTTGGTGAGGTTTTAATTTAGAATCATCATCAGTAGGTTTATAGTCATCATTTTTCCACTCTTGAATTTGATTAATCCACTCAGTTCGATCGTTTGGTTCAACATCCTTTACTATTTGAGAAATAATATCTTTTGCATCACCAACTAAACTATAATCAACTATTACATTCTTATTAACTTCACTAGCATCAATATCCACATGAACGATTTTTGCATTTTTTGCAAACTTCTTTACATTAGACGCAACTCTATCATCGAATCTAACACCTAATGCAAGTAGTACATCACAATTATCTATAGCTTTATTAGAACTTTGATGACCATGCATACCAACCATACCCAAATTAAGTTTTTCTTCATAACCAAGTACACCAGCACCCATTAATGTGTATGTTGCTGGGATATTTGCTTTTTCCACTAAAGTTCTAAGAACCTCAGAAGCATCAGAAGCTACAATACCACCACCACAATATACTACTGGTCTTTTAGCCTTATTAATTAATTGAATAACTTCATTAATAACTTCATCATTCTCATATTTTTCAGGTGTTACTTTTTCTATCTTCACAGGTTTATAATCACCTTTTTTAATTGTAATATCCTTAGGAATATCAATTAAAACAGGTCCTTTTCTACCATCATTAGCTATTCTAAATGCTTCTCTAACAATATCCGCTAACTCATTAACATCCCTAACCACAAAATTATGTTTTGTAATAGGCATAGTAACACCAGTAATATATGTTTCTTGAAAACTATCCTTACCAATTAAGTTAGTAGAAACATTACCTGTAATAAACACTGTAGGAACACTATCCAAATAAGCATCCGCAATACCAGTAACCAAGTTAGTAGCTCCTGGACCACTAGTCGCAATCGCAACACCTACCTTACCTGTACTTTTCGCATAACCTTCTGCCGCATGAGCCGCCCCTTGTTCATGACATGTGATTACATGTTTTATTTGATCTTGATGTTTATACAATGCATCATAAATCTCTAACACTGCACCACCAGGATATCCAAATACAACATCAACACCTTGTTCAAGAAGTGTTTGAATTAATATTTCTGCACCCTTCATACCATATCTCCTTCATACTCTTTAATTAAAGATTCATATTCTAATGTTTCATCTATTGAATCTTTACCACTTAATAATCTATCCTTATTAACCTTAGATATATCAAACTCTATATTTTTTTCTTTAGTTTTAATTAATTGTTTCTCTAAATCAATAGTAATTTCATCATCTATGTTAGATAAATAATCAATTACATCCTTATTAACCTTAATTGGTAATAATCCATTGCTATACCAATTATTCATAAATATATCTGAATAGCCCATAGCTATTATTACCTTAATACCAACATCTCTTAATGCCCAAGCCGCATGTTCTCTAGAAGAACCACATCCAAAGTTATCACCAGATATTAATATTTGTTTACCTTTATTTTCTTCAATGTTTAATGGAAAATCTTTTATTTCATTTCCATCACTATCGTATCTCCAAGGTGAGAAAGCAAACTTTTCAAATCCAGTTCTATGAATCGTTTTTAAATATTGTTTAGGAATAATAATATCTGTATCAATATTATCATTAAGAATCTTTATGGTTTTTCCTGTAATAACTTTAAACTTCTCCATAATATTCCTCCCTTGATATATCAACTATTCTTCCATGTACAGCACAAGATGCGGCCATTGCTGGTGAAGTTAAATGAGTTCTTGAATTTGCACCTTGTCTACCCTCAAAGTTTCTATTACTAGAAGATACACAATGAGCATATGGTTTAACTAAATCAGGGTTCATTCCCAAACAACTAGAACATCCAGGTAATCTAAACTCAAAACCAGCATTTTCAAATATATCTTTTACACCACTTTCTTTAGCTTTTCTATAAACATCCATAGAACCAGGTACTACTACTGCCTTAATACCATCAACTACTTTTCTTCCTTTTACATACTTAGAAGCTTCAAGTAAATCTGAATATCTTCCATTTGTACAAGATCCAATAAATACCTCTTCAACTTTAATATCTTCAACTGTTTGATTAGGTTTTAAATCCATATATTTATAAGCTTTTTGATAACTCTCATTAATTATTTCTGGAAAACTTTCATCAACACTAACTCCTAAACTAGGATTAGTTCCCCAAGTAACTTGAGGTTTTAAATCATTTACATCTAATGTAATAATCTTGTCATAATCTGATTCATTATCTGTATATAAATCCTTACTATCATTACTAATCTTTTTAAATATTTCTTCATCCATATATTTACTATTTTTTAAATAATTAAGAGTAGTAGAATCTGGTTTAATCATCCCAACCTTTGCGCCAGCTTCAATAGCCATATTACAAACAGTCATTCTTTCATCCATACTCATGTTTTCTATTGTATCACCATAGAACTCAGCCGCATAACCATTTCCTATTGAAACACCATATTTCTTTATTAATGCAAGAATAACATCCTTACTATAAACACCTTTTTCTAATTTTCCAGTAACCTTAACTCCAAGATTTTTTAATTTCTTATTCCAAATAGTTTGTGTAGCTAAGACATGTTCTACTTCTGTTGTACCTATACCAAATGCTAGAGCACCAAATGCACCATGAGTTGCAGTATGACTATCACCACAAACTATTGTTTCATTAGGTCTAGTTAAACCTAATTCAGGACCAATGATATGTACAATTCCATTATCTTCATGGTTCATATCAACTAAGTTAATATTAAACTCTTCACAGTTCTCCTTCAAAGCATCTAGCTGCATTTTAGCTAGTTCATCAGTAATGTTTTCTCTTTGAATTTGTGTAGTTGGAGTATTATGGTCCATAGTCCCAAATGTTTTATCAGGTCTTCTAACACTTCTATTAAACATTCTTAAACCTTCAAATGCTTGAGGTGAAGTTATCTCATGAATATAATGTCTATCAACATAAAGAAGATATAATTCACCATCTTTTTTAATCACATGTTTATCAAACACCTTATCATACAATGTACTCATGTTTAATCTCCTTTATCTTCTTTATTAACCTATCTGTCCAGTCTGTAGTTGATAAATAATTATCACTATTTAAATCTTTTGTATAAAATCCTTCATCTAAGATGATATCTATAGAATCATCTATCAATTGGCTCATCTTATTTTCATTAAATGAATATCTAAGCATCATTGCCATTGATCTAATCATAGCGATTGGATTTGCGATATTCATATTTGCAATATCTGGCGCAGAACCATGTGCAGGTTCATATAAAGATATACCATTACTACTAAAACTAGCTGACGCAAGTAATCCTAATGATCCACCTAATACACTAGCTTCATCACTTAAAATGTCCCCAAACAAATTTGAAGTAACTATTACATCAAAAGATGATGGTTTTGTGATTAGCTCCATTGCCATGGCGTCCACATATCTATGTTCCAATGTGACTTCTGGATAGTTTTTAGACACATCATTTGCGATTTTTCTAAATAACTTACTACTAGCTAATACATTAGCTTTATCTACTGAGACAACTCTACCTTTTCTTAGTTTTGCGATTTTAAATGCATAATCAACTATTCTTGTAATTTCTTCCTTGTTGTATCGCATTGTATCGTAAGCTTCTTCATCACTATAGTTTCTAGGTTCACCAAAGTATATTCCACTTGATAACTCTCTTACTATAACCAAATCACTACCCTTAACTATCTCTGGTTTTAATGGTGATAAGTGAACTAAACTATCACTTACTTTTAAAGGTCTTATATTAGCGTATAAATTTAAATATTTCCTTAGGGCTAATAAACCTTGTTCTGGTCTTACCTTAGCATCATCATATTTAGGAGAACCTATAGAACCTAGTAATACTGCATCTACTTCTTTTAATTTTTCTTTTAAACTTTCAGTAAATGGTATTCCATTTTTATCAATAGAGGCTCCACCAAAATCTTCATATATCATTTCATATTCAAAATTAAAATCTTTAGAAATTTCTTCTAATATTTTAATTGAACTATCCATAATCTCTGGACCTATCCCATCACCTTTTAAACATATTATCTTATTCATCATTCACCTATATCCCAAATTTATTAATACCTTGAACATACGCTAGTATTGAAGCTTTAATAATATCCAAATCTAATCCAGATGTAGATATCTCATTCTCATCTAGTTTTAATTGAACCTTTGCTTCACCTAATGCATCTGATAAACTTGATACTGCATTTATTTCAAAATTTAATACTTCAATATTCTTATTCACAATACTATTTAATGCATTAAAAGCAGCATCTACTTGTCCATTACCTACAGCTCTTTTAGTAATTAGTTCATCACCATGCATGATATTTAAATATACAGTAGCTGTACCATCATCATTGTTTGAGCTAGTATAACTATGAAATTTATAGTTTTCATTGTATGGAAGTCTACCAACTAGCGAAGTAATATCATCAATAGTTATGTATTTCTTTTTGTCTGTAAGTTCTTTAAACTTAATAAAGTTTTCATTTATTTCATCATCATTCATTTCAAAACCATGATGTCTTAGAAAAGCAATAAATGCATGTCTACCAGAATGTTTCCCTAATATCAAACCATCACTTTTTGGTATGCCAATTTTATCTGGATTCATAATTTCATATGTTTCTCTATTTTTTAATATTCCATCTTGGTGAATACCTGATTCATGTAAGAAACAGTTTTCTCCTACCACAGATTTATTTTTAGCTATATTAACACCAGTAATAGCTGATATTAATTTAGATGTTTTATATATTTGTGTAGTATCTATATTAGTTGTTACATTATAGTAATTTGATCTAGTATCTAATATCATAGCAACTTCTTCTAATGATGAATTACCTGCTCTTTCACCAATACCATTTATTGTACATTCAACCTGTCTTGCTCCTGCTTTTACTCCAGATAAAGCATTAGCTGTAGCTATTCCTAAGTCATCATGACAATGTACAGAGAATGTAATTCCCTTAGCATTTTTAGTGTTAGTTATCACATAATCTAGTAATTTATAGTACTCATCACTTTGTGCATAACCTACAGTATCAGGCACATTTATTGTAGTAGCACCCGCATCTATTACTTTTTCAAAGATTTCAACTAAGAAATCTGGATCACTTCTACTAGCATCTTCAGCTGAGAATTGAATATCATCAACTAATGATTTAGCATACTTAACACTTTCTACTGCTTTTTCTACACACTGCTGTTTATTCATTTTAAGTTTATGTTCCAAATGAATATCACTTGTCGCAATAAACACGTGGATTCTAGGGTGTTTAGCATTTGTAAGTGCTTGTGCAGCCCTGTCTATATCTTTTTTATTACATCTAGCAAGTGCACAAACAGTTACATTTTCTACAGCCTCACTAACTGCTTTAACTGCTTCGTAATCACCATCACTTGATATAGGAAAACCTGCTTCGATGATATCTACACCAAGGTTTTCGAGTTGTTTTGCAATCTGAACTTTATCATTCATGTTTAGACTAACTCTTGGTGTTTGTTCTCCATCTCTCAATGTAGTATCAAATATTTTTACTTTTTCCATACTCTTCCCTTTCTTTGTTTAAAATAAAAACCCTAACAATAGCTATTTTATTCAAGCTAACTGCTAAGGTTTATTAAACAATAATATAAACTCTCTTTGCCTAATTCTAAACTTCTTGAATAAAATGAACATCACGCATGACTAACAGAACTATTACTAGAACTAGGAGAATAATAATAATGTTTACTAACATAGTCGTCATACATTCACCTTACTTATTGAAAAGTATCACACACATAAAAGAAAAATGCAAGATATTTTTCTGAAAGTTATTTCATAATTAAGTTATTTATAGGTTGATTAAATAAAATAATATGAATATATGCATTAAAAGTGTTAATGCAACTCCTTCTACAAAATAATCTTTTGAAGTTTTATGTCTAAATAAATACATAGATAAAAGAGCTCCAACAGAGCCTCCAATAAACGATAAAAATAATAAAGTAACAATAGATATTCTACGTTTATTATAAATAGACACGAGTTTATCATAGGCATATATGATAAATGTAAGTATATTTATACTAACTATATATATAAATAAGATTTTATATTCTTTAAAATAATTAATAAAATCTAATGTGACATTTGTATATTTATTACCTTTAATTATTAATACAATAATTATTTGTATAACTAAAACACTCCATATAAATATTCTAGACATCATAGTGGATTTCTTATCCTCTTTTGGAGTTCTTCCAAATATTAGTATTGATATTAGTAATCCTAATGATCCAAAACAAATTGAAATAATGGTTAGAATTTTATCAAATATATTAGCTTTTTCATTACCTATTGGCGCAAAGAAATATACATAAGGTATAAAAATGAAAAAACCTAAAACATTTATTCCTACTAAGTAATAATCAAGTATAGATAAATTCATATAATATCTCCAATTATTATTATACATTATTAAAAAGGATACCTTATG
>CAYQNJ010000015.1:0-31403 GCA_964418835.1 uncultured Erysipelotrichaceae bacterium
TTAAAGGATTATGTCCTTTTTATTTTTCTCTTACCCCAACATTTATTATAGAACCATAATTTAAAGGATTGAATTTGATTTCAATCCTTTTTCTTTTGTGATAGAATCTTTATTTAGTATTATAATGAATATGAGGTTATAAAATGAAGAGTAATAAAGTTGATGTTTTAAATGGTTCTATCGCAAAACAACTAATGTTGTTTTTCTTTCCTATATTATTTGGAAGTTTGTTTCAACAAGTTTACAATACAACAGATGCTATTATTGTAGGTAATTTTGTTGGTAAATATGCACTTGCGGCAGTAGGTGGTAGTTCAGCATCATTACTTAATTTATTTACTGGTTTTGCGATTGGTATTTCTTCTGGTGCTTCTGTAATAATTGCACAAGCATATGGGAATAAGGATTATGATAAGCTTTCTAAAGCAGTTCATACTGCCTTATCTTTTGGTGTTATATTTGGATTAATAATTTCTGTAATTATGTTTATTTTCGCTAGAGATGTATTAGTGTTTTTAAATGTTCCAATTGAAATACTTCCAAAATCTACAACTTATTTAAGAGTATTATTTGCAGGGTTTGTGGCTTCGTTGTTATTTAATATGGGAACAGGTATATTAAGAGCAGTTGGAGATACTAAAAGACCTTTATACTTTCTAATTATTGCGGTAATAATAAATATTGTTTTGGATATAGTTTTTGTGGCTGTATTTAATATGGGTGTATTTGGGGTTGGTATAGCAACTATTATTGCTCAAGCAGTTAGTGCATTTTTAGTTTTAAATGCATTAATTAAAACTGAATTTGAATATAGAGTTGATGTTAATAATATAAAGGTAGATTTACCTACTTTAAAGGAAATATTAATTATTGGTATCCCTGCAGGAATTCAATCATCTTTATTCTCATTATCAAATTTAACTGTTCAATCAAGTGTTAATTTCTTAGGTGCTGATTATGTAGCCGCATGGACAGCCTTGGGTAAAATAGATTCTATATTCTGGATGATGATTGGTTCATTTGGGATTTCTATTACTACATTCTGTGCTCAAAACTTTGGGGCTAAAAACTATGGTAGAGTAAGAGAATCAATTAAAGTTTGTATAGGTATTGCTACAATAGCATCTATACTATTAAGTGTTATTTTATATATTTCTAGTCCTATTATTTTTAGAATGTTCTTATCTGATGTAGATGTTATAAATATTGGATTACATATATTTAGAATGATGTCTCCATTCTTTGTGACATATGTTGCCTTAGAAATAATTGCAGGCGCATTAAGAGGGGTAGGAGATTCAATAGTTCCTACAATAATTACATTAGTAGGTATATGTGCTTTAAGAATTGGATGGATATTGATAGTATTTAATAATGATCCTAGAATAGAAAATGTAGTCGCATGTTATCCTATTACATGGATTGTAACTTCTATTACATTTGTTTTATATTACTTAATATTTAAACCAATTGATAAAAGAATTAAATTACAAAATACTGAACCTGAACAATATGTAAGTATAGAAGCTTAGGTGTCTATGATATAATAACTACATTAAAGAATTTTTATAATTCTTTTAATGTTTTATAAGGAGATTTATGAGTCAAAAAGTATTAACGGTTACACAGGCAAAACATAAAATTAATACTTTTGGTAAGGCTTTGATATTATATGTAATTATATTAACCATATACAGATATGGTATGGGTATATTTGAAAAGTATTTACCACAAGTATTTTTTGGTTATGATTCCACAATGTTTATTTATATTGGATTAAACATATTACTTTTATTATTGTCTTTTATACCCTTTACCATGTCCGCAAAAAAATTAGATATAAATATAAAAGAATATTATAAAAAAATTAAAGTACCTTTTTCGGATATTTTTAAGTATTCATTATATGCAATAGGGATAAATTATATTACTACTAGCTTTATGAGTGTTTTTGGGTTTTTCTTTAATGTTAGAACTATACCTGTAGAGTTTTTAGGTAAGTTTACTAGTGTTGAATTAATAATTACTAATATTGCTTATATTATATATATTGTTATAACTAAACCATTTTGTGATGAGTATGCTTTTAGAGGCGTAATCCAAAGATCTTTAGGTAAGTTTGGAAGATATTTCGGTGTATTTGGAAGTGCTATATTATATGGTTTAGCTCAAGGTAATTTAGTACAAGCTGTACCAGCGTTTTTTATTGGTTTATTCTTATCTAGCATAAGTTTAAAGTATCATTCAATTAGACCAACTATATATATTCAAGCAATATCTGCAATATATTTTTATATTATTACAATACTTCCAAATAATTTGTTTTGGTTAGTACCACTATCAGTAATAATAATCTATATATTTATAGGTTTAACTATGTTTTTTAAACATCGAGAACTAAACTTTGATTTTTCTACTATTGGTAATTCTAGATTATGGAAGATATTATTTACATCAAAATCTATAATCTTTGTAATTATATTATTTGTATTAAATGTAATTCTATCTTTTTATAACTGGTGATGATATGAAAAAATTTATTAATTATGTTAAAGAATTCTTTTCTAATTTTGAAGTGTTCTTAAAATATCAAATCGTTTCAAGAATATTGTTTTCTGTGATATTAATGCCAATATTTTGGATGATAGTTAATATTCTTTTAAAATCAAAAGGAATTAATGTAATAAGTAATAATGATATGTTTAGGTTTTTATTTAGTATTCAAGGATTTATCTTTGTAATACTATTATTACTAATTGTATTTTTTGGATTTATTGTGGAAATATATGGGTTTATAACAGTTAGCTCTTTAGCAATAAACAAACAAAACGAAGTAAGTTTCATGAATATTTTAAAATATAATATAAACAGATTTATGAAAGTTTTTGATATAGGAGGAATTGTTTTATTATTTTATATAATTTTTATGATTCCTTTATCAGGTGCTGGATATTCAATGAGTTTTTTGAAAAATATAAAAATACCTAATTTTATAATTACTGGTATATTTGAAAATAAACTTTATACAAATATATACATTATAGTTACAATAATACTATTCATATTAAGTGTATGTTGGATTTTTAGTTTTCACTTTATGGTAATAGATAATCAAAAACCTATTCAAGCTTTAAGAAATAGTTTTAGGTTGATAAGGAAAAATATAAAGGAATTTATATTTGATTTTACATTTCCTATGATGTTATTAGTAGTGTTTATTTTGATGGTTTTAATTGCTTGGTATTTTCTAACATATGCAATTATTAGTTTCTTCAATATTACTAAGGATTCCAGTAGGATTATATTATTAGCTTTGGTTTACTTCAAAGATGCGGTTGTTACTTTTTCTTCTATGTTAATATTACCATTTGAACTATTTATATTCACAAAGATGTTTTATAGATATGTATCTAAGACAGATGAATATAAGTATATTTTAGAAAATAGAATAAATATAAAACCAAAGAACAAGAAAAGTCTTTTAGATAGAATTTATATAAAAAGAAATATAATCATAGTTGTATTAGGAATGATTATATTAATTGCATCTATTCCATCTGGATTATTTTTTAATGAATTATTTATGAAGGAATATAGAATATCAGTTATAGGTCATAGAGGTGGAGGGGGAACTAGTATTCCAGAAAATAGTATTTCTTCTATTAAAGAATCAATTAAGAATAATGTAGATTATGTAGAAATTGATGTTCAAAGAACTAAAGATGGAGAGTATATTATTAATCACGATTCTACTTTTAAACGAATGGCTGGAATAGATTATAGTAGTATGGAAATGAGTTTAGAAGATATAAAGAAATTAGATATTGGTATAAATTATAAAGGTTATGAAGGAGAAAAAGTTCCTACCTTAAAAGAAGTTTTAGAATTAAGTAAAGGAAAAATTGGTTTATATATAGAGCTAAAAGGTAAAACTGCAGATATGAAAATGGTTGATGATGTTGTGAAAATGGTTGAACAATATCAAATGAAAGATCATGTAGTAATAGTGTCTTTAGATTATAAACTTATTAAATATGTGACTGATAACTATGATATTCAATCAGGATTTATATATTTCTTATCTATAGGTAATTCTGGAGATTTTAATGCGAACAATGTCATTTTAGAGGAGGATGCGGCTACTGATGGCGCATTAACACAAATACATGCTAATAATAAAAAAGCTATTGTTTGGACAGTAAATGATTATATTAATATGGAAAAGTTTGTAGAAAAAGAAATTGATGGGATTATTACAGATGAACCTAAGACATTAATAGAAATATTAGATAGAGTAATAACACAAAGTGAATCAGATCGTCTATACAATATGTTTGTGAATAATGATTGATTTATAAAAAAAATTAAGATATCATTATAAAGCAAATGCCCGGGTGGTGAAACTGGTAGACGCAATGGACTCAAAATCCATCGATAGTGATATCGTGTCGGTTCGAGCCCGACCCCGGGCACCATATACAATTAAAGCCTATATTAATAGGCTTTTTTGTATTTATTTTGTGTTAGTTACCACTATTCTTATAAATTATTATTATAAAAAAATTCTTCTAATAATTCTTGAAACTTTTCTAATTGAAAATTACTTACTGCATATCTTTCTTTTGCAATGTCACTAATATGACCATGAAGCCATACTGCCATTACTACTGCAATATATGTATCTGGTATCATTGATGTTAGTGCTGTTATCATACCTGTTAGTAAGTCACCACTACCAGCTCTTGCTAGTATTTGATTACCACTTTGATTTATATAAACATTTTTATTTGAGACAACAATTGTATGAACACCTTTTAATACCAATATAACGTTATATCTTTTCGCAAATTCTTGAGCTATTTTAAATCTATTTTGTTCAATTATTTCTATTGGTGTATTAATCATTCTTGAAAATTCCATTATATGTGGAGTTAGAATTACTTTTGATTTTGTTAGGTTTAATACATAATAATTCCTTTTAAGTAAGTTGATTGCTTCTGCATCTAGTACTAAAGGTGTATTCACAAACTGTAATAGTAAATCCAATACCTTCTTTTTTGCGGGTAATCTTAAAGCACCACTACCAAAACCTATAGAATTATTGTTAACTATCAAAGGTTTTATCATTTCTTCCCAATTATTTTCATTAAAAGGGTGATATATGCATGTTAGAAATCTTGATGCTAGAGATGGATAACAGCTTTCATCAGTTGCTACACTAAGATAAGTACTGCCCATAGATAATGCACCTATAATATTTAATCCTAAAGCACCAACCATACCCCAGCCTCCACCAATTAATAAGGCTTTTCCATTTTTACCTTTATATGAATTTTCTAAAGTAATTGGATAATTATTAATAAAAATATCCTTATCCATTTCTATATAGTTAGTATTAATATTATGTTTTAAATCTAAATTTATTAAATGACACTCTTTAAAAAGATTATGACTTTTCTTTATTTTATGAAATGGTTTATAACATTCCAAAGCTAAAGTATATTTTGATTTTATTGCATGTTTATCATAATAGTTACCATCAGCTTCAACCCCACTATTAACATCCACACTAATAACTTCTTTATTACTTTTATTTATATATTCAAATAATTGTTTTTCTTTTTTATTTAAATTACCATGAAATCCAAAACCATAAATGCAATCAATAATTAAATCACTATTATTAATACTTTTCTTTAATGATTTAGTATTAATAAATAGATTTGTATCTATATCTTTATAAACAGTTTTTGAAACTTCTGATTTAATCTTGTTGTAAACCAAACATATCTTTATATCATAGTTTAATTCATGTAATAGATTACCTATAACTAAACCATCACCACCATTATTACCAATTCCACATAATATGAGTATCTTTGAGTTTTTATTGTATTTTTGTATTATAAAATCTTTAACCTTATCACCTACAATATTCATAAGTTGTAAAGTATCTAATCCACTATTTTCTTCTATAATTTTCATTGTTTTAACATCAACAATCATAAAAACCTCACTTATATTAGTTATATTATAGCCTTAAAAACTTCAAAAGTTTACATTATCACTAATTTTAATATATAATATCGATATACTTAGGGATTGAGTATGATGAAGGGAGGACCTAACATGAGTGAAAAGAAAGAAGTAAAGAAACCTACTAAAGCAGTTGCTGAAAAGAAAACTGTTAAAAAGGAAGCTAAAACTACTGAAGTAAAAGCAGCAGCTAAACCTGCAGAAAAACCTGCAAAGAAAGCTCCAGCTAAAAAAGCTCCAGCAAAGAAAGCTCCTGCCAAAAAAGCACCAGCAGTAAAAGTTGTTAAAAAATCAGTACAAGATTACGTTGACGTAATTAACTGGAAAAAATGGGAAGCTCATAACATGGATTGGTTATATATCGAAGTTAATGCAGGGGACCTATTAACTGAACTTGAAGCAGGTGTAAGTAATATCGCTACTACAAGTAAAGCTATATTAGAATGTATGTTGGAAGGTGATGAGTTCATATTTGAACCTAAAACTAAGACAAAGGCATCAGAAAAATTAACAGTAAGATACTATTGCGATAATCTAAGTGAAAGTCGTCAAAAATATCAAGGTTAATTAAAAATTATATTAACTTAAAAACCGGTGTAAACCGGCTTTTATTTTGTGATTAATAGTATTCCAAATATTACAGATGTTGAAATAGTATAAACAACTTCTACTAAAGAACTAATACTTCCAAACATCATGCTTAATATAAAGCATATTGTAAATTGTAATACATACATATAACCTGCATATTTACCTATTTCTATACTTTGTAGTTTCATAAAGTTATATACAGTAAATAATATGTAGTTAAAATAAATTAATGCTATGTAAGCAATAGAAACATGTATAAAAGATAATAGATTATTATCTTTATCATAAGGTACTAATGATGATCCAATTAGTATCACAAATAATAATAGTATTTGGGAAGGTATAGGTTTTATTAATTTAAACTGTTTAGCTATTATATATAAGGTTAAACATGCAAAAGTTATTGTGGTTATAGCCCATACATAATATAAAAGTTTAGTATTAGATTGAGTAGATAAAAAAGTGAAATTATATTTCAATAAATCTCTTTGTATTGCTAAAGTAATTGTAATTAATGGTACAATTATAAAACAAGCAAAAATAGATATATTTTTAATTAGATTACTTTTTGTTTGCATAGAAAGATTATAACATTTTAATATAGGAGTTTATATGAAAATTAAAGTTGGATATCAAGGAGCTAATGGTACATTTAGTGAGATAGCAGTAAATAATTATTTTAAGGGTGAAAACTATGTGGGAGTTAATTACACTAATTTTATTGATATTGTAAAAGATGTAGAAAACGGTGTTATTGATTATGCACTATTACCTGTAGAAAATACCACAACAGGTATAATTTCTAGAACATATGATTTATTTAAAGACTATGATATTTTTGCGGTAGGGGAAATAAATGTATTAATTGAAGAAAATTTAATTGTAGTAAAAGATACTAAACTATCTGATATTAAAGAAGTTTATAGTCATCCTGAAGTAATAGGACAATGTTCTTTATTCTTTTCAAACAATCCACAGTTTAAACCAATTTCTTATCAGGATACGGCTAAAAGTGTTGAATATATTAAAAAAGAAAATGATAAGTCTAAAGCGGCGCTTGCTAGTAAATTAGCTGCTCAACATTATGAATTAGATATACTACTAAATAATGTACAAGATAACAAAAATAATGTGACTAGATTTTTATGTGTCACTAAGAATAAAGATGTTTCTAGTGAGGCTGATAAGATAAGTACTATGTTTGTAATAAAACATGAGGCAGGATCTTTGTTTAGATTATTAGAGGTATTCGCAAATAATGGTATTAACTTATTAAAATTAGAATCAAGACCAATACAAGGAAAATTATTTGAGTATTGTTTTTATATGGATTTTGATGGTAATATTAATAACCCTGAGGTAATAGATACACTTTCAAAAGCAAATGAACATTGTATTTATTCTAAGGTATTAGGATGTTATAAAAGAGGAAGTTTATGATAAAAAGAATAACGATATATATTATAGGTGTAGTAGTACTTTCCATAGGGATAGTATTTACTACCATCGCAAATCTAGGTGTTGCGCCAATTAATACAATACCTTTAGTACTAAGCAATATATTAAATATTACTTTAGGAAATGCGACTACAATAATATATATTGGGTTTGTGTTAGCTCAGATGATTATATTAAAAACTATAAACATTAAATTATTATCACAATTACCTTTTTCAATATTATTTGGGTATTTAGTAGACTTTATGTTTATGGTGTTTAGTCTAAACTTAGATACAGATATTAAAAGGTGGATTAGTTTATTATTTGGAATTATTTTGATAGGATTAGGAGCTTATCTAACAGTAAAAATGAATGTAATAATGAATCCTCCTGATGGAACAACACATGAAATAACTAGAAAACTTAATTCTGAATTTGGGAAAGTTAAGATATATTTTGATTTAGCTTGTTTGTTAATTTCCACGAGTTTATCATTAATATTTCTAAAAGAAATTATAGGTATAAATATAGGTACTGTAGTATGTGCATTATTGATTGGTAAATGTATATCTATATTTGCATCAATATTT
Organism: uncultured Erysipelotrichaceae bacterium; assembly: GCA_964418835.1. Taxonomy (GTDB): domain Bacteria; phylum Bacillota_I; class Bacilli_A; order Erysipelotrichales; family Erysipelotrichaceae; genus UBA9076. The sequence continues at coordinate 8,658 of CAYQNJ010000015.1, forward strand.
GATAAATATTTAGAAGAATATTAATTTAATAATTAAGAAAGGTATTTTATGAAATATTCAATAAAACAAATGGCATCTTTATTAGGAACTACAACTCATAAATTAAGACATTATCAAAAGATGGGTATAATAAAACCTGAAACAGATGCTTTAACTGGATATAGGTACTATTCTGTGTTAGACACAAGACGTTTTAATATGGCTTGTTATTTCTGTAATCTTGGTTTTACTTTACAAGAAAGTTTAGATTTGTTATCTTCATCAGATCTTAACTATATAAATAAAAAAATGTCTTTAAAAAAAGAAGAAATTAAAAAAGATATTATTTATAAAGAATTATGTTTATCAAGAATTGATGAAATGAATTTAGAAATAGAAAATATTGAAAAATCTTTAAATAAGATATTAATATTTGAAGTTGAAGAAACTGTAAGATTGGAAATATCTAAAGGCGAAATAATTATAGAAAACAAGCATTTATTAAATAAAAGAGATGAACTAATTAATTACTCTCCAATTGTTAAATGGGTTAGTAGAATTCCATCAGAAATAATAGAAAAGACTAGTGGAAACTTAGAATATTATCATGGCTTGAATATAAAGTTAAAAGATGCAAAAAAACTAGGAATTGATATTTCTAATTTTGATATATTACCAAAGGGAAAATATATATATACAGTATTTAAGAAGAACACAAGGGACCCATTTGAATGGGAAACCTTAAGTGTAATACAAGATTATATTAAAGAAAATAATATAAAAAATACTAACAGTGCTTACAGTACATGTATCTTTTCTACTGTAGAAAATGGTAATTATCTTAATTTTCACAATATTATGTTAAAAATATAACAATTTGCTTGACATTAGCGTTACACTAACTTTTATTCTATTTTTATACGGAGGGTAAAAGAAAATGATTAAGAAATTGTTTAAGGTTTTATTAGTTAGTATTATGGTTCTTTCTTTAATTGCTTGTAATACTTCTAAACCTACTACAAGTGATGGTATCAAAGATGGTACTTACACCGCTACTACTTCTGGTAATAATGGGGACTTAAGTGTTGAAGTTGTTATTGCAAATCAAAAGATAGAAAAGGTTAGTGTTACTGACCATGTAGAAACACCTGTTTTAAGTGATTTGGCTATCAGTGATATTCCAGAAAAGATCGTATCAACACAAAGCTTAGGGGTTGATACAGTATCTGGGGCTACTGTAACTAGTAAAGCAATATTAGATGCTGTAACACTATGTTTAACAGAAGCAGGATTTGATATAGAAACATTAAAGAATGTAGAAACTACAGTTGAAAAGGCTGAAGATGAAGTGTTAGATGTTGATGTTGTTGTTATTGGTGCAGGAGGGGCAGGGTTAGCTGCAGCTGTAACTGCAAATCACGAAGGTGCATCAGTTATAGTTGTAGAAAAAATGCCTAAAATTGGTGGTAATACAATTTTATCTGGAGGAGCAATGAATGCTGTTGATGAGGGAAGTGAAACAGCAGTTAAAAATAAAGACTCAGTTGATTTACATTACAAACAAACATTTGAAGGTGGTAATGAGAAAGCTGATCCTACATTAGTTAGGACACTAGTTGATAATGCGTGGTCTGCAGTTGAATGGATGCAATCTCTTGGTATGGAATTTGAAGAAGAAACATTTACTGTACTAGGAGGAATGTGGCCAAGAGCACATAAACCAAAAGCAGCTGTTGGTACAGGGTTCTTCATTGCATTTCAAGAGTATGTTGATACACATGAAAATATCGAAATATTATTAAATACAAAAGCTGAAAATTTAATAATTGAAAATGGTGAAGTTAAAGGTATTGTAGCAACAGGGGAAACAGGTAATAAGGTTACAATTAATGCAAACAATGCAGTAGTAATTGCTACTGGTGGTTTTGGTCAAAATGTTGAAATGAGAGAAGAATACAACACTATTTGGAAAGATTTAGGTTCAAGTGTTAAATCAACAAATCATCCAGGAGCTACAGGAGATGGTATTACTCTAGGACTTGAAGCTAATGCTGATTTAGTTGGTATGGAATATATTCAATTATTACCAATGGGAGACCCTGAAACAGGAAGCTTAAGTGGTAATATTGAAAAGGGTGTTGAAAATAGAATCTTTGTTAATAAAGAAGGAAATAGATTTGTTGATGAAGGTGAAAGAAGAGATGTTATGACTGCAGCATTAATGGAACAAACAGATGCTGAAATGTACACAATATTAGATAGTCATGATTATCCTACAGGAGATGAATATAATAACTTCCATGAGAAAATGAGTGATTTAGTTAAAGATGGAAGAGCATATAAAGGTGAAACATTAGAAGAATTGGCAGCTCAAATTGGTGTAGATCCAACAAATCTAGTTAATACTGTTAATGAGTATAATAAGTTTGTTGCTGGTGAAATTGAAGATCCATTTGGTAGAACTCTAAAACAAGACCCAATTGATCAAGCACCATACTATGGGGCTTTAAGAGTTCCAACAGTTCACCATACAATGGGTGGTTTAAAGATTGATACAGAAGCACATGTAATTGATACAAATGGTAATATAATTCCTGGATTATATGCAGCAGGTGAGGTTACTGGTGGAATTCATGGAGCTAATAGATTAGGTGGAAATGCACTAACAGATATTATCGTATTTGGCAGAATTGCAGGTAAGAATGCCGCGGCTGACAAATAGTTAAGCAGATATTAATCTGCTTTTCTTTTCATTTAATTTACATTTTTATGAAACTATTTACTTTACATTAGTTTTATTCTAAGTTAAGATAATAAAGACGAGGTACAAAATGATAAAATTACGTCAAGTTACATATTTTTACTTTTATTTTAGATAGTAGGGCACATTATTAGATAATTGCCCATTTTGAGTTTAGGCAATATCTATTAGTAAAAGTTGACGTTTATACTTATACCATATGGATGATTGCCATATGGTTTTTTAATAGGAGGCTTATATGATTATAGATGTTAGTAGTAGTCAAGGGACATATGAAATAGTATTTGAAAGGGGTTCTTTAGATAAGGTTAAGGATTACTGTGATTTAGATAGAAAGGTAGTAATAATTACTGATGAAGGTGTTCCAGTAAAATATATTGAAACTCTTAAACCACAATGTGAATCATCAATTGTAATAACCTTAAAACAAGGTGAAGGTTCAAAAAGCTTTGAAACATACAAACATTGTTTAGAAGTAATGCTAGAAAATAGTGTTAGTAGAAATGATTTAGTAATCGCATTAGGTGGAGGAGTTGTAGGGGACTTAGCTGGCTTTGTGGCTTCTACTTATATGAGAGGTATTGATTTTATTAATATACCAACAACTACACTTTCTCAAATTGACAGTAGTATTGGTGGTAAAGTCGCAATAAATCTTGGTGAATATAAAAATAGTGTGGGTGTGTTTTGGCAACCTAAAAAAGTAATAATTGATTTAGATGTATTAGATACTCTTAGTGAAAGACACTACAATGAAGGGTTAGTTGAAGCTATAAAACATGGGTTAATAAAGGATATAAAACTATTTGAAATATTTGAAAAAGGAAATATTAAAGAAAGTATTGATGAAATTATTTATAGATCATTATTAGTTAAAAAAGAAGTTGTACAAGAAGATGAAAAAGAAACAGGAATAAGAAAAATATTAAATTTTGGACATACCATTGGACATGCCTATGAGAGTTATTATGGTTTGAAAGATTACTATCATGGAGAATGTGTAGGTATGGGTATGATGAAAATCATTAAAAACAAAGAAATAAAAGAAAGACTTAAAAACATATTATTAAAACTAAATTTACCTATAGAGAATAATGCTATATCAAGTGAAGTTTATAGATATGCATTAAAAGATAAAAAAGCTAGTAAAAACAGTGTTACTATTGTACAAGTGAATACTATAGGTACAGCTGAGTTAATAGAAATCTCATTAGATGAGTTAAAGGAATTGTGTTGATATGAAAAATACTATTGGAAATAATGTATCGTTTACTATATTTGGTGAATCTCATGGACCACTAATTGGTGCAACTATAGATGGACTACCTTCAGGAATAAAAATTAACGAAGAATTTATAGAAGAACAGATGAGTAAAAGAAAAGCAAAAGGTAATATATCTACTCAAAGACATGAGGATGATATTTGTAATATTGTAAGTGGTGTTTTTAATGGATATACAACTGGTGCACCACTAACAATACTAATTAGTAATAAAGACACCAGGTCTAAAGATTATGAAAGAACAAAAGATATTCCAAGACCTTCTCATGCGGATTATAGTGCTAAGTTAAAGTATTATTCATATCAAGACTATAGAGGTGGAGGACATTTTAGTGGTAGATTAACTGCCGCAATTGTCGCAATTGGTGCTATATGTATATACGCATTAAAAGAAAAAGACATACTTATCGCAAGTCATATTAAAAAATTATATAACCTTATCGATGATGATTTTGATTATAGTAATATATTAGAACAATTTGAAACATTAAATAGTAAAGATTTTGCGGTATTAAATGAAAAAATAAGTAAAAAAATGATTGAAGAGATTGATGATGCAAGAATGAATCTAGATTCATTGGGTGGAATACTTGAAACAGTAGTATTGAATATTCCTGGTGGGTTAGGTGATCCACTATTTGATAGTGTTGAAGGAATGATTTCAAAAGCTTTATTTGGAATAGGTGCTATAAAAGGGGTAGAGTTTGGGGAAGGATTTAACTTCGCTAATATGAAAGGTTCTACCGCAAATGATGAATTTAGAGTGGTTAATGGAAAGATAATTAGCACTACTAATAATAATGGTGGTATTAATGGTGGTATCACAAACGGAATGCCATTAGTTATTAAAACAGTAGTTAAACCAACCTCATCAATTTCAAGAAGTCAAAATAGTGTGAATATGGAAGAAATGATTAATGAAACTCTAGAGATTACTGGAAGACATGATCCTGCAATAATACATAGAGCAAGAGTTGTTGTTGATAGTATGATTGCTATAGTTTTAATGGATTTAATTGTAACTAGATATGGTCAAAATTGGAGTAACATCTTATGAGAGGTCTAATTGGACATCCATTAGGTCATAGCTATTCACCATTTATCCATAAACAAATTATTGATAAAGAATATAAACTATATGATTTAGAAGAAGATGAAATGATAAAAGTACTGCTTAATAAAGACTTTGATTGTTTAAATGTAACTATTCCATATAAAGAAAAGGTAATACCTTATTTAGATGAATTAAGTGTTGTAGGAAAAAACATTGGCGCGATTAATTGCATTAAAAATGTTAATGGTAAATTAATTGGACATAATAGTGATTTTGATGGATTCATGTGGTTACTTAAAAATAATCAAATCAATTTAGATAATAAAAATATTGCAGTTCTTGGTAGTGGAGGATCTAGTAAAGCTATTATTAGCGTTGTAAAAACATTTAATGTAAAGAATGTTTATATAGTTAGTTCAAGTAACAAGACAGGTTCAATATCCTATAAAGATTTATATGATATTGAGGATATAAATTGTATTATTAACACTACTCCAGTAGGTATGTATCCAAATATGGATGATAGTGTTATAGATGTAACTAAGTTTAATAATTTAGATGTAGTTATTGATATTATTTATAATCCTTTTAAAACAAAATTAGTAATTGATGCAATAAACAATAATATTAAAGCCATTGGTGGTATAGAAATGTTGGTAGCACAAGGAGTAAAAGCTGTAGAGTTCTTTGATGATATTAAAATATCAGACTCAAAGATAAATGAAGTGGTAAATAAAATTGTTAATGAAAAAAGAAATATAGTTCTTATAGGAATGCCAGGATCAGGTAAGAGTACAATAGGTAAGAAAATATCAAAATTATTTAATTATAAACTTAAAGAAGTTGATGAATTAATAGAAAAAGATATTGATATGAAAATAAGTGAATTCTTTGAAATTTATGGTGAAGATAAATTTAGAGAGAAAGAGAGTGAAATAATCAAATCACTTCAAGATAAATCAAAATGTGTTATATCATGTGGTGGTGGAGTTATTAAAGATATTAATAATATTAATATCTTAAGAAAAAATGGAATTATTATTTTCTTAGATAGAAATATTATTAATATATATCTAAACAACGATAGACCACTTACGAAAAATAAAGAAGATTTAAAAAGGTTATACGAAGAAAGATTTTCATTATATAAAAAGTATAGTGATATAACTATTGAAAATAACACAAATGTAAAAGATGCAATAAAGAAAATAACAAAGGAGATATTATTATGATTATTACATTAAAAAAAGATGCACCACAAAAGGAAGTAGATGCTTTAATAAATCAGTTTGAAAGCGCTGGATTACAAGTTAACATTATTCATGGTGATAATTTCAATGTCTTTGGTTTAGTAGGAGATACTGCCAAACTTGATGATAGAAGAATTAAAGCAAACCAATGGGTAGAAGATGTTACTAGGATTGCAGCACCTTATAAACTAGTTAATAGAATGTTTCATCCAGAAGATTCTGTTATAGATGTTGCTGGTATAAAAATTGGTGGAAACAACCCTATAGTAATTATGGGAGGTCCTTGTTCTGTCGAAGGTGAAGAAGAAATACTTGATATAGCTAAGAGTGTTAAAGAAGCTGGTGGAACAATGTTAAGAGGTGGTGCATACAAACCAAGAACATCTCCTTATGCATTCCAAGGTTTAGGTTATGAAGGAATTATGGATATGGTTGAAGCAAGGAATATTACAGGAATGCCTATAGTAAGTGAGTTAATGAGTGCTGATAAAATTGATGAGTTTATTGAGCATGTTGATTTAGTACAAATAGGTGCTAGAAATATGCAAAACTTTGATTTATTAAAAGCTGTTGGTAAAATAAACAAACCTATTTTATTAAAAAGGGGTTTAAGTGCAACTATTGAAGAATGGATTATGAGTGCAGAATATATTATGGCTGCAGGTAATCCAAATGTTATCCTTTGTGAAAGAGGAATAAGAACATTTGAAAAATATACTAGAAACACTTTAGATTTAGCTGTAATTCCAATTATTAAAGAAAAAACACATTTACCTATAGTAATAGATCCTTCACATGCGACTGGTGATTGGAAACTAGTAGAGGCTAGTTCATTAGCTGCTATAGCAGCTGGAGCTGATGGTTTAATTATTGAAGTACATAATAATCCAGAATGTGCTTGGAGTGATGGTGCTCAATCATTAAAACCTGAAAAATTTAAAACTTTAATAGAAAAAGCAAGAAGAATTGCGGCTGCGGTTGATAGAGAAATTCTATGAAGGTAATAATTAAACCCGGAAAAAATAATAGTTCTACTATAAATATACCTCCTAGTAAGTCTATGGCTCATAGAGCAATAATAGCTGCTAGTTTAAGTGAAGGTGTTAGTAATATTACTAATATCAATTACTCTAAGGATATTTTAGCTACTATAAGTTGTATGAGAAAACTAGGAGCGATTATTGAAGAAAGCAAAGACAATTTAGTTATTAAAGGGATAAATGTATTAAATATTAAGGATAATGAGGTTGTAGATTGTAATGAATCTGGAAGTACTTTAAGATTTCTTATTCCCATATTTGCATTAAGTAATAAAGAAGTTATTTTTACAGGAAGTAAAAGATTACTTGAAAGACCATTAAATGTTTATAAAGAAATCTTTGATAAACAAGGGTTATTATTTGAATATAAGGAAGATGGTTTACATATAAAAGGTCCTTTAAGAAGTGATGATTTTATTATAGATGGTAGTGTGTCTTCTCAATTCATTACTGGTTTACTATATGCCTTACCCTTATTAAAAGAAGATTCTACTCTTACAATAGTAGAACCTTATGAATCAGAAAGTTATATTAATCTAACAGTAGAAGCTTTAAATAAATATGGTATTAATTTAGATAGAGAAAGTAATTTAGTATATAAAATAAAAGGTAATCAAAACTATACATCAAATGATTATTTTGTGGAAGGTGATTTTTCACAAATGAGTTTCTTTAGTGCTTTAGGACAAATAAACAATACTTTAGCAATAAGTGGTTTAAAAGTTAATAGTAAACAAGGTGATAAAGCAATTATTGATATAATTAAGGATATGAATGGACATATTGATGAAGGTAGTATTTATGTTAGTAGTCCTAGTGATTTAAAAGGTACTACAATTGATTTAAAGGATTGTCCAGATCTTGGTCCTATAGTAATGGCATTAGCTACTCAAGCTGATGGAGAAACTCATATTATAAATGCTGGAAGATTAAGAATAAAAGAATCAGATAGAATTCTTGCGATGGAAACAGAATTAAAGAAACTGGGTTGTGACATTAGTAGTAGTGAAACTGAAGTGTTTGTTAAGGGTAAAACAGATATAAGAGGTGATGTTACTTTGTATGGTCATAATGATCATAGAATAGTAATGGCTTTGAGTATCTTATCAACTATTGCAAGACATAATGTTGTTATAGAAGGGGCACAAGCAATCACAAAAAGTTATCCAAACTTTTTCAATGATTTAAGAAAATTAGGAATAGAGGTAGAGGAATATGATATCTAAGGCAAAGAAAATAGCAATTGTGGGTTTAGGTTTACTTGGTGGAAGTTATGCTAAGGGCTTGGCAAGAGCTAATTATCAATTGATTGGTATTGATATTGATTTAGAAGCTGTTGAATTTGCGAAAAGACTTAATTGGATAGTAGAAGGTGGAGATGATCCAAGCTTAATTAAGAATGCGGACATTATTATATTTGCTTTGTATCCTATTACATTAATTGATTGGATTAAAGAAAATCAAAATTACTTTAAAAAAGGTGCAATTATTACAGATGTTACTGGTATTAAGGTAAAAGTATTAGATGAAATAAATGAAGTTTTAAGAGATGATGTAGAATTTATCGCAAGTCATCCTATGGCTGGTAAAGAGGTTAGTGGGATTAAATATGCGGATACAAGCATGTTTGAACCTGCAAACTTTATAATAGTACCAACAGAAAAAAACACAGAAGAAGCAATTGAGGTTGTAAGTGAAATCGCAAAAATATTAAACTTTAATAATATTGTTACATTAGATCCAGCATCACATGATGAAATGGTTGGTTTTGTTTCTCAGTTAACTCATGTTATTGCTGTTAGTTTAATGAATTCTAAAGAAAACTCTCATCTAGTTGATTATACTGGTGATAGTTTTAGAGATCTTACAAGAATCGCAAAGATAAATGATGTTTTATGGACAGAGCTATTTTTGATGAATAAAGAAAACTTATCTAGTGAAATAGATGATTTTGTAGAGTCAATATTACATTTTAAGAATGCGTTAGATAGTAGTGATACAGAAGAAATGAGAAGATTGTTTATTCAATCTACAAATAGAAGAAAGTTGTTTGATGTAAAAAAATGAAAATATTAGTTATAAATGGTCCTAATATTAATATGTTGGGAATTAGGGAAAAAGAAATATATGGTACAAAGAATTATGATGATTTAAAAGAATTAATTGTAAATCATTGTAATGATTTAAATATTGAAGTTTGTTTAAAACAAAGTAATTATGAAGGAGAAATAGTTACGTTTGTTCAAGAAGCTTATTTTGAGAAGTTTGATGGAGTTGTAATAAATCCTGCGGCTTATACTCATACAAGTGTTGCAATAGCTGATGCTATAAAAGCAATATCTCCAATTCCTGTAATAGAAGTACATATTTCAAATATTAATGAAAGAGAAGAATTTAGAAAGATTTCTTATAGTGCTTTATATTGTGTTGAACAAATTAAAGGTCATGGTATTGATGGTTATTTGATGGCAATTGACTTGTTAAAAAATAAGTATATTAAATAAGTTGCTTAAGGTATTTTTGTTTAATATAATTGATACATGCATTTATCAAAATATATAGGAAATAAAGAATTTTATAAAAAGAGTGCTAGTATGGCACTCCCTTTAATGTTCCAACAAGTTTTATCTGGAGCTATGGGTATAGTTGATACAATAATGGTTTCTTGGATTGGAATGGTAAGTGCGGTTGGTACTGCATCTCAAATTGATATTCTTTCAGGAATGATTAATTATGGGATTATTGGTGGTACTAGTATGTTTAGCGCTCAATTCTATGGTGCTAAGGATTATATGAATCTAAGAAGAACCTTTGGTTTATCTGTACTACTTGCTTTTATTAATGGCTTATTTTGGTTTTTAGTTGCTAGTACATTTGGCTTAGAAATCATGAAGTTTTATATTAATGATCCTCTTATTGTAGAAAATGCATTAAAGTATTTAAATATTTCTAAGTTCTATTTATTATTTAACGGTGTTAACTTTGCCTTTTCAGCAACATATAGAAGTATGAGGCAATCTGGTTTAACTTTAAAAATAGGAATATCAACTATGTTGATAAATACAGTTTTAAATTATTTATTGATATATGGAATTGGTCCTTTTCCTACTCTTGGTGTAGAAGGAGCAGCTATTGCGACAGTTATTGCAATGTTTTGTTCAGTAAGTTTTTATTTGTTTCACGCATTATATACAAAACAACCTTTTATTGGTCCATTAAATGAAATGTTTCATTTTGAAGAGAAGTTTATTCTTACTATTACAAAAAAGATTATTCCTTTAGTCATTAATGAAGGTTTATTTGGGTTTGGTAGTACTTTGTTTATCAAAGCATTTGGACAATTAGGTAAGACATCAATGGATGCTTATTATGTTAGTTTACAAATAACAAATTTATTTATGTTTGCGATTTATGGATATGGTAGTGCAGTTCAATCTATGTTGGGTAATACTTTAGGTTCTGGTGAAATAGATTTAGCAAAAAAGGAGAGTAATTACCATTTTGGTTTATCATTTATGATGTCATTAACCCTTGTGGTCTTAATGGTAGTATTTTCAAAACCTTTAGTTACGATATTTAATTTAAATGATCCTATTACTAATTCATTGGCTATATCATTGTTATTTGTATTTGCGATTAAAGTATCTATGAGATTGTTTAACTTTGTAATATTTTCAATTCTTAGATCTGGTGGAGATGTAAATATACTTCAATTCTTAGATTCTGGTATAGAATGGTTAGTTGGTTTACCATTAGCTTTTATATCTGTAAGTATTTTAAAGATTGATAGTATTGTAATTGTTTTACTGATTACTCAATTAGAACAACTTGTAAGGTTAATATTTGGACTAAGAAGAGTGTTCACTTATATATGGGCGAAAGATTTAACTGTTTTGGTTAAAAAGTAAAAGTGTTATAATATCAAACGGAAGTAGGTAGTTATGAAAAAGAAAGAAATTATTTTTCTATCAATATTTACTATTGCTTTATTAGTAATGGTAGGTGTTTATAGATTATATACAAATGGTTTAAATAAAGAACTAGTACAAGTAATTCATAATAATGAAGTTATTATAGAATTTGATCCTAATAAGGATGAAGTTTATAAATTTACAGGTTCATATGGTCATATGGAAGTTGAAGTTAAAGATGGACAGTGGCGCGTAACAAATGAAGAATGTCCTAATCATATTTGTAGTGGAGTAGGATGGGTTAATAAGGAAAGTTATATTCCTATTATTTGTATACCAAATGAGGTATACGTATCGGTAAAACCAGAATGAAAATGAGTGAAACTAAAAGATTTGTATATATTACAATGCTGTGTGCTATGGCAATTTCTTTAAATGTGTTTGAATCTATTTTTATTGGTAACATATTTCCTTTTGGTATAAGAATAGGTTTAGCAAATATTATTGCTTTAGTAACTATTGAAATGTTTGGGATTAAAGAAATGCTAGTAGTTAATACTATGAGAGTTTTTATAGGTAATTTATTAAGGGGATTAATATTTGGATCTACATTCTGGATTGCATTAGGTGGAGTTATTCTTAGTAGTTTAGCATTAATAATTACACATAAACTAAAGACATCATTAATATTTTCTTCTGTATTATGTTCAATAATGCATAGCTTAGGACAAGTATTAGTTGTAATGTTTTTCTATAATCAGCCTGGAATGATTGCGATTATGCCTTATTTATTATTAGGTTCTATACCTATGGGTATTATTACTGGAATAGTATCTTCTAATGCGATTAGATTGATGAGTAAAAAGATATAACAAGCAAGATAAGTTGCTTGTTTTTTTTAGATTATTGTTTTACTTTAGGTAATGTTATTAATAATATATATGTCCATTAGTCAATTACCTAACAATTAACTTTATTTTATAATTTGATAAAGTAGGTGAAAACATGTCTAAGTATAAGGATTTAATAATTCTACATTCAAATGATTTACATGGTGATTTTTTTGAAGAATACAATGAAGATATTTTAAGTGGGGGAATGTCTAGGTTATCTGGTTATGTATCTAATGTTAGACAAGAAAATAAAAATGTCATTTATACAATTTCTGGGGATATGTTTAGAGGTTCAATTATTGATTCAGAGTATAAGGGTATTTCTACAATAGAGATAATTAATTTATTATCTCCTGATGCTGTAACTGTAGGTAATCATGAAATTGATTATGGAATTGCTCATCTTTTATTTATTGAAAAAATGGCAAAGTTTCCTATATTAAATTCAAATCTTTACATTAAAAATAGTCATACAAGACTATTTCAACCTTATGAAATTATTGAAAAAGATGGTTTAAAGATTTTAGTTATAGGTATTATTACAGAAGATATAGTTGCAGCCGCAAAACAAGATGAACTTATTGGTAGTTTTATTAATGTTGAAGAAGCTGCAAGAGAAGTTGTAAGAATATGTAATAGTTATAAAAGAATTGATATTGATTTTACTATTGTTTTATCTCATATTGGTATTGAATCTGATATAAAACTTGCGGAGTTAATTGATAGGGAGAGTGGGGTAGATTTAATACTAGGAGGACATTCTCATACATTTTTAAAAAGACCAGCAATAGTTAATGGAATATTGATAGCGCATGCTGGTTATGGTAGTGATCAAGTTGGAAGGTTTGATGTTGTGATAGATACAGATAGAAATTGTGTAGAATCATACACTTGGAAGCTTGTAGAGATTGATGAAACTTGTGATAGAGATTTGGCTATGGAAGAAGTTTTAAATCATTATAAAGGTGAACTAGATGATAGATTTGAAAGACTTGTTACTCGATTAGATAATGTATTAACTCATCCAAAAAGAAACCAAGAAACTTCCTTAGGAAACTTATTTGCAGACATTATAAAGACATCATTAGGTATCGATGTAATGCTTGTAGGCTCTGGAAGTATTAGAGGCGAAAACTTTGGACCAATTGTAAAGTATAGAACTTTAAAAGAGATTTTCCCTTATGATGATGCAGTCTATATGATTAATATGTATGGTTATTTATTTAAAAGATTTGTGAAGTTTATGTTACGTGATGAAGCATTTACTGGGAGAAGTGAATTCTATCAGTTCTCTAAAGGGATAGAAATAAAATATAATAGAAATACAAAAGAATTAGTATATTGTAAATTTGAAGGAAAAGAGATAGAAGATAATCAAGTATTAACTGTAGGTATTCAAAATTATCATTTTTCTAACCTACAAGACTTCTTTAATATTTCATATGAAGAAGCTGAACTAATAAAAAAGCCAAGAGTTATTTCTACCTCTTGTCTTGATTTGTTAGATGAATATTTGTCTACTCATAATCATATTCATTATGAGGTAGAAGGAAGACTTATTGTGGAGTAGAATCTTTCTTAATTAATTGTCTCATTGCTTCTACACCAACTTTGATAGCCATATCAGTATCGTGTACTTGAGGGTTATCAAGACCTAGTCTTGCTCTTTCTTGATTAGCTACTACTAGGAAACAAGAACCTACTCTTACTTTTAAATAACTTGCAACAACAAATAAAGCAGCTGATTCCATTTCAGATGCTAAACATCCTAATTTTATCCATGCATCCCATTTTCTTAATAACTCAACTGAATTTGGTAGTGTGCTTGGTCTATGTTGTCCATAGAATGCATCCTTACATTGAACAACTCCTGCATGATGGGGTTGTTTTAATGTTTTTGCAGCTTGTACTAATTCATTTGTTACATCTAAATTTGCTACTGCAGGAAATTCTATTGGTGCATATTCTTTTGATGTTCCTTCAAATCTTATTGCACTTGTCGCTATTACTATATCTCCAGATTTAATTTCTGGTTGCATTCCTCCACATGTTCCTACTCTTATAAATGTATGTGCTCCAAGTGCTGTTAATTCTTCTATTGCTATTGATGCACTTGGTCCTCCTATTCCTGTTGATGTTACTGATACCTTTACTCCATCTAGATAACCTGTATATGTCACATATTCTCTTGTGTCCCCTACAAGTTTTGCATCGTCAAAGTACTTTGCTATCTTTTCACATCTTTTTGGATCTCCTGGTAAAATTACATATTCTCCTATGTCTTCTTTTCCTACTCCTATGTGATATTGTTTGCCTGTTCCTTCAGCGTAATCTATCATTTTTATTCCTCCTTATTTAATGGGTTTAAATCATTATCAATCGCAAAACCTGCAATTTTATTGTTTAAGAATGTTATTTGATATCCTATATGGTAGTTTTTACTAGCACTTGATGAAGCTATATAATAATCCATTGTAATATTACCTATCATTGTTCCATCACTTTGCATAACTACATCTTTAACTTCAACGTTAGAGAATGATGCAGTACCATGAGGTGCATACCATTGATTGTCTAAAGTTTTTATTCTGTTGTAAAAATCACTTCCAGTTATATAAGGTATTGCGCCTAATCCACCATCCTTAGTAGGATATTTAGCTACTGCTTTTGCTGCATTTTCAAATACTGTTTTATAATCATTGTCAGTTGGTAATTTTCCAACATAGTAATAATTGTTTAATACATCTTTTGTTATTCCATATCCAGATTCTTTAATACTTATTTCTGGCTCACTTATTAAATTGTTTATTTGATAAGTATTTACAATAGGAGCATTATCTTTATTAGTTAATCCACTAAAGTTATTTGCGATTACTTCTTTTTGAGTAATATACTTATCATCTAATTCATTTCCATTTACTAATAAAGTTAATCCTAAAGGTACTTGTACTGTATAGTTATTGTCACCTGTAAATATTGTACTAGCAAGATATTTTCCTTCATTAGATTTTATCAGTTTTAAATTAGATACAAGTTTATTACCATCAACAATTTGGTACATATCTTCTTGTGTTCCATCTTTTATAAAACCTAGTTTTTCTACATCTAAATCTTTATAAATATTTTTAAGTGCTTCTATATAACTTTCTTTTGAGTTTAAATGTGGTTCTATGATTAAAGAATCATTGAATATGCCATCAAAATCATTATTTTTAATTTGTTTGAAATATGTACTAATAGCACTTTCAGGTAAATCAGCTTCTGCTTTAGATAGTGTTGATTTTTGATTGTTTAAAATAAAGAAACTTGAACCAACACATAGTGCTAAAACTATTAATAATATTGTTATAGCAACTACTGGGTTTAATCCTCTTCTTTTCATATTACTCACTTCCTTTCTTTACAACAAAGGCAGTAGGTAAGTTTCTAGCGCCATAGATTGATACAGTTGAGTTTAATGTTTTTCCATCATACACCATTACAGTTGAGTTACCACCATCTAGGTTGGCAGCTGTCATCGCGTGGAATCCTTGCATGATACTGATTATATCTTGATAAGTAGATCCAAGAGATACTGGTTGTCTACCATCTATTACAAGTAGAAGAAATGCTCCATCTTCTCTTTGTCCAATTACTGTTCTTGGATTTAATCCAGGATGTCTTCCTTTTTCAAATACTACATTAAATTGATCTATAAATATTGGACCAAATGTTACAGCATCTCTAACATTCCAATCTAATGCTTGTTTTGCGGACATATCTCCTACCACGAGTCTATTGTCATAGTTAATTCCAATAACTGAAGTAAAATCATTCATGTTTCCTGAGACAAGCTTTCCATCTGATATAACAATACCCCAAGCTTGTCCACCATTTCCACTACCACCAGCATCTTCAAAACCACCAGCATTAATACCCGCAATACCATCATGTAGTTCTATGTATTCATCAAGTGATAAACCAGCTCCCATCGAGTCTAGGGTAGGGTTAACAGCTACTATAACATCCTCAGGGTTTTTAACAACCATCATAGTTGCTTGGAATGTAGTTCCTTTTATCTTATGAATTTCTATTCCATCACCTTTATCTTCATTTTCTTGATTAGTTGGTTCTTGAACCTTTATTCCTTCTTTTATAGATTTAATTTCTTCATCAGAATAGAATAATTTTGCGATAGTTGTTTCCAATCCTTCTTCTGGTAATTCTTTAATTAATTCTTTAGAATATGCAATCGCATCTCCTCTATATTTTTCCTTGTAAAATAAGTATCCAGTTACTCCTATAGTACTTAATATCATTAAAATGACTAAAGTAAGTACTATACCAATAGATATTCCTTTTCTTCTTTTATTGTTTGTCATATTAATCTCCCTAGTATTAATTATATATATGGAATAATTAATTCTCAATCAATAAAAGATAACCTTACAAATTCTTAATGCAAAAGAGTTTATTTATTATAGATATACAAATATAATTTTATAAAGAGGTAATAATTATGAGTGATTACATATGTCCATGTTATAAAATAAGTAAGAAAGATATAAAGAAATCTATAAAAGAAGGGGCAACTTCTTTTAAGGAAGTTAAGAAAGATACAAAAGCAACAACAAAGTGTGGTAAATGCAAGAAAAAAGTTAAAAAATATGTAGAAAAGGTATTAGAAAAATAATGCTTGTTTTAGGTAATGGTTTTATGATATTATACTAGGGCAACGTGGCTCGTTGGTGAAGTGGTTTAACACAGCGCCCTTTCACGGCGTCATTCACGGGTTCGAATCCCGTACGAGTCACCAAATAGGGGTGTAGTACAATGGTAGTATGATGGTCTCCAAAACCACAGATGGGAGTTCGATCCTCTCCACCCCTGCCATATGTAATTTAAAGGCTTAGTTAAGCCTTTTTTTGTTTATAAATTGATTTGAGTACAATTAATACAGTTTTATAAATCTTGTCTCTCTAGAATTAAAATATTATAGTATTTAAAATTAATATAGGGTACTTAATTTACACTAATTAAGATGTAAGATAAAATAAAGTTAAATAAAACTATATTTTATGGAGGTGGTGTTATGTTAAATAATGATGTATTTAAAGCCGCACAAAATTATAAGTTTGATGAAATCGTTACATACAAAGAATCCGGTGGCAATTTAAATATTTGTAATGAAAATGGTTACAGTTTATTGGAGGAATTTCTTAAAGCATATTATGAATATGGTGATCTACCAAGCGATAAAGAGATTGCTTTGATGGACATCTATCCTAATGAATTTGATGATTTTTGGTGTTCATATATTTTTGAAAACCAAAAAAAGCCGCTAAAAGAAAGACAAAGTGGTATTATTAACCAATTAGATTGGTTTTTTGGGTGTGGAACTGATGTAAATCTTTGTCAGTTTTTTGAAGGGATGACTATGACCCCGTTGGCAATAGCAGTAAGAGAAGAGGATTATTTTCTTACTGAATATCTACTTCAACATGGTGCTGACCCAAAGGTGTGGTTATTTGAGGAAGAAAAACTAGAAAGTGATTATGGGTTTTGGTTAATGGAGCATATAGATGTACTTTTGACTGAAGTACGAGGTGAACGAAAAGCAAATTGTATTGATATTGCCAGGTTACTTGCATTTTATGGATTAGAAGATTTTAATGGAATTTGTTTTGGTGTTGATAAAGAAACTAGAACCATAGATTATGGACCATTCCACTATGATTATTAATCATTTAGTGCATTTGACAATTTCTAGTTTATGGGTTCAGTTTTAAACATACTTAGATTAATATAGTTTATAATTAATTCATAGTTGTTTTACATTTGTTTTATGGGAGAATAATGATGGCTGAAAAGAAAAAAGGTAATGTTTTTGGAAAAAAGATGGGGAAATTAGTAGGTGATGCTTTTGAGACCGTAAAATATGTTAGTAATGATGTGGCTGTAAAGGCTGGAGAAATGGGGAAAGATGCGATTGATTATGCTGGAGGAACTTTCGAAACAATTAAAGAAGGTGGAGATCAATTAAGTAAGAAAATGTATGAAGCAAAAATAGAGTTTGAAAAAAAGAGACTTAGACCTATATATAAAGAAACTTTTCTTGAAGAAAATTATAAATATCCAGACATGATAAGAGTTGTTGAATATGACAAGCAACATATGGAAAGTGAGGCTTGTGTGGGTGCAGTTGGCTTTATGGATAATGTGGATGGCGCTGAGATATTAAATATTTATAAAAGAAATGCAGATTTATTAAAAATAAGACTATTTCCATATACCCATGAAACTATATATTACCCATCAGCTGGATCAAAAAATCTATATGTTGATTTAGGAGAATATTTTGAATATGAAGAAAAACAAAGGATTGCAGAATTAGAACATATAGCTTATAAGTTGGGTGCTAATTATTTTAAGGTTACTATAATGGAAGAAAAAAAGTCCTTTGTAAAAAAATCTGAAAAAGCAAGTTTAGATGTAAAACTATTTCCATTAAAAGGTAAAGGTAAATATGATTCAGAAAGAAGTAACACAAAATATGAAGTCGTTAAGTCTGGTTCAGAATTATATATGGATGGCAATAACAAACCATCAGAGCCAGAGTTAAATTACTTTTCTCAAGATGGTGATATAATAAATCTTATCAAAATGAGAAAAAATACGGATAATCATATTATTTCTAAAACACTCCATGTTAAATATGATAGTTCCTCAACAATAAAAGGTAAAAGAGTTGCTCAACTTGATGCAACTTTAAAGAAATACAAAATAGGTGGAAATGCCTCAATCAATAGTGAGGTTGAAGAGGAAAGTAGAAGAATATTTGAATACATAATTGAATTTCCTTCATCACAAGAAAACTGATTTTATAGGAGTTTCCTAATAATTAAAAATAATATAGTCTGTAATGAATTAAGAACTGGAAGAACAATAATATGATTCCAGTTTTTATTTTTATATAAAAATAAAAAACATTTATATTATTTCGCAGAAAAAACAATCACTCTTATGAAAGGAATAGGCTTGACTGCACTTTAAGTGCAGTCCTAGTCTTAATAAGAGATGAAATGGAAGATTTAAAAACACTAAAAGAAGTTTGTAAAATAACTTCAGTTTCAAGAAGGACTATCCAAGGATTTGAGAAGTATGGACTTGTTAGTGCGAGTGGTAAAAACAAATATGGATATTTACTTTATGAGGACAAAGATATAGAACGTATTTCTTATATCAAGTTTCTTAGAGATATTGGATTATCTTTGAGAATGATAAAGAACTTTGAAGAATGTTCATATCAAAAACAAATAGACATATTAAAACACTTACTAGAAACACTCAAGTTAAAAGAAAATCACATAAAGGATCTAATTGTTGAAACAAAATCATTTATACATCGTTTGAAAGAGGAGGAGTAAGATGAAAAAGTTATTAATAGTTTTATTAACAGTAGTATTAATTGTAGGATGTGGTAGTAAAGAAGAATCAATTACAGAAGATACAATTGAAACAAATAATACTCAAGAGATTATCGAAAGTGAAATTGTTGAAACTATCGAAGAAGTAATTGAAGAAGTGGTTGAAGAACCAACACAAAATCTAGAAGAGAAAGAAGAAGCATCTATTAATGGTATTGATCCAGATTTTAAAGAAGCTGTAGATAGTTATGAAAAGTTCATGAATGAATATGTGGACTTTATAAATGAATTTAATGCTGCAACAGATAATACAAGCATGATGGCTAAATATTTAGAATACATGGGTCAATATGCGGACACCATGTCTAAGTTAGATGGATTAGAACAAGAAGACCTATCTACTGAAGAAGTAATATACTACAATGAGGCAATGACTCGTATTCTAAAGAAACTAAATGAAATACAATAACAAGAGGACTAACAAGTCCTTTTGTTTTACCTTTTATTTAATTGATAAAAATATCACATAATAATATAATTAGTTATGGAGGATACTAATATGAGTAAGTTAAATAATAAAGTTGCAATAATTACTGGTGCAGGAGCAGGATTAGGAGAAGGGATAGCTATTGTTTACGCTAAATATGGAGCAAAACTGTGTTTGGTAGATATTTCAAAAGAAGTTGAAGAAGTAGCTGAAAAACTAATCAAAGAATATGGAAGTGAAGTAATAACAGTAATAGCCGATGTTTCAAAAAAAGAAGATATGGTTAATGTCGTAAATAAAACTTTAGAAAAATTTAAAAGAATAGATGTGGTTTGTGCAAATGCAGGAGTATGTAGATTAGCACCATTTGAAGAAATGAGTGATGAAATAAGAGATTTTCACATTGATGTAAATATAAAAGGTGTTTGGAATACATGTCAAACTGCAATACCTTCTATGTTAGAAAATGGAGGAGGAAACATTGTAATAGCGTCATCTGTAACAGGTGATTTAGTTGCGGATGCTGGAGAAGCTGCTTATGCAATGAGTAAGGCAGCATTAGTTGGTTTAACAAAGTGTCTTGCTGTTGAATATGCACAAAGAAATATAAGAGTTAACTGCACACAATTAGGTTACGCTAGAACACCAATGGTAGAAAAAATGGCAATAGAAACAAACCCTAGTGATCCAGAAGCACCAATAAATGATATAGCTTTGGGAGTTCCTATGAGAAGACTTGCAAATCCAGTGGAAGTTGGAGAGTTATTTGCATTTCTAGGAAGTGATGAATCAAGTTATATGACAGGTTCACAAATAGTTATAGATGGAGGAAGTACATTACCAGAAACAATGAGTATGGGAACAAATTAGAACATTACAAAAGTAATGTTCTTTTGGTATTTATTACCATTTTACTTTTAATAATTTACAATTATTGAATTAAAAAAATATAAAAGTTAAAGTTAAATCATAGGAGGGTATTAATTATGGAGTATGTAAAACTTAGTAATGGAGTACAAATGCCAATACTTGGATATGGTGTATTTCAAGTAACAAAAAATGAGTGTGAAAGATGCGTTTTAGATGCTTTAAAAGCAGGATATAGGTTAATTGATACTGCACAAAGTTATAAAAATGAAGAAGAAGTAGGTAATGCAATTGCAAAAAGTGGAATAGATAGAAAAGAAATATTCCTAACTACTAAGGTCTGGTACGATCATTATAGTTATGATGATGCTAGAGCATCAGTATTAGAATCATTAAAGAAACTTAAAACAGATTATTTAGATTTATGTTTATTACACCAACCATTTAATGATTATTATAGTGCTTATAGAGCTTTAGAAGACTTATATGATGAAGGAAAAATAAAAGCTATTGGTGTATCTAATTTTTATCCAGATAGACTAATTGATTTAGCTTCATTTACAAGAATTAAACCTATGGTAAATCAAATTGAGATACATCCACACCATCAACAAGACAAAGCAATACAATATATGAATAAATATAATATCCAACCAGAAGCATGGGCACCTTTTGGAGAAGGTAGGGGTGGAATGTTTGAAGAAGAAGTACTAAAAGAAATTGGGGTTAAATATAATAAGACACCTGCTCAAGTAATGTTAAGATGGCAAATACAAAGAAATACAGTTGTAATTCCTAAATCTGTAAGATACGAAAGAATGCTTGAAAATATAGATGTATTTGATTTTGTATTATCTAAAGAAGATATGGAAAAAATTAAAACTATAAACAAGGATTTAAGTTCATTCTTTGCCCATAATCAACCAGAAACTGTAGAAAGATTTGTACAAATACTAGAAGAAAGAAGATAAAAAAGAACGATTGCTCATCGTTCTTTTTTTATCTTTTTATTTATATCCTTGACATGGGGTATAGATCAAAGTACTTTTTACATTTCTTTATTATATTTAATTCTGTAATAAATCGAAACACCAATAATAATTAAATATGAAATCGCAATTAATAATATAACTTGTAATGGAATATTCATTGGGCTAATAGCTAACAATAAAGCCGCAAATATAAATGTCATTGCATCATATGCTTTTGCCTTTGCTTTATTCATGATTTCTATATTTCTCTCATCATTTTGTTCGATTTCTATTTCCTTTAGTAATTCAGGATTATTAGCGGTTGTTTTAATTTCGATGATCTTACCAAATCCATGACCAAACATTCCACAACCTATACCAACTAAAAGGTATGGTATAGCTAGAGAAAAACTTGAAGTTAATATATTTGTTTTAATAAGTATTAGTCCAACAACTAACAATATTAGACCAAATATAGTTAATAAATAAGCATTATTCTTTTTCATAATGACTCCTTTTCATATATAAATATTTCTTCAATTTTCATATCAAAGTAATCAGCTATTTTAAATGCAAGTATAATAGAAGGATTATATCTTCCATTTTCTAATGAGCCTATAGTTTGTCTTGAAACGCTTAAAACTGATGCTAATTCTTCTTGATTAATTCCTTTATTCTTTCTAATTTCTTCCAATCTATTTTTCAATATTTAGACACCTCCAATGGAAAGTATACTTTACAATTAAATAATAGCACTATTCATGCTTATGTCAAGTTAACTTTACATTTATTTTTTAAATTAAAGTCACTGTTTTTATTATGCTATAATCTAAATGTTAGATTAT
>CAYQNJ010000016.1:0-29491 GCA_964418835.1 uncultured Erysipelotrichaceae bacterium
GCGATGAAGAGAAAAAATCTCTAATTTCTTCGCTAATCAAAGAAATAGAGATTTTTCCATGTGACGAGGCTGAGCTGCCTTTGAAATCTATTTTATTCAATTTTCCTGTTTATAAAGACGGTGGAGATGTTTG
The DNA here is from genome assembly GCA_964418835.1 of uncultured Erysipelotrichaceae bacterium. Taxonomy (GTDB): domain Bacteria; phylum Bacillota_I; class Bacilli_A; order Erysipelotrichales; family Erysipelotrichaceae; genus UBA9076. The sequence continues at coordinate 134 of CAYQNJ010000016.1, forward strand.
TGGGTTTTTGTGGGACAAAAGTACGCACGTCTCCACATGTGGTGTATTTGAAAACATATCTATAGGTATAATCCTTTTTATCTTATAGAATCTATTTAACACAGACAAATTCTTTCCAAGTGTTGCTGGATTACATGATACATATATAATGTTTCTAATTTTCTTATCGATTATTGTATCTAACATCTCATCGCTCAGTCCGCTTCTAGGAGGATCTACAATTAAATAATCTATTTTATTTAATTTCTTTAATTCTTTTGCCGCATCTCCCAATACAAACTCACATTTATCATCTAAATCATTTATCTTTGCTGTTTGTCTTGCATTAATAATAGAAGACTTTACACTTTCTATACCAATGATTTTTTTAGCTTTATTAGAAACCATCATAGACATAATTCCAATACCACAATAAGCTTCTACTATTGTATTTGCAGGTTCTATCAAACTATCTACAAGATTATACAACTTTTCTGTTTGACTAGTATTTAACTGAAAAAATGATTGAGGTAATAACTTAATCTTTAAACCAAACATCTTAAAAGATAAATACTTTGCACCACCTAATAACTTTTCATTATTTTTAAATATTTCAATACTTTTATAATCATCATTTATATTTTGATAAAGTGACACAACACTATCTATATTACAAATATCTTCAATTAACTTTTCTGAGTAAACATCATTCCCACCAACAAGTGTTATTTGTGTTTTGTGAGAAATACTTCTAATAACTAAAAATCTAATTCCTTTTTTACTCTTTCTATCAAATGCTTTTACTTTATGTTTGTTAAGTATATACATAACATCTTTTCTAACTTTTTCAATTATCTCTTCATGTACTATACACTTATTAATCTTTATCAATCTATTAGTTTCAGGCATATATAACCCACTAACTAATTTGTATTTGTCTTCTTTGATAGGTAACTTACATTGATTTCTATAATTTAAAACATTATCATTCTCAATAAAATCTTCAATCTTACTTCTTTGAATTCCTGCATACTTATATAATGCTTCTTCAAGTAATTCTTTCTTGTATTCTAATTGACTTTTATAATCTAATGTCATTAGTTCACAACTGCAATCCTTCTGATAACTACAAGGTGGAATTACTCTATGAACATTTTTCTCTAATACTTTAATCACCTCTGTTTTAATATATTTTTCTTTACCTTTTACTATGTCAACTTCAACTGTTTCATTAGGTAAAGCACCTTTAATAAAAACAGGCGTTTTATCAATATACCCAATACCTTCACCATTAATACCCATCTTAACTGTCTTAATTATCTTTTTCATATTTACCTACTTAATTTATATAAATTCGTATCATTTATAAAACTATCTAAACTATATACAAACAATATATCCATGTCTTCCTTTATCAATTGATTTATATCATCATTATAATACCTTAGATCAACCATTGTAATAACATCATAGTTAGACACTAAATATGGTATCACTATATGTGCGTAAGAATCTTTAAATAATAATAATTCTTTTTTATTATTCACATCACTGTCAATAATACTAATACCATGATTGCCATCTAAGTAATATGCGTACTTATCCTTTGTATGAAGTTTATCTTCACTATAAATCGAATTGAATTCCTTATCATCTATTAGTACTTTTTCTATTTCATTATTTAACTTTATTTTATAAAAATCCTCACCATCAAGCCAAAACGCACCTGATTTTGAATATATAGTACCTTTAAAATCATTTGAAACTAATTCATACTCAAAGGGTTTTACTTCTTCATTTAATAAACTCTTTACTATTTCTTTATATCCTATATATGCTCCATTGTGATTCCAATGATGATCTAATTTATAGTAAATATCTTCATTACCTTTTAAATTTGAATATACATCAATATTGTTTGATTCTAGTTTATTATAAATACCATCTATCAATTTCTTTTCATCATCACTATATGCATATTTAGGTAAATTATCACTAATACCACTTGAAGATGGAACCAACATTAGGTTAACTTTATTTTTCTTTGAAAACTCATTAATAGAATTGATATTACCTTTTAAATATTTAAAGTTTGTATAATCATATTTATTAAATAAATTATGCTTGTTAAAGTAAACATGGTTAATTTCAAAGTAACCTAACATCTTTTTACTGACAGTATTAATAGACATAAAACTATCTCTAAATACAAATTGATCACTTAAATACTTTTCAAACTCTTCATCAAATTTACCATCTAATAATGGTACTTTTTTTATGTCTGATAAAGTTGTCAGAACTCTATTTTCATTCTTTGAAAAAGTATTCTCTTTCTTGATTACATTGATAACTAATAAAGAAATTAACATTCCAAAAAATACAATAATATTTATATACTTATTCTTCATAACTAAAACCTAAAATATAAAAATGGATTATAAGAAGAACTAATAATGTTAGCTATACACAACAATAAACTAGTACCTATTAATATAGGATAAATCCATTTATTCCTTTCAAAATACTTTACAAATATTTCCTTCCATATCGGATGTGATGCAAGTACACCTATAAGTAAAATCATCCAATAATTTGCAATATTAGAGATACTTCTAGCATCATAAATAAAACTAAAGTTAAACATTTGTTTTAAATATTCAAACAATAAATTAAAATCAGTAATCGCAAATAATACCCATCCAATTAAAACTATAAAGATTGTATAAAAATGAGAAATAAAATTATTCTTTAAATACTTATATAAAAACATCTTTTCAATAATCAATATAACTCCATAGTATAATCCCCATAAAACAAAGTTATAACTAGCACCATGCCATAAACCAGTTAAAGACCATACAATTAATAAGTTTCTAATTGTTTTCAAATTACCATTTCTACTACCACCCAAAGGTATGTATAAGTACTCCTTAAACCAAGTACTTAAAGACATATGCCATCTTCTCCAAAATTCAGAAATCGATTTAGAAATATAAGGATAATTAAAGTTTTCTAAAAACTCAAATCCAAACATCTTACCCATACCAATAGCCATATCACTATAACCACTAAAATCAAAATATATCTGTAATGCAAAAGCTATAATACCTATCCAAGCATTTAACATACTTATTTGATTAACAGGAATAAGTATAATTTCATCCCATATATACCCAATATTATTAGCTAATAAAACCTTCTTTGATAATCCAACCATAAACCTTTTAATTCCATCATTTATTTTATCAATTGATTCAACCCTGTTATCTAACTGTAAAGCTATATCCTTATATCTAACTATTGGTCCTGCAATAAGTTGAGGAAACATTGTCACATATGCTCCAAAATTAATTAAAGAATCTTGCACATCCGCATCATTTCTATAAACATCAATAGGATATGACATCATTTGAAATGTATAAAAAGATATACCTATTGGTAATTCAATATTTGGCATATTTAAACTAATTCCAATATTGCCTAGTATTGAGATAATAAAATTTGTATATTTAAAAAATCCTAATAAAGCCAAATTAAAAATAATTGAAATTATTAAATATTTCTTATCTTTTTTAACCATATAACCAAAATAATAATTACAAATAATACTAAAAAGCATTACTACTATATACTTTGGTTCACCCCATCCATAAAATATTAAACTAGTGATAAACAACCATAGATTTCTATATTTTAAAGGTGTTAGTTTATATATAAAAAACACTATAGGTAAATAAACAAATAAAAATGTTAAACTACTAAATACCATATAACCACCCTAACAAATAAAAGTATATCATACAAAAAAACAGCTTTCGCTGTTATTCTGTAATAGCCCATCCAGGAAGTTCAACTCCCCTTCTAACTAAGATTGTTTTTTGAAAATCTGTTTGATTTAAGAATCTTAACACAGCCTCTTCTTCAGCACCACTACAGCCACTAAGAAGTTTAGTATCCATGTCTTTCTTTAGAATATCCACAGCCACTATAACCGCATCAACTCTATTACTAGGAACACTACCTCTATAAACGCAAATCTTACCAGACTCTGAATTACCACTAGTATTAGTTAAATGACAATAATCAACTGGATAAATAAGGTTATTATATAAAGGATGTCTATCGCCTTTAACTCTTGTTACATTTAATTCACTAGACAAAAATAAAGTATCCATTTTTTGCCAGAAAAACGCATTATTTTCATAGGATTTCATTTGTTCACCTCATGTCATTAAATTATATCAAAGATTAACAAATTGTAAACCTTTCATTTTAAATGAAAATACTTTCATTTAGTTACAGTAACACATTCTCTACTAATATCAGTAATCTTATGACAACCTGTCATCTTCATAGCTTGTACCAGTTCTTTTTGGTAAATGGTTAATAAATCAACTAAGCCTTCCTTACCAGATCCTATAGTAGCTAAAGCACAAGGTCTACCAATTAAAACACCATCAGCACCTAAAGCAAGACATTTAAATATATCATTACCACTTCTAATACCTCCATCAATAAGTATAGTCATCCTACCTTTAACAGCACTAGAAATATTAGAAAGAACCTCAATAGGAGATAAAGCATCATCTAAAACCCTGCCACCATGATTACTAACAATAATTGCATCAGCTTTAGCTTCTAAAGCAACTAAAGCACCTTGAACACTCATTACACCTTTTACAATTAACTTCTTTCCTGTTTTATTTTTTACATACTTTAAACTTTGAGCATCTTTTGTTTCCACAAGAATTTCACTATCCTTTAATAAAGGTAAGCCAGCACTATCCACATCCATAGCTAAAAGTTTATATTTTTTTTCTTTTAATAGTTCAACTCTTTCATCAATACCCTTTTTCATCCAAGGCTTCATGGTAACTATTCCATATCCATCATTTTCATGTATCGCAAGTAGAGGCTTATTAAAATATTCTTCACTATCTACACCATCACCAGTAAAAGGCAATACATTCATTTCCTTACAAGCTTCTACAACCATTTGATTATATTTATAATCACTTAACTCACATCCATAATTAACTTTCACATTCGCTATAGGAGCCACAAATACAGGCATAGAAAGTTTTTCGTTAAAAATATGACTCTCAGTAGAAATAGGACTACTCATAGTTAAAACATTCATATTTAATTTAACTTTTTTAAGCATCTCCCTATTTCTTATAAAACTACTACCACTATCCTTACCACCTAAACCTGGGATTTCTCCTCTACAAACAACACCATTACAATCCTTACAAATCCTACAATTCTTAACCTTACCTCTAGCTCTTTCAAAAATAGACATTTTATCCATATTTACCCCTCCAAATATCTATAGTCAATTTTATATCCTTCTAATAATCTAGTTATATTAAACTCATTATTAGTGTTCATTATGTTTATTACCGCATATAGACAAGCCCTTGAATCACTTTGAGCTTCATGATGATTTAACTCAATTTCAAATAAATCACTGATGTCATGTAAGTTATATTTTGATATACCTTGAACACTTCTTCTTAATAATAATATTGAATCAAAATAAGGATTCTTAAATACTGGCAACTCATAAAATTCACATAAACTTTTTAATACCTTCATATCAAAAGACGCATTATGAGCCACAATGACCGCATCTTTTAATAACTCATATATGTCTAAATATATTTGATCAAATGTTTTACTATACATTACATCCATGTAAGTAATTCCATGTATCTTTACATTATGGTACAAAAAATTATCATGTCCTTCACAAGGTTTTATTAAAGAAGAATATTCTTCAACTATAACACCATCCTCTAATACACTAATTCCAACACTACAAGCACTAAGAAAACTAGCATTTGCTGTCTCAAAATCAATTGATACTAATTTATTCCCTGATATGTTCATATGCCATTTTAAAGATGCTTTTTACATGGTCATCAGCTAAAGAATAATAAACCATCTTACCTTCTTTCCTAGATTTAACTAGTTTAGTTTTCTTTAATGATGATAATTGATGTGATATTGCAGAATGAGACATTTGTAACAAATACGCAATATCACTCACATTTAGTTCACTAGTAAATAAAGCATTCATTATCTTCAATCTTGTGCTATCAGAAAACATAGTGAAAATCATACTCATTTCATCATATTGATTTTCACTAGCCATATTACTTAGCACTTCTTTATATAATTCACTCATAGTTTATTCTTCCTATTTGTTTTTTCTTTTCCAGACGCATACTTTTTAAAATAAGGTATCATTGTAGATCTTTTATATGTATCAACTACTTCAACACTATAGTCAATAAGCTCAATTATCATCTCATCCTTATCTGTATGCCATTTATATTGCCAACTTAATATTTCATCCCAATACAATAACTTACATTCATTTCTATCAATACAATTATATATAATCGCATATTCACTTGTATAATCAATTATTCTTGAATCAGGTAAAACAAGCAAACTAAAGGTGCTTATAGATATTATTAATACACCAATCATCGCAAAGTCATCACTAGAAAACAATAATATAAACCCTAATACAATTAAAACCATTAAAATCTCAATTGGTTTAACACGTATTGACTTAACTATATATGGATAAGGAGGAATATTCCTTTGCTTAATCACTTTACTTTTCATAAAATTATTATATCATTAATGCCTAGTTTTTATAATATAGTGTATACTTTATATCGGTGATAAATATGAAAAAATTTAAATTTGAATTAACACATAAAAGTAGTGATTCTAAAGCAAGATGTGGAATTATTAAAACCCCTCATGGTGATGTTGAAACACCTATTTTTATGCCTGTAGGAACACTTGCGACAGTAAAGTTTTTATCTGTAGAAGAAATCAAGTCAATTGGTTCAGGTATTATATTATCAAATACATACCATCTATGGTTAAGACCTGGAAGTGATATTGTAGAAAAAGCAGGAGGAGTTCATAAATTCATGAATTATGATGGACCAATGCTTACTGATAGTGGAGGATTTCAAGTATTCTCTTTAGCGGATAATAGGCAAATAAAAGAAGAAGGAGTTACCTTTAGATCTCATTTAAATGGAGATAAGCTTTTCTTATCCCCAGAAAAAGCAATACAAATACAAAACCAAATAGGCGCTGACATAATAATGTCACTAGATGAATGTATCCCTTTCCCTTCTAATTATGAATATGTAAAAAATAGTGTTGAAAGAACACTAAGGTGGGCAAAAAGAGGACAAGAAGCTCATGCAAGAGATGATCAAGCATTATTTGGAATAGTACAAGGTGGAGATTATGAAGATCTTAGAGAACACTGTGCTACAGAACTAGTAAAAATGGATTTTGATGGTTATTCAATAGGTGGAACATCTGTTGGTGAAGATAAAGAAACAATGTATAGAATGGTAGATTACTCGATAAAACATCTTCCCGAAGAAAAACCTAGATATCTTATGGGAGTAGGAGCTGTTAATGATTTACTTGAAGGAATTGAAAGAGGAGTAGATATGTTTGACTGTGTTCTTCCTACAAGAATTGCTAGACATGGTACTTTAATGACAAGTGAAGGAAGAATAAACATTAAAAGAAACATATATAAGGAAGACTTTACTACCTTAGATAAAAACTGTGATTGTTATACATGTAAAAACTATACAAAAGCATATCTAAATCATTTGTATAGAAGTAAAGAGGGTTTAGGAGATAGATTATGTTCAATACATAATTTGAGATTCTTAATAAAGTTAATGGAAGAAGCAAGAAAAGCAATTAAAGAAGATAGATACAAAGAGTTTAAATTAGAAATATATTCTAAATATAAATTTGATGAAAGAGGTTTTTAATGAAGACAAGTGAATTTGACTTTTATCTTCCTGAAGAACTAATAGCCCAACATCCAGTAGACGATCGAAAATCTAGTAGACTATTAGTAGTACATAAAAATAGTAATAAGCTTGAACATAAACATTTCTTTGATATTGTTTCATATTTAAAAAAAGGAGATGTTTTAGTAAGAAATAATACTAGAGTAATTCCAGCAAGATTATTTGGGATAAAAGAAGTAACCGGTGCACATGTAGAATTATTATTATTAAAAAATGAAGGAAACATTTGGGAATGTCTTGCAGGTAATGCAAAAGTAATAAAAGAAGGTACCATCATTAGCTTTAACGATGGTGAATTAAGAGCTAAATGTGTTGAAGTAAAAGATCAAGGCATTAGAATGATGGAAATGTTGTATGAAGGAGTTTTTCTTGAAGTTTTAGAAAAACTTGGAAATGTACCATTGCCTCCATACATTAAGGAAAAACTAAGTGATCCAAACAAATATCAAACAGTTTACGCAAAGATAAATGGTAGTGCAGCTGCACCTACTGCAGGACTTCACTTTACCCAAGATATATTTAAACAACTTCAAGATAAGGGTGTTATTATAGCTGATGTAACATTACATGTAGGTCTAGGCACTTTTAAACCTATGGATAAGGAAAACATTGAAGACCATATAATGCATTCTGAATTCTATCAAATGTCTAAAGAAACAGCTGATATCTTAAACCTTGCAAAAAAAGAAAAAAGAAGAATAATTACTGTAGGTACAACATCCACTAGAACCATTGAATCAATATATAATGAATATGGATGTTTTAAACAGTGTAGTGGAAATACTAATATATTTATATATCCTGGCTATAAATGGCAAGCAACTGATTGTATTATCACTAATTTCCATTTACCTAAATCTACATTAATAATGATGATTTCTTCATTTTCTAGTAAAGATCTAATATTTAAAGCATATCAAGAAGCAATTAAAGAAAGGTATAGATTCTTCTCTTTTGGAGATTCTATGTTTATAAGTAATGAATAAAATTAACTACTATCAAAAAAGTTTAGAAGAATTAGAAAGAATAAAAAAACTAGACTACAAACCTAGTATTTTAATTCATTCTTGTTGTGGACCTTGTTCTACTTTTCCTTTAACTTTTTTACATAAGTATTTTGACATAACTATTTATTACAATAACTCTAATATTTATCCTTCAAGTGAATATGATAAAAGATTAAACGAGTTAAAAGGCTTTATTAAAAACAAATATCCTGATATCAAACTTGTTGTTCCTCCTTATAAAAATGATGAATATAATAAGTTTTTAGATAACTTTGGTGATATGCCTGAAGGAAGAGAAAGATGTTTTGCTTGTTATACAAAAAGAATGAATGAAGGTTTCATATATGCAAGTGAAAACAACTTTAATTACTATACTACTGTAATGAGTATATCAAGACAAAAAAACAGTCAAAAACTAAATGAAATAGGCTCTATACTAGAAAACAAATATAAAACTGTTAAATACTTTTATAGTGATTTTAAGAAAAAAGATGGCAATCTTATAGGAAATAAAATTGCAAGAGAAAATGATATGTATAGACAAGAATATTGTGGGTGTATATATTCATTTAAAAACCACAAAAACAAATAATTCGATTATAATTATATAGATGTAGGAGGTAAAATTTATGGATTTTGAAATGAGCACAGAAGAGTTAATAAATCTTTTATTAGAAACAAATGATTCTGACATAGAAGACCTTATTGAAAATTTACACCCAGTTGATGTATTAAACGCAATAAAAGAGTGTGATGAAGAAACCGCAACCAAAATTTTAAATAAACTTCCTAACGAGTTTGTCGCAATGATGATAGATGAAGATGATGATGAAAACCGTTATGAGTTTTTAGCACGCTTCTCAGAAAATAGACAAAAAGATATCTTAACTGAAATGAGTTCTGATGAAATTACTGACTTTATTGGACAATTGGATGAAGAAGAAAAAGAAGATGTCTTATCAAAATTATCAGTTGAAGATAAAGATGAAATTCATGACTTATTACAATATGACCCTGAAACAGCCGGTGGTATTATGGCTACTGAGTTTATCAGTATAAGAGAAAATAAGTCTGTATATAAAACACTAGAATACCTACAAATACACGCTGATGATGCGGAAATGGCATACTATCTATATGTAATAGATAAACAAGACCACCTAAAAGGTGTTGTTGGATTAAGAGATATAGTCGCATCACCATTTGACACACTTATTTCAGATATTACAAATCCAAATGTAATTTCTATTAATGTAAATGATGACCAAGAAAATGTATCACACGTATTTAGTAAGTATGGTTATGTCATGCTACCAGTAGTTGATGATGAGAATGTAATTAAGGGTGTTGTTACAATTGATGACGTTGTTAATATCATCAAAAAAGAAACAACAGAAGATATCCATAGGTTAGCTGGATTAGACGAAGAAGAAAAAATTGATGGTTCATTAATTGATTCATTAAAATCAAGACTACCTTGGTTATCAGTTAATTTAATAACCGCACTACTAGCATCACTAGTTGTTTCTCATTTTTCAAGTACAATTCAAATGGTTGTAGCACTAGCCGCAATTAATCCAATTATTGCAGGAATGGGAGGAAACTCAGGAACACAAGCACTTACCCTTATGGTAAGGGGTATTGCATTAGGTGAAATAAACCCTAAAAACGCAAAAAGAGTTTTCCTAAAAGAACTAGGTGTAGGTTTAATAAGCGGTATTTCAATTGGTTTTCTAGTTGGACTAGGAACATATATTTTCTTTGGAAACTTTTACTTAGGTCTAGTAGCTATGCTTGCAATGATAGGTAATATGTTAGTAGCTGTTACAGCAGGATACCTTGTACCACTAACACTTAAAAAACTAAATATTGACCCAGCTCTTGCTTCTTCCATCTTTGTAACAACATTTACTGACTGTATAGGATTCTTCCTATTCTTATCACTAGCAACACTATTCTTACCAAAATTAATTTAGGAGAAAATATGAACGAAATAGTATATTTAATAGATCAAGCAGAAAGACATTTTGAAGAAAAATATTATGAAATAGGAAGTGAATATTATTTAGATGCTTGGTTAACTTTAAAGGAATATTTAATAGATGAACAAATCACAAAAATAAATGATATAGAATTTACAAATGTGAAAGACAGAGATTTTATAAAGAAATGGGTAAATGAATTTCATATATATGCCAATGAAGTATTTCAATTTAAAACAAACATTGAAATAATTACTTCAATGTTAGAATACTTCGCTTTTACAAATGAAGAACTAATTGTAAAACAAAGAGCACTATGTGACTCATATTACTACTTAAATGAATATGAAATAAGTGATAGATTATATAGAACTTATATAGATAAATATCCTACAGTTATGGAATATTATTATGGTTTAGGGTTAACATTATTTGATAGAGAAGAATATGCTAAAGCAATTAACATCATAGAAGAAGGAATAGAAAATTGTACTCATAAAAATGATCAATTTGTACTATCTGGATTTGAAGTATTATTAAGAATATATGATGAACTAGATGAACCAGAAAATGCAATAGAGGTACAAGAAAGAATAAACAAAATAAAATTAATGTCATAAAAAAAGATAAGTTTGAAGTGAATCCATTTAGTAAATTAACTAAACGAGGGAAGGATTCACTTCTTTTTATCTTACTTTAATAACTCCATAAACTGATCACCTGTAATTGTTTCTTCCTCATACAAGTATTTCGCAATTTTGTCTAATTTATCTCTATCTTTTATTAAAAAGCCCTTAGCTTTTTCGTACTGTTCTTTTACAATATTAATAACAATTTCATCTATTCTTGAAGATGTTTCCTCAGAACATGCAAGTGATGAGTCTCCTCCTAAGTATTGATTTCTAACAGTTTCTAATGCTACCATGCCAAATTCATCACTCATACCATATCTAGTAACCATTGCTCTTGCAAGTTTTGTTGATTTTTCTATATCATTTGAAGCGCCTGTAGTTATACTATTAAAGACAATCTCTTCTGCAGCTCTACCACCTGTAAGAGTGGCTATTTGATTTTCAATATCTTCTTTACTTAACAAGTATCTATTTTCTTCTTCAACTTGCATAGTATATCCTAAAGCACCTGATGTTCTAGGTACAATTGTAATTTTTTCAACAGGAGCAGAATTAGTTTGATTAACAGAAACTATAGCATGTCCAACTTCATGGTATGCAACAATCATCTTTTCTTTATCAGATAATATCGCATTCTTTTTTTCATATCCCGCAATTACAACTTCAATACTCTCTTCCATGTCTTTTTGGGTAACAATTTTTCTGTCATTCCTAACTGCTCTTAAAGCAGCTTCATTAACTATATTTGCAAGTTCAGCACCTGATGCACCTGATGCCATTCTAGATATTTTATTGTAATCAATATTTGATTCAGTTTTTATCTTTTTTGCATGTACTTTTAATATTTCTTCTCTACCATGTAAATCTGGAAGTTCAACTGGAACTCTTCTATCAAATCTACCAGGTCTAGTCAATGCCGGATCAAGCGATTCTGGTCTATTTGTTGCCGCTAAAATAATTACTCCGTTATTTCCTTCAAAACCATCCATTTCTGTGATTAATTGATTTAGTGTTTGTTCTCTTTCATCATTTCCCCCAAAATTTCCATCTCTTTTCTTACCTATAGCGTCTATTTCATCTATAAAAACGATACATGGTGCTTTTTCTTTTGCTTGTTTAAATAAATCTCTAACTTTTGAAGCTCCAGCACCTACAAACATTTCTACAAACTCAGAACCCGATATTGAAAAAAATGGAACGTTCGCTTCTCCTGCAACCGCTTTTGCAAGCATTGTTTTACCAGTACCAGGAGGACCTACTAACAATAATCCTTTAGGCATCGAAGCTCCAACTTCCTTATACTTATTAGGGTTATGTAAGTAATCAACAATTTCTGTTAAATTCTCTTTTGCTTCATCTTCACCAGCAACATCTGAAAACTTTATACCTTCTGATGATTTAACGTATACTTAAGCATTACTTTTACCAAGTCCAAACATCATTGAACCTTTAGCACCACTTGAATTATCCATTGACTTCTTTAAAAACCTATTTCCAACACTAGAAAATAATATAAAAGGTAGAATCCAATATAACAATATATTCATCATAGGTGAAGTTTGTTCAATAATTTGTGATGAAAATTTTACTTCAGATTCATATAATCTATTAATTAGATTATCATCATCAACTTTTCCAGTTTCATAAATTTTTCCATCAACATCACTAAATAAAATCTTATTGCTTTGTATTTCAACTGTATCTATATCTTTTTTTTCTGTCATGGTCATAAAAGTTCCATAATCAACTTCTTTAATCTGTCTTTGAGCAATCCAAGGCATTGCTATTAAATTAAACAATATTAGAATAGAAAAAACTAATAAATAATAATATATAAATGGTTTTCTTGGTGTTTTTACTTCTTTCATCTACTTTCTCCCTTATATATTAATGTTATTAATAATTACAAATAAAATAAATTTACATTCTTTTAAATTAGTATTTACATTTATAAACTTATGTAAATATAAAATCTAAGACTATCTAGATAACTTTAAAATGGAGAGTTTTAAATGTATTCACAAACGTCTTTATTAGCTTATTCTTTACCTATTGTTTTACAGGTTGTAAAAGGGGGAAAAACCTTCTATGAATCCTTTAAACAAATAAACGGATTAAAAAAAGATTTTAAATGGACCCTGGTTACTCATATATTGGTGTTTGGCACTTTTAATTCTATTAACACATTATAAATTTAATCATAACAATAAAATTATATTAATTACTGGAAACTTCTACATTATATTAACTATTCTATTTGTAATAGATTCAACTGTATCTGTAACTAATTTTTTAAATCTATAAAGAGTTATTAAGGATCTATTTTAAATTTAAAAGAAAATATTGATATATTAAATCAAATTAATATTCTATTAAAACTAATGAATATATAAAATCTCTATTATAAAAAGCTCTCCTACAACAAAGTCTTATAAAAACAAAAAATTATTTGATGAACTCATCAAATTTTAATGATAAATCATCTAATATTCAAAACAGATTTTAATAAATTTACTATTTTATTGTTTAAATTATCAATATTAAAGTCTTTATTATGTTTCTCAAATAACACACCCGCAACATCATAAGTAGCAAATGTAATTTTAGTATCTATATCAACTATATCTATCAAAACACTTTCATTATTTTGTTTTATTAATTCAATCAAGAATGATTTTATTGTTTGTATTATTAATTTTTCTAGTTCTTCTTTTTTTGAAGAACTCATGAGTTTATTTATTGCATCATTATTACTTAATGCAAATCTTATAAAAACTTTTAATTTTTCTTTATTGGTATCTAAAATTGATATTTCTATAAGGACTCTATTATATTCTTGTATAAAAGACCACTCAATAACATCCATAATGTCTTTAAAATGATAATAAAATGTTTGTCTAGATATATTACAATCATCCACTATATCTTTAACTGTAATTTTATCAAAAGTTTTACTTTGAGCTAAATTAATTAACGATTGACTAATAATTATCTTCATATTTTTTGACATAAATAGATACCTCTAATTCGAAACTTATTATAACAAAAAAGAAGATAGTTTATTCTATCTTCTTTCATAATCTTTTTTCTAATTTTTGATTAATTTGTGATATTTCATTTTTCATTATTAGACTCATAATGATCCAAATAATAATAAATATTATACTTGCGATTATAAATGAACTAACTGCAGCACCTAATGTTTTAATCCATCCCACTAATACTCCAACTAATAATACACTACCTACTATAACCACAAATTGAATTAACGATTTAGTAAGCTAACTATATTTTTCAATCTTATATATATCAGCTGAAAGAGTTCCTATCACTCCCAATAACGCCATTAAAGCAGCTTGAATCATTATAGTATTAAGTGAAACTTCACCTGTTGTAACAGTACTTGGGAAATATGTCCCTTTATTTATCAATACAGAAATAATGATTGTAGATAAGTATCCAATACCTAATACTGTCAAAATACCACTAAATATCTTTGCGAAGATGTTTTTCATATTAACCTCCTATAGTCCTAATATCTTTTTAAATTCTCCTAAATAACTTCTTGAAACATATACAGAATCACCCTTTTTTAATTCGATTGCTATGGTTCCCTAAAACTAAAATCCAATCTTTTTACATAATCTAGATTTACAATATCTGTATTTGAAACTCTTACAAAATTTTTCTTGTCCAAAGTTTCTTGTAATTCATATAGTCTCTTGTTTATTTCATAATTGCTTTTATTTGTATATGCATATACTTTTTTATTTAATGAATTAAAACCTAATTACTTCTTTTAAATCTAATAAAATCACTTCTTCTTCGTTTTTCGCAATTAATCTATTTGAATTACTTGAGTTCACAAATCTAGAAATACTTTCGATATCATCATTCATTTCATTAGATATGATGATTACTTCTGTCTCTTTTACATCTTTATATATTTTGATTGAAAGTTTCATGTCCCCTCCTTGTAATTCAATTCTATTTTATTTAGGAATAAAAACATTAATATTTAGATAGGTTGTAATATTTATAGGATAACTTGTATCTAATTATTCATTTCTTCTATTGCAAATTTAAATTGTTGTATAAATAATAATCCAGTAAATATAGAAGCTAATATATCTGCAATAGGTTCAGCAAGATATATAGAGTTAGTTGGATTACTTGTTAGTACCCTTGGTAATATAAATATCAATGGTATTAACAATATAAATTTCCTGGTGATAGCTGCCAGAATTGATGCTTTAGCATAACCCAATGCAGTGAAAGTTAATTGACAAGCTATTTGAACACCTAAAATAAATAATCCAAAAATATAAATTCTTAATGCACTATGAGTAAAACTCATAAGTGCAGGATCTTTTGTAAAAATTGATATAAACAAATTTGGAAATAATTGTATTAAAGCCCATATAGTAAATGAATAAGAAACACATAAGGTTAAAAGTAGTTTAACTGTTTTCTTAACTCTATCAACATTTTTAGCACCATAATTAAAACTGATAATAGGTTGTGCACCTTGCCCTAAACCATTCATTGGAAGTAAGGCAAATTGTAATATGCTAGACATTATTGTCATAGCACCTACTGCTAAATCTCCTCCATAGTGAAGTAAAGATGCATTGAAACTAATATTCAAAATACTTTCACTTGATTGCATAATAAATGAGGATAAACCTAACTTAATACTTGGAATATATATTTCATTTCTCAATTTTAAATTCTTTTTCTTTATTTTAAGCTTAGTTTTATTACCAAATAAAAACTTTATAACATATAAACAAGATAATCCTTGAGAAATAATTGTAGCTAAAGCAGCTCCTTTTACACCCATATTAAGCATATATATAAATATTGGATCAAGTACTATATTACAAATCGCACCAATTAAAACTGAAATCATGCCTTCTTTGGCAAAACCTTGAGCTGTCACAAAAGCAGTTAATCCCAATGTTAGTTGTACAAAGATTGTTCCTATAGCATAGATATTCAAATAGTCTAAAGCAAAGTTAATAGTATTTTGGCTTGCTCCAAACAAAAGTAATAAATCCTTACCAAAAATTATTATTACTGGTGTTATTACCATAGCTACTAACACTAATAAAGTAACACTATTTCCAAGTGTTGCTTCTGCACTATCTATATCTTTTTTACCCATGAATACCGATGCTCTAGGAGCAGCTCCAGCACTAACTAGAGCAGCAAATGCAGATACAATCATTATTATAGGCATTGTAACACCAAGCCCTGTTAACGCTAACGCTCCATCATTAGGCATATGACCAATATAAATTCTATCTACAATGTTATACAACATATTAATTAACTGAGCTGTAATTGTAGGTATAGCGAGTCTAAATAACAACTTATTTATTGGTTCATATCCTAAGGGGTTTTGTTTGTGTTCCATTAAATAATAACCTACCCTTCTATCTTATAATTTCAAACAAAAATAATATTTATATCAAGTTAAGAAAAAGGTATTTTATACCTTTAATTCAATATATTTAACTAATTCTTCTAATGAACCAATAAAACTAGATTCAAATTCTTTATTTGATCTATTTATTAAATTGTCAGTAACAACTAATACTTCTAGACCTATTTGTTTTGCTGCCATATCTTCATCAATATCATTACCTATCATCAAACAATCTTCAATGTTTAAGTTAAACTTATCTAAAATTTCTTTAAAGTATAAAGGATTAGGTTTGCAAAAATGATAATTTTCATATGTAGTTACTTCTTTAAAATCATCAATACTTAAACCAGCCCATTGTATTCTTTTTTCTGTTGCAATTGAAGGAAATAGTGGGTTAGTAGCTAAAATTAAATCATAGCCTTTATTTTTTAATACATTAATTAACTCTTTTGCATGAGGTGTAGAACTTGTAGTAATCTTACTATTTTCAAAATCATTCAGATAAAAATCTTCAAATAGTTCTTGAGTCTCTAACTTACTATAATTAGAAACATCTTCAAATACCTTCCAAAACATTTCTTCATTACTAAGACTACCATCATTAGCAACCATTGCTTTAGTGCCTTCTATCAAGCCATTCATAACTCTATTTGAATCAAAATTCTTACTAAATTTAAGTCCTACCGAGCCAAAATAACTTTTCACAAATTTTTCTTGGTCCATATGTAGTAGTGTTCCATCTAAGTCTAATAATATTGTTTTCATAATACTCCTTTACGCTAGGCGTTTTTCAAATCCCCCAGTTACATTCGCATTACTCATAATAATAAATGCTTTTGGATCTAATCTTAATATGTCTTTTTTAATTCTATTTACTTCAATCTTTGAACAAATAGTAACTAATACTTCAGTCTGATTATTGGTGTATGCCCCAAAACCATTCCAATAAGTAACTCCCCTAACATATTTTTTCATAATTTCTTCTTTTACATTTTTTTCTTTTGTGAAAATAACTAAGCTAACTTCAATATTTTGATAATGTAATTTATCCATAGCAAGAGAAAATATAACCGCATAAATAATTGAATAAATCGCAATTCTAATATCAAACAACACCGCACAAACTATATATATAAAGAAATTTACTATTATTGATAAACCACCAACACTAGATCCTGGTTTTTTTATACTTGTATAAACACCAATAATATCCATTCCTCCTCCACTAGCTCCACTCATAAGTACCAAACCACACCCAAGTCCTGCAAGTATACCACCTGTAAGTAAAGAGGCTAGTTTTTCATCAAGTATTTGTGTATGTGACATTGGAATAATTGAAAATAAAATAGTTTGAATAATTATTGCAAGTAAAGTTTTTCTAAAGAAATTCTTTGAAACTCCTTTATAAGCTAAAATTAATAAAGGTATATTTAGAAAGAAATTAATAATCCCTGCAATCTCAAAGTTAACTTTTAATTTAAATATATCTGTAATAATTGTTCTTAGTATTTGAGCTATACCAATAACTCCACCATTATATAAACCAATAGGTACAATAAATAAATTAATACCTAAAACAAATATTAATGTACCAAAAACCAATAAAAATAGATCTTTTAATTTAGGATTAACATTATCTAAAATATTCATATTACAATAATTCTATTTTAGCTATTACATCACCATTTTTCATTTTTAATACTGCATCAATGTTATCAGTAACTTGTCCAAATACAGTATGTACTCCATCTAAATGGGGTTGAGGTGCATGACATATAAAAAATTGACAACACCCAGTATTCTTACCAGCATGAGCCATGCTAAAAGTACCTGTCACATGCTTATGAACATTCTTTTCAGTCTCACAAGGTATTGTATAACCTAGTCCTCCAGTTCCTGTACCATAAGGACATCCTCCTTGTGATACAAATCCTGGTATTACTCTATGGAATGTCTTCCCATTGTAATATCCTTCTTTAATTAACTTCACGAAGTTTTCTACTGTTATTGGAGTTTCTTCTGGATATAGTTCAAAAAGAATCTCCTCATTATTTTCCATTGTTATTTTACCTTTAATTAGTTCCATGTTTTTATCTCCTTAACTCTTATATCTTATCAAATTAATAAAAAAAAAGAATATATTTACTACTAATACATAAAAAAGCAACTTTTTAAGTTGCTAGTCTAAATCTCTTAATTGTTTATTTAATAAGTCAATAACTTTTTGGTTTGCTTTAATTGAATCAAGAATAATATCAGCTTGATTCATAGAAACGTTGTTTTCTTTAAATTGGAAATATGCTTCACCAAGTCTTGTATAAGCTTGTCTAATCTTTCT
This sequence comes from uncultured Erysipelotrichaceae bacterium, assembly GCA_964418835.1. Taxonomy (GTDB): domain Bacteria; phylum Bacillota_I; class Bacilli_A; order Erysipelotrichales; family Erysipelotrichaceae; genus UBA9076. The sequence continues at coordinate 19,377 of CAYQNJ010000016.1, forward strand.
TTCATGATTACCAATTTGTGATTTTAAATCAAGTTTCTTAGCTTCAGAATCAAACTTTGTGCTTAACTTACCTACACCTTTTTCTAATTGTTTTGATGTTTTATTTAATACATCCTCTAAATCTTTAAACATTTTACTCATTTTCATTCTCCTTCTTTAATAGATCACTAACTATTTTTTTAATCTCTTCAGCATCATCCATACCCTGTTTCACAAGATCATTTATACCACCAACTATGGCTTTTGCATAAAATTCTGGACTTTTTATATTTAACTTTTCATCTTCATTACCTTTATTTATTATATTGGTAAGTTCATTACTCGCAGTTTTTTTAACTTCATCAATTGTTTTAGTAGTAAGTTGTACTAAGTCTTTTGTTGTTTTATCATCACTAAACTTATCCCAAAAATCTTTAAGTCCTTTAGAGAAGTTATCCACAAAGTTATTTAATTGTTTATCAAAATCTTGTTGATTATCCATATTCTTTTCTAAATCAACCTTAAAGTTTTCATTATATCTTTTTGCAATTTCATCAACAACATCATCCTTTGAACTAAAGTAATAATAGAATAATCCTTGCGCTACATTCAATTCTTTTACTATTGCACTAACTGCAGTTTTTGCAATTCCATTTTCTTTAAACAACTTTTCTGCAGCATCAACTATTTCACTTTTTCTTTCTTCACTATCTTTAGTAATACGCATTTTAATTACCTCCTGAATAAAATATAACAAACGACTGACTGATTGTCAATCAATAATATTTATTATATTACTATATAAAATATTGTATGATATTTATATGAAAATAATATGTCCTATATGTAAAAATGAATTAGCTAATAAAGAAAGATCTTATATTTGTATAAATAAACATACCTTTGATATATCAAAATATGGTTATTTAAATCTTTCTATAAATAAAACTAATACTGGTGATAACAAAGAAATGATAAAAGCTAGAACCATGTTTTTAGAAACCGATTCATATAAACCTTTAAAAGATAGATTAAATAATGTAATTAACTCTTATAATAAAACATCTTTATTGGATCTTGCATGTGGAGAAGGATATTATACAAAATCATTTAATATATTACATAAATATGGAATAGATTTATCTAAAGAAGCTATAACCTACGCAAGTAAAAAAGATAAAACAACAACTTATATAATTTCTTCTATATATGAACTACCTTTTGTTGATAATACTTTTGATATAGTAACAACAATATTTGCTCCAATATCAAAAAAAGAAATAAACAGAGTACTAAAAAAAGATGGTGTATTTATATTAGTAACTCCATCTAAAGATCATTTATTTAAATTGAAGGAGGTAATTTATGATACTCCTTATCTAAATGAAGAAGAAGATATCTTAATTAATGGATTAAAACTAATAAATAAGGAAGAACTAAAATACAATTTTACATTAAACAATAACAATGAAATTAAAAGCCTTTATACTATGACTCCTTATTATTTTAAAACAAGTAAAAAAGACGCAAGTAAATTAGATAATATAAACACTCTAACTATTAATGCATCTTTTACTATTTCTATCTATAATAAGAATTAAATATATAGCTTATTATCTTCAATATACTCTAATACTTCAGGTTCTATTAGTTCAGAAATTCTGAATTTTTTTAATTCTTTTCTTATGCTACTTGATGAAATTTTTTGAGGGTAAACAGTTGTAAAAATAATACTATCTAAAAATTCTTCAAATTCCTCTTTTAGATAATTCTCATCTATATTATCCCTATCCACAACTAATAATTTATACTTAGACAAAATATATTCAAATCTTCTCCATGATTTAAAACTCTTTAGATTATCAAACCCTAACACAAAGAATATTTCACTATCTTCATACTTTTCTTGAAAGTGATCAAGTGTTTGATAAGTATACTTTAAATCTCCATGTAGTTCATAATCACTAACACAAAGATTTGTATTACCTTCACACATAATCTTCAACATATTTAATCTATGCATATCATCAACTAAATGCTCCTTATTATACTTATAACCTGTTGGCACAAATATAACTTTGTCACAGTATTTATTATTGATTAAACTAAGAGCTATTTGTTTGTGCATGATATGTGGTGGATTAAAACTACCACCAAAAATAGCTATTTTCATAATTCAATACTCTCTAAATCTTTTAACCAAACACTATATGTTGCATCACTTGGCATCCTTAAATCACCTCTAGGAGATAACGATACACTTCCAACTTTAACTCCATCAGGCATACAACTACGTTTAAACTGTTGTGTAAAGAACCTTCTTACAAATACATCTAACCATTTATAAATCTCTTCTTTACTATATTCATTACTAAAAGTGTTTTTCGCAAGTTCAAATATTTTTGAAGGTGTAGCCTTATTTCTAATAAAGTGATACAAGAAGAAATCGTGTAATAAATAAGGACCAACCTTATCCTCTGTCTTTTGAACTATATTACCCTTACTATCTGGAGGCAATAATTCAGGAGAAATAGGAGTATCTAATATATCCTTTAACACCTCATAACTTCTACTATCATTATCTCTAACATAAGCAACTAAATACTTTACTAGAGTCTTTGGTATTGAAGAATTCACAGAATACATGCTCATATGGTCACCATTATAAGTACACCAACCAAGAGCTAACTCACTTAAATCTCCTGTACCAATAACTAAACCATTTTCTTTATTAGCTATATCCATTAACACCTGAGTTCTTTCTCTTGCTTGAACATTTTCATATGTTACATCATGAACACTAGGATCATGCCCAATATCTTTAAAGTGTTGTAAACAAGCATCCTTAATATTTATCTCTCTTAAACTAACTCCATAAACTTCCGCAAGTTTTAATGCATTATTATATGTTCTATCAGTAGTCCCAAAACCAGGCATAGTAATCGCAATAATATTAGAATTGTCAATATTTAACTTTTCATTTGCTTTAATCATAACTAAGAAAGCAAGAGTAGAATCCAAACCTCCAGATAATCCAATAACTGTCTTATTAATACCTGTATGTTTCATTCTTTTCGCTAAACCACTACTTTGAACATTTAATATTTCTTCACATCTTTCTTTTCTAATATTTTCATCACTTGGCACAAACGGTGTTTTTTCGTATTTTCTAGTTAAAGTTTGTTTATTATCACTCAATTTAAAATAAACTTCCCTATATACATTCTTTTGTACTACACCCATAAAACTAATATCAGAAATTCTATCATTATTTAATTTACTAACATCAATATCCCCAATAACTAGTTCACCATCAAAACTAAATCTTTTTCCTTCATTAATTAATCTACCAGCTTCATAAATTATATTAGAACCACCAAAAACCAAATCAGTAGTACTTTCATTAATATTATTAGAAACATAAATATAACCAGTAAATGTCTTACTTGATTGAACCTTAATTAAATCATGTCTATATTGATGTTTAGAAATTAATTCATTACTCGCAGATAAATTAAATATGATATTAGCACCATTAATTGCAAGTTCATTACTAGGCGGATATACACTCCATAAATCTTCACAAATTTCTATACCAAAAGCTACCTTATTATTTCTAAAAATCAAATCAGTTCCACAGTTAACTTCTTCATCACAAAACATAATTTTCTTACTCAACAACTCTTTACCACTTCTAAACCATCTTTTTTCATAAAATTCATTGTAGTTTGGAATATAAGTCTTTGGAACTATACCAAGTATACTCCCATCATTAATAACCACAGCACAATTAAATAAACTATTATCTATTACTACTGGGGCTCCAACAATAAATGTAATTTCTTTATTTTTAGAATAATCTTTTAATTTATTTATTGATTCATTACTAGCGTTAATTAAAGTTTCTTGTAAGAATAAATCATTACAAGTATATGCAGTAACACTAAGTTCACCAAAAGATAAGATATCAACCTTATTGTCTATAGCCTTATCAATCATCTTAATAATTTCATTTGTATTATATGCTGTATCTGCAACCTTTAATGAAGTATTAGCACCTGCAACTCTTACAAACCCAAATCTTTTCATAGTAATTACCCCTCAAATTGTTTTTTATGTTCAAGAATTAAAGTCTTCTTCAAATCAATAAGCTTTTGAGTTTGATCCACATAATATTTATGTGGGTTTTCCAAACGTTTAACTTCTGGATACATTGTATCCATTTGTTTAGAACAATATTTTTGTTTCTCATTAATACTCATATCTTCATAAACAAGTTTCCCTTTTACAAATAAAGGAACTTGTAATTCTTTAATTATGTAATTAGATATTGTAGTTGTATTAAATTCATTTAAAGGATCAATTAAAGTGAATTCATCTTCTGGAATAATTTCATCATGTAATGCCATAACATCACCTAATGCATAGCCAGTAGTCTTATCATAGAATCTGTAAAGTCTTTTATAACCTGGGTTAACTATCTTAATAGCATCATTACTAATTTTAATTCTAGGAATAATTTCACCATCTTCTTCAATAGCAACTAATTTATAAACAACACCAACTCTACCTTTAGGAGCTGCAATATTATCTCCAGCACCAATTGAATCAAACCTAGCATCTTGCATTGCAAGGGAAGTAAGCGTATATGGATCTATTGAATTAGATAAAACAATTTTAGTGTCATGCATACCTTCTTTATCTAAAATAATTCTTACTTGTTTAGATAAATAAGCTAAGTCACCACTATCTATTCTTACAGATTTAAGTTTATGTCCTCTAGGAATTAAATAATCCTTAGCAACCTTTATAGCATTTACAACACCACTTTTTAAAGTGTCATAAGTATCAATTAAGAAATTAGCATCATCAGGAAATGACTTTGCATACTTTAAAAATGCATCATATTCTTCCTCTTCTGCAGATATCATTGAATGAGCCATTGTACCCATAACTGGTATTCCATAAATTTGACCAGCCATAACATTAGAAGTACCAACACAACCAGCAATATAACCACATTTACTTGCAAGAACTGCGGCTTCTGGTCCATCAGCGCGTCTTGCCCCAAACTCCATAATAGGAATATTACCAGCTGATTCAACTAACCTTCTTGCGGCAGTAGTAAATTTAATACAACTATTTAAATAAGATAATATTGTAGTTTCAATTATTTGAGCTTCTATTATATTAGCTTTAACTGTAACAAGTATTTCATTACCAAACACCACCGTACCATCAGGCACAACCCACATATCACCATTAAACTTAAAATTAGCCAAATAATCTAAAAATTCTTCAGAAAATTTATTCGCATTTCTTAAAAATTCAATATCATCCTTATCAAATTTAATATTTTGAATATAGTCAATTATATTATCAACACCAGACATAATCGCATATCCACCATCAAAAGGATTTGATCTAAAGAAACCATCAAAATAGACTATCTTATCAAATGCATTGTCATCAAAATAAGTTTGAGCCATAGTTATTTCGTATAAATCTGTCATCATTGTTTTATTAGTTTTCATATTTACCTCCTAATATTACCTGACTTAATACAAGCAATCTTTACTGCTTCACTAACACTTTTGACTACTCTATCATCAAGTGGACTAGCCACAACATAATCAGTAGTAAGTTCACTTTCATCTATTAAACTTGCTATCGCAATACTCGCAGCTATTTTAACATCCTCGTCAATCTTAGTTGCTTTAGCATCTAAAGCACCTCTAAATAAACCAGGAAATGCAAGTAAGTTATTCACTTGATTAGGTCTATCACTTCTTCCAGTACCAACTATATAAGCATTAGCTTCCTTGGCATCATCATATGATATCTCAGGTTCTGGATTAGCCATCGCAAGCACAATGTTTTTCTCATTCATTGATCTAACCATATCCTTACTAACTAAATTTCTAGCAGAAACACCAATAAATATATCTGCACCTACCATTGCCTCTTTTAAATTATTATATTCCATATTATCAAGGTTTACATACTCAAGTAATTCTTTCTTATAAACATCATATGTATCACTATCTTTTTTAGACAATAAACCATCCTTATCAAAAGCATATATATTAGTAAATCCATAATTATAAATCATTCTAATAATTGAACTACCCGCAGCACCTGTACCACTAACTACAACCTTATTATACTCAGGTTTTTTACCAGTTAATTTAATACTATTTATTAAGGTAGCTAACACTACTATTGCAGTACCATGTTGATCATCATGAAACACAGGTATATCCATTTCTTCAATTAATCTTCTTTCAATTTCAATACAACGTGGTGCACTAATATCTTCTAAGTTAATACCGCCCAAGTTAGGTTCTAATATCTTACAAGTTCTAATTATTTCTTCAACATCATTTGTTTTAATACATAAAGGAATAGCATCTAAATTCGCAAACTTTTTCATTAATAATGCTTTACCTTCCATAACAGGTAAAGCAGCCTGTGCTCCTATATTACCTAAACCAAGCACAGCACTACCATCACTAATAATACCGACAGTATTACCTTTATTAGTATAAACATAAGCATTCTCTTTATCCTTCTCTATTTCTAGACAAGGAGCTGCAACCCCTGGAGTATAAGCTAAAGATAAATCATCTTTACTTTCACAAGGAACCTTAACCTTTATTTCTAGTTTCCCCTTAAATTCTTCATGTAATTTTAAAGCTTCCTCATAAATATTCATTCTATTTCCCTCTTCCTAAGTAACTTATATCATCTATGCAATTAATATTGTTTTCTTTTAATAATTTTACAAATATCCCATCTCCAGTAGTTATAGTGTGAGTAAATGTACCATCATATATCTTATTACATCCACAAGATGGACTAAGTGATTTTAGTATAACTAATTCCACATTATTTTTTTGACATATTTCTAAAGCTAATAAAGCACCCTTTTTAAACTCTTCAGTAACATCTTCACCTATGGAATTAATTACACTTTCCCCTACAATTTCGCATGGATTTCTAGGACATCCTAGACCTCCTAACATTTCTGGACAAATAGGAATAACATTTTCCAATGTTAATAATTCTTTTCTTAGATTATTACCACTATCATATTTACAATTTTCTCCTAATAAACATGAACTAATCGCTATCATAAATATCATTTCCTTTTATATCTATTCCTACAAACACTGGAAAATCAACTACTTCTAACTTTAATATAGCTTCACTTAATAATTCCTCAAAAGCTACCATCTCAAATGAGACCACACTCTTACCAATAAGTGCTCCAGCTCCTCCTGCGGCCACAAAATATACAGCTTTATTATTAATAATAGATTGTTTTACTTCATTACTTCTATAACCTTTACCAATCATTCCCTTTAAACCCAAATCTAATAATCTAGGTGTATATTTATCCATCCTAGAAGCAGTAGTAGGACCACCGCTTCCAAAACTTCCATCTTCTCTAGCTGGAGTTGGACCAACATAATAAATAGTTTGGTTTTTGATATCAAAAGGAAGTTTCAAACCTTGATCTAACAAATCTATCAATTTTTTATGCACAGCATCTCTAGCGGTATACATTATTCCATTAAGTAAAACTTGTTCACCACAGACAAGGTTTTCAACATCATCAACATTTAAAGGAAGATTGATTCTTTTCATTATAATAATCTCCTAACATGCCTAGAAGCATGACAACAAATACTTACTGCCACCGGTAAACCAGCAATATGTGTAGGTGCTTGTTCTATTTGTATTTTTAAAGCAGTTGTTTTACCTTTTAAACCTAGCGGTCCTATATTAGATTTGTTAACTATTGTTAATATTTCATCTTCTAAATTTTTATATCTTACATCACTGTTAGATTCATCCAATGGTCTAAGCAAAGCTCTTTTCGCTAAGAAAGGCGCATAATCAAAACTACCACCAATACCTACACCAACAATCATTGGTGGACAAGCATTGGGACCTGCACTAATTATTGTATCCACAATAAAATCTTTTACACCTTCATATCCATCAGAAGGTTTACACATTTTAATCTTAGACATGTTTTCAGAACCAAACCCTTTTGCGCTAACTTCGACAACTAAGTCTTCCCCTTCAACAATATCCATATATATTAATGCTGGTGTATTATCTGTTGTATTCTTCCTTTCAAATAATGGATCATCAACAATAGATTTTCTAAGGTAATTATTTTCATAACCTATCCTTACACCTTCATTAATAGCTTTTTTTAAATTACCATTAAAAAAATGAATATCTTGCCCAATAGTTAAATAAACACTTACCATACCAGTATCTTGACATATAGGTATATGTTCATTTTTAGCAATATCTGCATTTTTTAACAACATATCCATTGCGACCCTACTAATCTTACTTGATTCATTTTCAAAACCATCTTTTAATGCATTATATACATCACTAGGATAACTAGTAGTAATATCATTACAAATATCAATAATTGTATTCTTAATCAAATTAACATCTATTTCTCTCATACTTACCTCACTATTATTCTAACATTTTATTGAATATATAATGATATAATTTATATAGGAGGTATTAATTATGTTTAAAGAAATACAACCAAGTGAATTAAATGAAAATTTATTCAATCTAATTAAGGATGAATGGGGTGTTATTACACTAGACTGTGACACTAAGGTTAATGGTATGACAGTTAACTGGGTTCAAATGGGATACCTATGGAGAAAGTATGTAGTAACTTTATATGTAAGACCTCAAAGATATACTTACAAATATATCCAAAATAAAGATAATTACTCATTAGCCTTCTTTGATGGTTATAGGAAAGAATTGAATTACCTAGGAAGTTCTTCAGGACATGATGAAGACAAAATAAAAACATCTGGATTAACTATCTCATACGATAATGAAACACCATATATTAATGAAGCAAAAATCATATTTATATTAAAAAAGTTATACTCCAATACTCTAAAAGAAGAAAACTTCATTGAAGATGGTTTAAAAGAAAAGATATATCCTAATAATGACTTTCATTTGGGAATAGTATGTGAAATAGAAAAGATACTTATAAAAGAATAAAAGGTAGATTATAAAATCTACCTTTTATATTAACTATTCGCTTTAATCATTAATTCTATTACTTTATTTGCATAATCAATTGGATTATCTATTGGTAATCCTTCTATTAATAATGCTTGGTCATATAAAACCTTAGAATATTCTTTAATTAAATCCGGATTGTTTTCTTGAATCTTTTGTAAAGTTTTAAATATTTCATGATTAGGGTTTATTTCTAAAATCTTGCTAGCCTTCATTCCCATGTTGTTAGGAGATTGGGATAATACCTTTTCCATTTCAATAGATAAACCTTCATCAGACACAAGACAAACTGGATTATTAACTAACCTAGAAGATACTCTTACATCAGTCACATTGTTTGATAAAGCTTCTTTCATAGAAGTTAAAAGAGATTCATTTTCTTTTGTTTGTTCCTCTTTAATCTTCTTTTCTTCATCACTCTCTAAATCAAAGTCACCTTTATTTACTGATTTAAATTCTATATCATTGTATGATCTCATCATACTTATCGCAAATTCATCAACATCATCCATAAAGTATAAAACTTCTATTTCTTTATCAATTAACTTTTCCATTTGTGGTGAATTTTTAATATCTTCTATTGAATCACCTGTCACATAATATATTACCTTTTGATCTTCTGGCTTTCTTTCAACATATTCTTTTAATGTTACATACTTATCTTCTTTACTTGATTTAAATAATATTAAATCTTTTAATGTTTCTACATGTGTACCATAATCTTGATAAATTCCATATTTTAAATTTAATCCAAAATTTTCAAATAACTTTTCATATGATTCTCTATCATTTTTAATCATATCTTCTAAATAAGATTTAATTTTCTTTTGTATTGAATTAGCAAGTAATTTAACTTGTCTATCTTGTTGTAGAATCTCTCTAGATATATTTAAACTTAAGTCTTCACTATCAATAATTCCTTTAATAAACTTAAAATAATCAGGAATTAATTCATTAGCCTTATCCATAATAAATACACCTGAACTATATAACCTTAGACCTGCTTCATAATCAGAGTTATAGAAGTTATATGGTTGTTTAGAAGGTAT
>CAYQNJ010000017.1:0-28745 GCA_964418835.1 uncultured Erysipelotrichaceae bacterium
TGTGTTGTTTGTGGAAACATATCCACTGGTTGTACCTTCTTTATACTATATCCATTTTCATTAAATATCTTACAATCTCTTGCTAGAGTTGAAGGATCACACGATACATAAACTAATCTACTAGGAGAAAGTGTCAATATAGCCTCAATAGCGTTCTTATTTAAGCCTTTTCTTGGTGGATCTACTATTATTACATCAGGTTTTAAATCTTCTTCTATTAGCTTATTTGCTCCAATTCCTGCATCCATACAATAAAATTCAATGTTATTTACATTATTGTTTTTTGCATTTTCTTTTGCATCTTTTATTGCTTCTTCTACCACTTCAATTCCAATAACCTTTTTTGCATATCTTGAAGCAACCATACCAATAGTTCCTATTCCACAATATAAATCTAACACTACTTCATTTGGTTTTATATTTGCATATTCCATAGCTTTTTCATAAAGGATTTCTGTTTGATATGGATTAATTTGAAAAAATGATTTACTAGAAATATTAAATGTAAAACCACAAAGGTCTTCTTTAATATACTTACTTCCTTTAAGTAAGTATTCATCTTCTCCCAAAATAACATTATCGTTTCTTTTATTCACATTTAAAATGATACTTTTAATTTCTTTAAAGCTTTTACTAAGGTTTTCTATAAATTCATTAATTTCAAGTGTAATAACTTCTTTTGATACTATTACTATCATTATTTCATTAGTATTATGAGAGTGTTTAATTAAAATATGCCTAATTATATTTTTAAACTCATAATTCTTTAATTCTTTTTTTATAAAATCTATTATGTTATTTGATATTTCACTTTGCACAATACAATCATCAAATTCAACTATAGTATTAGAAAAGCTTCTATAAAAACCTATTTTTAATTCTTCATCAAATTGAACAGGAACTTGAACCTTATTCCTATACCTATATGGATTATTCATTGTTAAAACATCATTAACCTTAACATCCATTTTAGCTATACTTTTAAAACTATTAATCACTATGTTTTTCTTAAAGTTTGCTTGTTCTAAAGAAGACATATGCTGTAAACTACATCCACCACACGTTTTATATACACTACAAGGTGGATTTTTTCTTTCTTTACTTTCTTTCAAGATTTCTACAACTTTTCCATAACCATAGTTTTTCTTTAAAGAAATAATTTTTATTCTTGCTTGTTCTTCCTTAATTAAATTTTTAACAAAAAAAACAAAACCATCGTGTTTTACAACACCATTACCATCTTTATCATAATCAATACAACTTGCTATAAATTCATCATTTTTTCTCATAAAACTATTATACTTTATTTATTAAAAAAGAAGGACTTTTTATAGTCCTTCTCCATTTGTTTCTATAACATTTTTATACCAGAAATATGAATCTTTCTTAATTCTATTTAAAGTACCACTATTTTCATCTTCTTCTCTATCCACATATACAAATCCATAACGTTTTTGATATCCATTTAACCAACTTAATAAATCTGTAAATGACCATGTACAATATGCAAGTACTCTACAACCCTCATTACATGCATTCTTTAATTCTTCTAAGTGACTTTTTAAATACTCTATTCTATATGGATCATGTACTTTTCCATCTTCCAACTTATCAAATGCACCAAGTCCATTTTCAGAGATAATAATTGGTAGATTATACCTAGATGTAATCTCTCTGCATGCATACCTTAAACCTTTAGGGTCTATTGTCCAATCCCAGTCAGTAGTAGGTAGATACTCATTAAGAGGTTTCTTATACAACCCAGGAATACCTTGAACCTGTTGGCTACCCTTTTCTCCAGTAGTATTCATTTGATTACTAGCACTAACTCCATCAAGTGGATTATATTCAATAGTTGAAGTTTGATAATAATTAACTCCCATAAAATCTATTAGAGTTGAAGCTTGTTTCATAACCTCTTCATCACCATCTTCAAACTTAGGATCCCATCCAAATTGTTTTAAGAATTTTATTGCGCTCACAGGATATCTACCATATGCATATACATCCATCCAATAAAAGTTATTTAAATCATCAAAATCAAATTTTGCTAGTGCATTTTCAGGTTTTGAGTTTATAGAATAACTAGGACTATAGGCATGAGAAGCACCAACCATAGCTTTAGGAAATAGTTTTTTTAATTCTATTACACTTTTAGCATGTGCAATATTCACATGATGATTAACTTGATAAAACAGTTTCATATCATTCTTTCCCGGAGGATGTAATTTAGACATCCATCCAAAATTAGTAAATACATTTTGTTCATTTATTGTAATCCAATACTTAACTCTATCACCATATCTTTGATAAATAGTTTTTGTGTAGTTTACATAATCATCAATAATTCTTCTATCTTCCCAACCATTATATTCATCCATTAATGCTTGAGGTAAATCCCAATGATATGTAGTAACCATCGGTTCAATATTATACTTTATTAACTCATCAATTAAATCATCATAGAATTGAAGACCTTTTTCATTAACTTCTCCATTTCCATTTGGATAAATTCTAGTCCATGCAATGCTAAATCTGTATGTCTTTAACCCCATATCTGCCATAAGCTTTACATCTTCTTTGTATCGATGATAATGATCTACTGCTTTATCTCCTGTAGTATTCTTATAAGTTTTATTTGGCTCTCTAACGAAGGTATCCCAAATAGAAACACCTTTACCATCTTCATTCCAAGCACCCTCTACTTGATATGCGGCAGAAGCACTGCCCCATAAGAAATCTTTAGGAAAACCTTTTTCATTTAAAAAGAACATAATTACCTCCTTATTTTCTTTTACTAACTACTGCATTTATCCAACTAGGTGCGTATGGTGAAGTACATCCTTTAGAAACCTTCATATCCTTATAAACACCTAGGTTTTCTCCAATTTGTAAACAAGTATTAGTATACTCAGTATTTCTTATTCCAATTTCACACAATGCATGATTCATTGCCCACTGAGTTTTATCTAAAGAGTTTACTAGGTTTTCTTTAATTACTTCCAAAATTTCATCTAATTCTTCACTAGAATACTTACCATCTTGAATGTTATAAACCATTAAATACCATCCACTTCTTTTAATTAAATCTTTATCACTTCTTATCCATTCTTCTAGTAGTTCTTCTTTATCCTTATGAAATCTAACAACTTCTTTTACAAACTTATCAATAACTTCCACAAAATCAACTTCATTTATCATTCTATTTATATCTTCTTTACTTAAATCTTTGTGATTCATAAGCATTACACTTAAAAATTGAGCATCACTAATATCACTATTCCATAAATTCATTATTTCTTTGTGATCTAACTTTAGTGTTTTAGATAATTTCCTGATATCTCCTTGTCCTACTCCTAAACTCTTTTCATTAGCCCCATTCTTAATATAAGTCGCTCTTCTTTTATCATTACCTAATTCTTTTAACTTTTCTAATATCTCATTTGTTTTCATATATTCACCTTATCATATTAATTTATTAATTTGTATATAAGTGCAATAAAAAAGAACAGTAAAACTGTTCTAAATTCTTTGGTAATCTTTCATATCAATATATTTAGCCGCATCCTTATCGGCTATTATTGTAAAGTTAGGATGTAGTTTTAATATGGTAGAAGGATTATCTTCTGATATAGGTTCATCAAGCATTCTCTTTAATATTTCTGCTTTTTCTTCACCATTAACTATCATAACTAAATGCTTAACTCTCATTAAACTTCTAGGTCCCATAGTTAAAGAATAAGGTTGATTTGGTCTATCACCATAAGTAGGGTTTTCTTTTTGTTTATCCACATAATTCATACAATAAGTATATGAATCTAAAGGAGTTACTCTAGGACAATTACCACAGAAATGACCATCCCATCCTAAACCAATAACCATTACATCAATGCCACCTGCATTCTTAATTTCTTCATCATATGTTTTCCAATTATCTAATGTAGTAATATGAATTCTTTCTTCGGGTATATTTGAGGGTCCAAAAAATAACTCTTGCATTTCCTTCCAATTCCCACCATACGGTTCCCCATTAAATGGTGAATCATCAAATAAATAATATTGAATATCTTTATATTTTTCTTGATCTTTAACCTTAGGAACCATCATTTTATACATTGTTTTTGGACTTCTACCAGATGTTAAAGAGATATTAACTCTTTTATCTTGCATCATTGCACCTAATAAAATATGCATAGCACTTTCAGACATTAACTCTTCTGTTTCTTCAATTATTAACTTCATATATTTACCTCCAACTTCTTTATATATGAATTAAATATTAAAGTAAATTATAAAATCAATTTAGAAAATTAATTTCAAAAAAACTCTTATTTCTAAGAGTCTATTCAGTAGGTTCTTCGGTTGGTTGTTCTGTGGCTTCTACTTCCTCAGTTCCAACTGTCATATCTTCATCAGGATTAGGAGTAGGTGTTGGATTATTTCTATTTTCAACATCATCTCTTAATTGTTGAGCTAATTCAGCATCTATTGGTTCTGAAACAACTTGAGTACTTGCAGTTTCCATTCCAGATGTTTTTGTCATAATTACATATACAAATGAATCGCTATCTCTATCCTTACTTAAGTTATATACATGTACTTCTAAATCATACATTTTCTTATTATCACTTTGTTTAAAGTAAGTATTTAAATCTAACACTCCTAAAACATTGTTAAATACTTCATCAGCTTTAGCTTTTGCTTGATCTACTGTATAACCATCTTCAACATCAGCATATACTCTAAGTGTTGCTGTAGCTAGTTCAACATCTGAACTTTCAACCCCACTTAAACCTTTAACATTACTTTCAATACTAGTAATATCTGATTTTGTGATTGCAGGATTTAAATCACCTGCATATCTATCACCTAATATTGGTGTTCCAGTATCAAGTGATGCTGAAATAACAATCCATCCTAAAATAAGAAATGGTATTGCAATTATTATTAAACCAACAACTAAAACTATATTAGCTTTATTAACTGTAAGCTTCTTAGTTGTACTTTTTTTCTTTACATTTTTTCTTTGAGTCATTTTATTACTCCTTACTTAAAGTATTTTACATAATATAACTTAATAAATCTACTTATTTATACGTTTTGTAAGTTCTTCAACAATTAGTTTATTTGCTAAACCAGGATTTGCTTGACCTTTAGATTTCTTCATCACTTGACCCATTAAGAAACCTACAGCCCTATCTTTTCCATTTGCATAGTCTACTATAGACTGAGGTTGTTCATCAAGTACTTCATTAATAATATTTAATAATAAACCTTCATCAGACACTTGTTTTAAACCTTTTTTATTAATAATATCTTCACTTAGTTCACCATTCATTATACCATCTAAAACAATATCTTTACCTTGTGTAGTAGAAATAACTTTATCATCAATAAGTTTTATCATTTTCGCAAGTTCTTCTGGTTTTAGTTTAGTTTCTTTGATAAGTACATTATTTTTTGATAGCCATGCAAGAACATCAGTAATCAACCAATTTGAAACAGCTTTTGCATTATCACTATACTTCATAACATTTTCAAATAAACTTGCAAGATCTTTATTACCAATATAAACATTTATTTCATTACTTGATAATCCATAGTCTTTTTCATATCTTTCTTTTCTTTCACTAGGAAGTTCTGGTAAATTTTCAACTATTTCCTTAACCCACTCATCTGATAATCTAATTGGGAATATATTTGGTTCTGGAAAGAATTTATAATCCACGCTACCTTCTTTCTTTCGCATCTCCACGGTTGTTTTAGTTGATTCATCAAATCTTCTAGTAGCTTGAATAATAGTTTCACCATTATCTAACATCTTAGATTGTCTTTCAATTTCATAATCAATTGCCTTTTGAACATTAGAAATTGAATTTAAATTCTTTATTTCTGTTTTAGTACCATATCCTTCATTAGGTTTATTAAGTGATATATTAACATCACATCTCATAGAACCTTCTTCCATCTTCACATCAGAAACACCAATATATAAAAGTGTTTGTCTTAATGTTTCTACATAAGCAGCTGCTTCTTTACCACTAGACATATCAGGTTCAGAAACTATTTCAATTAAAGGAGTTCCTGCTCTATTAAAATCTATTAATGTTTCATCACCAATATGAAATTGTTTTGCAGTATCTTCTTCTAAATGTATTCTATTAATTCTAACTCTTTTTTTACTACCATCAACATCAATATCCACATAACCATTTTTACCTATTGGATAAAACTGTTGAGTAATTTGAAATCCTTTTGGTAAATCAGAATAATAATAATTTTTTCTATCAAATTTTAATAATGGATCTATCTCTAAATGAAAAGCAGCACAAGCTTGAACACCTTTTTTTACTGCTTCTTTATTTAGTGAAGGTAAAGTTCCAGGATGTCCTAAATCTATTTCATTAACACAAGTATTTGCAGGTTTTCCAAAACTTGTTGGAGCACCAGAAAACATCTTTGTTTTTGTTTTTAATTCACAATGAATTTCTATTCCTATTACAACTTCATAATTCATTTAAATCACCTTTGCTACAAGATCTTTTAATCCTGTACTTTCTTCTATGGATAATCCGATATTAAACATATTAACCTCATCAAAAGCTGAACATGTTATATTAACCCCTATTGGACAATCATTTTCAAAACCTAATGGTAATGTCATGCTTGGATAACCACTGAAATTACCAATAACCATATGATTTTCCGCAATTAAATAATTATCAGATAGTTCATCCCTAGAGTGGTCATCTAATAAAGGAGCTATATCATTACTTGCTGGTGCTATTAAACAATCATATTCATCTAAGCACTTTTTAACTTCTTCAACAACAAGTCTTCTGACTTTTTGTGCTTGTTTAAAAAGTTTTTCCTGATTTTCCACAAATAAACCATAACTACCTATTACAAATCTTTTTCTAATTAATGGTCCAAACCCTTTAGTTCTTGTATTAATCATAACTTCTTTTGTATCACTACCTTCTTCACTCAAACCAAACCTTAGACCATCAAGATTAGAGTGATTTGCAGTAGCTTCACAATTTGCGATTAAATAATAAGCAGGTAAAATAGCTTTCATTAAATCATCTCTAAAAGAAACTTCTTCAATGATTGCACCTTTTTCTTTTAGTTTATTTAATAAATCATTAAACATACTTATAGTATTTTTATTTGTCATAGAATCTATTACATTCTTAAATACTGCAATTTTCTTACCTTTTATATCACTATTTAAAAGTTTAGAATACTCTTCTACTTCTTTATAACTAGAAGTCATATCCTTATCATCTCTACCAGCTAAGACTTCTAGGGCTAAACTAGCATCTTTAACATTACTAGTAAAATATCCTATATGATCTAAACTTGATGCATACGGTATTACACCATATCTAGATATTCTTCCATAAGTTGGTTTAACACCAACTACTCCACAAAAACTTGCAGGTTTTCTAATACTATCTCCAGTATCACTTCCAATAGCTAATGGAACAACACCACTAGAAACAAGTGCAGCACTACCACCAGAAGACCCACCTGACATTCTTGAAGTATCCCATGGATTTAATACAGGACCACTAAATGCTGTTAAATTAGTACCACCCATAGCAAGTTCATCCATGCTTGCTTTAGCAATTGTAATAGCTCCAGCTTCTTTTAGTTTTTTCACAATAGTCGCATCATATATAGGAATATAGTTTTCAAGTATCTTTGATGCGGCTGTAGTTCTAATTCCTTTTGTACTAACATTATCTTTTAAAGCAATAGGTATACCATATAGTTTACCTTTAGGAACATTTTCTAGTTGTTCTTTAGGGTCTACAAAAGTAATAACTGCATTTATCTTTTCATTAACTTTTTTTGCTTTATCTAAAGCTTCATAAACTCTTTCTTCTATATTCATTATTTAACCACCTTATGAACTACAAAATGTCCTTCCTTAGAATCACTTACATTACTTAAAGCATCTTCTACAGATATAACATTAGTAACTTCATCATCTCTTAAATATGTAGTTTCTATTTCAAATGGATAAACCATAGGTTCTACACAATTAGTATCAATAGCTTCTAATAACTCTAATTGTTTACTAAGAGTTTTAAACTCACTTTCGATATCACTTGCTTCTTCATCACTTAAATTAAACATTAATTGACTAGCAAGATTCTTAAAGTATTCTTTATCTTTCATAACTTCCTCATTTCTTTAATATTTTAGACCAATTATCCTTATTTTAAAACCCTATTAACCTCATCCATAAACTCTTGTTCTGATAATGTAGCAATATTTAATTCATTTGCTTTTGCAAGTTTAGAACCTGCTGCTTCACCATATATTACATAATCAGTCTTTTTACTTACAGAACTTGTTACAGTTGCTCCCATCTGTTCAAGTTTTTCTTGTGCTTCATTTCTAGTTAGAACAGATAAACTTCCTGTTAAAACACAAACCTTATTTGTAAATATAGATTCAAATTTCTCTGCTTTTTCTATAACCATATTTACACCCTCTTCTTTTAAGGAATTAATCAAATGGACATTTGCTTCATCTTCAAAGAATGTAACTATAGCATCTGCAGTAATATCTCCAATATCTTTAATAACATTTAAATCATTTATTTTAGCTTCCATAAGTGAATCAATATTACCAAACTCACTAGCAAGTACTTTTGCAGCTTTAGATCCTACTTGTCTAATACCTAATCCAAATAATAATTTATCTAAAGTATTTGTCTTACTTTTTTCAATTGCGTCTATTAGGTTTGTATAAGATTTCTCTCCATATTTATCCATGGATAATATCTTATCCTTCTTATCTTTCAATTTATAAATATCAGCTACAGTGCTTAACAAACCTTCTTTATGCATTTGTTCTACACGTTTTTCCCCTAACCCATCAATATTCATTGCATCCCTACTCGCAAAATGTGCAATTGATGTAATAACTCTTGCAGGACAATCATTATTAACACAATAGTGATCAACCTCATCTTCATACTTATGTAATTTCATATTGCAAATAGGACAATTTTCAGGAAATTCATATGGAACTTGTGTTCCATCTCTTTTTTCTTTAATACTACTAATAACTTCAGGTATTATATCTCCTGCTTTATGAATAACTACATAATCATTTATTCTAATATCCTTACTTGCAATCATTTCAGCATTATGAAGAGTAGCTGCACTTACAGTAGAACCTGCAAGTCTAACAGGCTCTAAAACAGCATTAGGAGTACATCTACCAGTTCTTCCAACTGATACAAATATATCATTTAATTTAGTCATTGCTTGTTGGGCAGGAAACTTATATGCAATAGCCCATTTTGGTGTTTTAATAGTATATCCAAGTTCTTCTTGTAAATGATAATCATTTACTTTTATTACAACACCATCAATATCATAAGCAAGATCATCTCTTTTAATTGCTAAATCTTCTATAAAACTAATTACTTCCTCAATATTATTTAATAATTTAGTTCCTTCTTCATTTATCTTAAACCCTAATGATTTTAACCACATTAAAGATTCATAATGTGTATTTAATCCATATGTAGTACCATCAGGTAAGTAATACCAAAAAGCATCAAGTTTTCTACTTGCGGCTATCTTTGAATCTAATTGTCTTATACTTCCTGCGGCAGCGTTTCTAGGATTTGCAAGTAAAGGTTCTCCACTTTTTTCTCTTTCTTCATTTAAAGAATTAAAGCTAGCCTTAGGCATAAAAACTTCCCCTCTAACTTCTAATTCATCCTTATAATCAATATGCATATTAATAGATTTAATAGTCTTTACATTATTAGTAACATCTTCTCCAACACTACCATCTCCTCTAGTAACTGCTTGAGTGTATTCTCCATTTAAATAAGTTAAAGACATAGCTAAACCATCTATCTTACATTCAGCCACATATTTAACACTACCAACCTTACTTTCAACATCCTTTGCCCAACTTCTCAATTCATCATAACTAAAAACATCACCTAAGCTTAACATCCTTCTTTTATGTTCTATCTTACTAAAACCTTCAAGAACACTTCCCCCTACTCTTTGTGTAGGACTTAAAGGATCACTAAATTCAGGATATTTTTCTTCTAAATCAATTAATTCAACCATTAACTTATCATAAACACTATCATCTACACTTGGTTTATCTAATACATGATATTCATGGTTATATTGATTTAACAGTTTTCTTATTTCTATTATTCTTTCTTTACTCATACACACCTCAAACTACTATGAAATTATAACATTAATTACATTAATAAATGATATGATTTGAATATGAAAGTATTCAAAAAATCAACTTTTCAGTTGATTTATGATAATACTTTAACTTTTGTAAAACTTGGGTGACCTTCCGCAAGTTTTTTTATTCCATAAGGATGTTTAAAAGCTATCTCTACTACACCAGACTGTGCTTTTATTACTATACCTTCCCCAAATAGTTTATGAGATACCTTATCTCCTTTTTTATACTTTTCATTTTTCACATTTTCAATTGTGACTTCAGTATTCATAATTGTTCTAACTGCCACAGGTTCAACTCTATTTACATTTTCTATATAGTCTTCACCTATTTCATCAATAAATCTTGAAGGAACCCTAGCTTTAGATAAAACATAACTAAATCCACTAGAACTTGTAAGATACAGTTTATTCATTGCTCGAGTAAATGCAACATATGCAATTCTTCTTTCTTCTTCTACCCCTTTTCTACCATCAGCCATAGATCTTTCACTAGGAAAAACTCCATCAGATAAACCACAAACAAACACAGTATCAAACTCTAATCCCTTTGAAGCATGTACTGTCATTAAAGAAACATAATCTAGTTTGTTTTCATCATCCTTATCACCATATAAGGAAACCATTTGTAAATACTCATCTAGTGTACTTTCAGGATTTTCTATACTAAAACTTCTTATATCATTTATTAATTCTTTTAAGTTCTCAATCTTTTCTATTTCTCTATCTTCTTCAAGCATTATTCTATAGCCACTTTCATCAATGATTAATTCTAATAAATCATATATAGAAACACTTTCAACCATTGACTTCCATCTTTCAACTTTAGCCACAAAATTATCCAAAGATTTTTGAGCTTTCCCAGAAAATAGTTTGTGAGACTTTATAGTTTCATACATCGTAGTATTTAAACTTCTAGCTTTATCCATAATAGTATCTATAGACTTATTTCCAATACCTCTTCTGGGTTTATTAATAATTCTTTGAAATGCTAAATCATCTCCATTACTTAACATCCTTAAATAACATAAAGCATCTTTTATTTCAGCTCTATCGTAGAACTTTATTCCTCCATATATAACATATGGAATATGTTCATCTAACAATCCTTTTTCTATAGATCTTGATAAGTAGTTACTTCTATATAAAATCGCAAAGTTTTTATAATCTTTACCTGATCTATACTCTTCAGATATTTTTTGTGCAATCCATCTTGCTTCATACTCTTCTGAGGGTGCACTATAAAAAGTAATCTTTTCATCATCAACTTTGTTTGTAAATAAATCTTTTTCTACTCTATATTTATTATTCTTAATTAAACTATTAGCTCCACTTAAAATGTTTTCTGTAGACCTATAGTTTTCATTAAGAATAATTGTATGACAAGGTTTAAAGTCTTTTTCAAAGTTCATTATTATATTTACATCAGCACCTCGCCATGTATATATAGTCTGATCTGGATCACCCACAACATATAAATGGTTATTAACCCCTGTTAATTGAGCTATTAATTCATATTGAATCTTATCAATATCTTGAAATTCATCCACATGTATATGACTAAATCTATTTTGCCATTTATAAAGTATTTCAGGATATTTCTTAAACATTTTTACAGTAACTAAAAGTAAATCATCAAAATCTAAAGCATACATTTCATTTTGTCTATTTACATAATATTCATATATCTTTGCTTTATTTTCTTCACCTAAAAAACCACCAGCTAATTCATACGCTCTAGCAGGAGTTATTTGTGCTACTTTATTATTTGAAATGTAATCAAGTATAGATGCATAAGAATAAGTTTGAACAGTAATTCCTATTTCTTTATATGCTGCCTTTAATATAACCCTTTGATCATCACTATCCATTACTGTAAAGTTTCTAGGATAACCCATACTTAAAATATCTTCTCTTAATATACGAACACATAATGAGTGAATAGTACTAATCCATGATGCACTACTTTTATCCTCAAGTATCTTTCTTATTCTATCCTTCATCTCATTAGCTGCTTTGTTTGTAAAAGTAATAGCTAATATCTTGTTAGGATAAACCCCTATATCTTTTATTAAATGAGCTATCCTAGTTACTAAAACTCTAGTCTTACCACTACCAGCACCCGCAATAATTCTTACATATTGACTATCAGATAAAACCGCTTCTTTTTGATTCTTATTTAAACTATTTAAATCAATCATTATCTTTTATTACCATTGTATATATTCCAATATCCTTAAATCCAATTGATTTATACATATCGCCTGCAATTGGATTATCAAAGAATAAACAACACTCTTTCCCTTCTTCAACTAAATCTTTACATAACTTTGTGACAACTTTCTTTGCATAACCTTTATTTCTATAATGTTCTAAAGTAAATACACCTACAATCATTGCAGAATACTTATTTTCAGCTGTTGTAGTACACCCAGATACTATTTTATTATCTTCCTTAATAAAATATATCTTTTTTACACCTTTATCTAATTCATCATAATATGAACTAAAATCCATTGTAGTATCAGTAAACACTTCACAAGTAGACTTTACAAATTCTTCAATACTTTCTTTTTTCCCTACTTCTACACCTTCATATGAATCTAATTCAACAACCTCTTTTAGGGATAGTAAATAACACTTTCTTTTTTTAAATCCTTCTAAAATGCAGGTATCAATCAAATCACCATCACCATTATAATCAACTATCTTTCCATTTTCACTTAACTGTTTTATAAACTCTTTATCAATACGAGTTCCTTTTTTTGCACTAATGACTAAGTGTTTTCTATATATTGTATAAACCACTTTAAAATCAAGTTCATTATCTAAATAAACATCTAATATATCATGATCAATATCATAATTAATGATATCTCCTAACGCAAAAAGATTCATTGATTTATCAAATTCTAAGAATTTTATTATTCTTTCTTTATCTAAATTATTTGCTCTATAAACCATACGTTCATTATAGTTTACTGTTAAACTTAAATCTAGGAAAACTTTAAAACATACATGTTATAATGTTATCGAGGAAATTTATATGACAAAATTAGCACTTAATTGGAAAGACTATGAATGTCTTGACGCTGGAAATAAAGAAAAACTTGAAAGATGGAATGATGTAATACTACAAAGACCTGACCCTCAAGCTGTGTGGACTACAGATTACAAAGGATGGGATAAAGCAGATGCTATATATCATCGTTCTAATAAAGGCGGAGGTCATTGGGAGTTTAATAGAAAACTACCTGAGTTTTGGACTATCAATTATCATGATTTAACATTCAAAGTATCACCTACTGGCTTTAAACATACAGGAATATTCCCAGAACAAGCAGTTAATTGGGATTGGATGATGGATTTAATATCTAAAGAAAATAGGGATATTAGAATATTAAATTTATTTGGTTATACAGGATGCGCTACTATGGCATGTTCATATGCAGGCGCAAAAGAAGTAGTACATGTTGATGCTAGTAAGGGAATAATCAATTGGGCAAAAGAAAACATGGAATTATGTAATCTTTCAAATAACACAATTAGATTTATTGCGGATGATGCACTAAAGTTTGTACAAAGAGAAAAAAGACGTGGTAAAACATACCATGGTATATTAATGGATCCACCAAGTTATGGTAGAGGTCCAAATAATGAAATGTGGAAATTAGAATCTCAGATAAATGATCTAATTAAGTCATGTTTAGAAATATTAGATGATGAACCTTTGTTTTTCTTAGTTAATTCTTATACTACAGGTTTTTCTTCAACAGTATTATCAAATATATTAAACTTGTCATTTGATAAAGGAAAGATTGAATCTGGAGAAATTGGTTTACCAATTAAGAAAAACAATATTATTTTACCTTGTGGTATATATGGAAAATGGACAAATGATTAATATAATTTTCGAAGATAATCATATTCTTGTAGTAGAAAAACCATTAAACATACCTGTACAAGAAGATAGTTCTAAAGATGATGATTTGTTAAGTATTCTAAAAAAATATTTAAAAGAAAAATATAATAAACCAGGTAATGTATATCTTGGTTTGGTTCATAGACTAGATAGACCAGTTGGTGGAGTTATGGTATTTGCGAAAACATCAAAAGCAGCTTCAAGATTATCTGAGCAAGTAAGAAGTAACTCAATAAAAAAAGAATACACTGCTGTTATAGTAAATTCTAAATTAAATCAACAAGGAACATTAATCGATTACCTACTTAAAGATACTAAGACTAATACTGTAGGCGTAGTAAATGAAAATATAAAAAACTCTAAAAAAGCAATACTACATTATTCAATTATTAAAATAGTAAATAACTTATCTCTAGTAAACATTAGCTTAGAAACTGGAAGAAGCCATCAAATTAGGGTACAATTTTCTAGTAGGAATGCTCCATTGTGGGGAGATCAAAGATACAATAAGCATTCAATAGTAAAACAACAAATAGCACTATGGGCTACAAGTTTAACTATAAAACATCCAATAAGTAAAGTGGATATGACTTTTACAAGTAAAACACCTAATACTTATCCTTGGAATATATTTAGTGGGGAGAAAAAATGAGTAAAAGAAGAAAGTTAAGAAAAATTAAATTACCTAAATTTAAATTACCATTCAAACTAAAGAAGAAAAAAGGTCCTAGAAGAAGAGTAAGAAAGTCTTTAGTAGTATTAGTAATATTATTTGTGTGTCTAATAGTAGGTTTATTCTATGTACCTAAAATGATAGATAATGGAAAATTAAAAGATTTAGGTTATACAAAAGATGAAATAACTGCAATAAGAGAATTAAAACTAACAAAAACTATATTAGAAAATGAGTGGTATTCTGATTATCTAGCAATAAGTATACGAGATAAATCAATAAATACTGACTATATAGAACTATACTTAACATCAAGTTCTTTAGGAGACAAAGAGTTTCTAATATACAACAGATTAATAGATAAAGGTTATACAAAAGAACAAGTAATTCAATTATTTAAGAATCTAAGGTTTTTTGAATTAACACCATTATTAGTATTTGATTATCAAAGTGATATTCAACCATATATTGATGATTGTAAGGCTAATAAAGATACTAATAGTGAAGATTGGTTTGTATTAACAAATAACTATTACACTCATTATCAAGATGCAAAACTAGCAACAGATCCAACAAACACAAACTTATTAGTTAATAAAACTTACTATGTTGATTCAACATTTGAACCATTACAAATAGCACCAGTTTCAGTACAATACGCTTCAGAAGGTTTACAATTATCATCTGAAGCAGCATCAGCCCTTGCACAATGGTGTGATAAAGCCATATCACTAAAGGATGAAATGTCTGGTCAATCTCCTGTTAGATTTTATGCAGTAAGTGCTTATAGAAGTTATCAAAGACAAGAAGATTTATATAACAACTATGTAAAAGGTATGGGACAAGAACAAGCAGACACAGTAAGTGCAAGACCAGGATTCTCTGAGCATCAAACAGGACTTACAGTTGACCTTGCGGCAGTTGGATCAGAAGGAATTAGCAAATTTAAAGATACAGAAGCATATAACTGGGTTATAGCTAACTGTACAGACTTTGGATGGATATTAAGATATCCAGAAGGAAAAACATCTATCACTGGTTATGATTTTGAACCATGGCACTATAGATACTTAGGAGTAGATTTAGCTAAGAAAGTTAGTGAATCAAAGCTAACATATGATGAATATTGGATGTTGTATTTAGCACCATGGAATGATACTAATAACACATATCCAAAAGTAACTACAACCAAAGAAACAAAATAAAAGAGCTTATAATAGCTCTTTTATAGTATGTAATCTTCAATAAATACTGCGACTCCATCTTCATCACAGCTTAACCCCTCATATCTAGCAACGTCTTTAGCATCTTGACTACCATTAGACATACAAACACTATGAGGAACATATTTAAGCATTTCCACATCATTTGATGTATCACCAAATGCGACAATATTATCAACTTCTATACCCATTTGTGTCGCAATAACGCTTACTCCTACATCTTTTGCAAGTAATGGATTATTCATTTCAAATAGATCTACAGCTGTTTTAAAACCAATATATCTATCATCTTTTGTTTTTTCATAGAAGGCTTCAACTTCTTCCATTCTATTAGGATCAAGAATAATCATAAGTTTTGGTTGAGGACCTTTTGTCATTTCATTAATATCACTTACAAATACAGGCGTTGCAGTTCTAGCCGCAACCCTTTCAACATCCTCACTCATCCTTGACACATGAAGACCACTTTCATCATAGAAGCTTGCTATATGACCTTCATCTTCATAAAGTTTGATTAGTTCTTTAATTGTTTTTTCATCCAATGTATAACTTTGAACATACTTATTTTGTTCTCTATTTAAAATTTCTCCACCATTCATTCCAACTATATAATCACAATTATCTTCTAAATTCCAACCTTTTAATAATGGTTTAATTCCACTAATAGGTCTTCCTGAACAAATCGCAAATTTGATACCTTGTTTTCTTGCTTTTGCAATTGCTTCTACAGTTCTAGGAGTACATTCTCCTTTTGAATTAATAAGAGTACCATCGATGTCACTTGCAATTAACTTAATGTTTTTTAATTTTTCCATAACTACCTTTCTAGAAATTTAAATATTTCTTCCTTTTGTTTTTCCATATCATCAATACCAAGTTGATACATTTTTTCTAAATTAACTCTATCTCCACTAAATCTCTTTACTGGTATTTCTATAGACGGTCTTAAAAAGAATGCACTTCCTTGTTTTTCTAATTCTTCTACTAAATCTACTTGTTCATGATATCTAATATGTCTAATATTATAATCATTTGCTAGTTTTGGATATTTTAGAAAGTTAAGTTTCATAAACCATCTCATAAACCAACTTGCAGCTTTTCTAATATAACCTTTTTTCTTTGTGGATATTACAAAGTGTTTATTACAACCTACCTCTAAACTTCTATCAATTGGAATCATATATTTAATGCCACCATCCAAATATTCTTTTCCATCATATTTAACTATCTTTCCAGCTATCGGTAATGAACATGTGGCTTTTAAGAATTGAAGTTTTTCATCTAATGCTTCTTTTCCTAAATAATACGCATCACCTGCTTTACAATCATAAATTCCTAATTCAAATTCTTTATCACTATTAATTAAAGGTTTTACATCATAACCAATCTCTTTATATAATACTGTATCAAAAATATGGTCATATGCCACAAATCTGCCCTCACTAAGTAAAGCTTGAATTCCTATATTTGATTTGTCTGTCATATAAACTACTGATATATCATATAAATATGTTTTATTTTTTAATAAATAACTACATAAATGAACTGCACCAGAAGATATACCAACTCCATAATCAAATTCAATATTATGGTCCACAAACCAACTAAGTGCACCTGCGGTATAAGCTCCTCTCATACCTCCACCTTCTAAAACTAATCCTATCTTTTCCATTAATGACCTTCCTTTAAAATAAATTTATTACTTTGATATTTATTAAAATATTCATTCTTTATCATATCATAAAACTCATTAACTTTATTTTCAGTAATCATTCTATGAGGACATATTTTCCCAGAAAAATCTTTATGTAACTTAACATCATCAATTGTAAGATCATATTCTTTCATTAAATAAATAACTAATTTAACTGTATTCTTAATAGTTTTATCATAATCTCCATCATTATTTACAGCCATTTCAATACCAACACCATTCATATTTCCACCATCTTCACTTCTTCCATCACCCGCATGCCATGCGACCATATTATCAGGTAGATTATGGTAAATACTATTGTCATCTACTGTGTAATGCCATCCATTAACTGAGTCTTCATTAGTAGTTAGATACACAGAATGTTTATATGCCCCAGTACCACTATTTCTATTATCAGTTTCATGTATAACAATATACTTTATTAATCTTTTTTCGTTTGTTCTTCTTTTTGAATTTTTATTTATAAAATTAGTATGAACTACAATTCCATCAATATAAGAAGGAAGTACAGTATCTTGATGATAAAATCTTTCTACTACTTCTTCTTCAATCTTATTCTCTTTAAAATTCCATAACAAAAACAAAATAATACCAACTAATACAAATATTATTAAAATCATTATTCTTTGAATTTTATTCAATCTTCTTTTTTTCATAATAAAGGTGCAAATAAATTTAATATTCCTCTAAACAATTTAACTATAATATTTACATTTTTACATTCATCAATAGTAACAATCTTACTCATTTCAAACGCAGCCATTTGATCATTATACATATCTTTAATCGCATCAGAATTATATATCAATACACCACATTCAAAATGATGGAAGTAGCTTCTAAAGTCCATGTTTATAGTTCCACACATTCCAACCTCACCATCTACTACAATAGATTTAGAATGTATAAATCCAGGTGTATATTCATATATCTTAACTCCTGCTTCAATTAACTCTTCATAATTGTGTCTTGTAATTTGGAATACATATTTTTTATCTGGAATATGAGGTGTTGTAATTCTTACATCAATTCCACTTTTTGCGGCTAAGGTTAATGAAGATTTTATATTTTCATCAATTACTAAATAAGGAGTATGAATATAAATAAATTTTTTAGCATTATTAATTAAATTAATATGCATATTCAACCCAATGTTTTCACCATCAGTAGGAGAATCATAATAAGGTTGTACAAATGTTTCATTTTTTATTTTATCACAAGAAATTTTATACTTGTCATAATCAATATTATCTCCTTTTAAATATCTATATATTTGAAAAAACATTACAGTAAAGCCCCAAACAGCTTCACCTTTAATCATTACAGCAGTATCCTTCCAATGACCAAATCTATACTCTACATTTATATATTCATCACCAATATTAATACCACCACAAAATGCGACATTATTATCAATTACACATATTTTTCTATGGTCTCTATTATTCATTTGTACTAGTAGTGCTGGTCTTAATCTATTGAATCTAAGGGCTTCGATTCCATACTTCTTCAATTCAATATCATAATCTTTTGCAAGAGTAGAAGCTGCCCCAAAGTCATCAAATATAATTTTAACTTCAACTCCCTCACTAACTTTTTGTTTTAAAATATCTAATATTGATTGCCACATAACTCCATCTTTAATAATGAAATATTCCATGAATATAAAATGTTTTGCCTTCGATAATTCCTCTAACATGGCATCCCATTTTATTTCACCTAGTTCAAAATATGTGACTTCAGAATTTTTGAATATAGGAAAAACACCAACAGTTTCTCCATAATCAAAAATCTTTTTGACATTATAATCAGCTATTTCATAAAATTCTTCATAGGTTTCATCATCTTGATATATTAATTTTTTTGTTTCATTCAATGATAAAACACTTTCCATTCTTAGTTTTTTTGGTACTTGTCTACCACCAAATAACATATATAAAACACCACCAAAAATAGGAAAAGCAAGTATCAATATACACCAGGCTAACTTAAAAGCTACATTGGTTTTATTACTAACTATATAAATTACTATTATGTAGCTTAAAAAATTTAATACATAGTTTATATATATTATTTCAGAAACCCTTAGAACCATTGCAATAAGTAAAATTATCTGTAGTATTACAGATATTGTTACAAACATTAGTTTTCCAGTTAATATCTGTTTAAGTCTTCCCATATCTAATATTATATAATATAAAAACAAAACTATAAAAGTTTTGCTTAAAGTTTATATTTAAAAATATGCTTTATATTCTCCCCTCTCATTGCTAACCAATGAGATTCAGGAACATTTACAGTTTCTAATAATTTACCTTTTAAATTAACACAAGTTTTGTATGAAGGTATATTTTCTGGTGAACAAGTAATAATTAATTCATCCATATTGTATTTGTTCTTAGCTATATCAAATAAGATCTTACATGCACTATAAGCATAGCCATTACCTCTACACTCAATATTTACGGAATAACCAATGTTACCAGCATAATATAATTCCGTATTCATACCAATGCGTAAATCACATCTACCAACAACTTTATTTGTATTATGTAAAACTATCTCATAATAAATACAAGGAGTATCATCAGATTTACTTCCTCCTACTTCATAAGATTTAAGTAGATCTACTTTATCTCCTACATATCTTTCTTTTTTAAATAAATCAAATATACCCATCTAAAACCTCATCAAAAAGCTTTTTAATAGTATCTTTACTAACAATCCCTTCATGATACTTTTTATCATCTAGATAAAATGTAGGTACATAATAATAGTCATAATTACTAGAAATATTACTCTCTTTTGATTCATCAATAATACGAATATAAATATCCTTGTATTTATCTTCTTCTTTTAATTCATCAATATAATTTAAAGCTTTTATACAATAAGGACATTTTTCTAATATAAATAATTTAATTTCTTTCATTGTAGTGACTTAATTAAACTTGTATAAATATCTTTTAATTCATTATGTTGGCTTTTAGTTAAATCCTTAGATACATCACTATAACTATCTACTAAACTAACATGATTACCAACAATCTTACCGTTTTTAACTGCAACTACTTCTGGTACATAAAATACTGGTCGGTTATTTTCATCTTTATATAAAATTGAATCTAAGTTTTCAAAAATACCATTACTATCTTCTTGTGTAGAACCTTCTTGGTAAATATCAATGTAATATACTTTAACACCTAATTCCTTTGCTGCATCATTTAAAACTGAAACCATTCTATTACAGAATGGACATTGAGGATATCCATAATATAGAATACCAGTACCACCTTCGTTATACATTCTTGAAGATTCTTTCATAGTGATTGCTTCATAAACATGGTCATTATCTTTCAATAGCACATAGTCACTCATATCAGCTTTAGTGCTAGTTAAATCAACACTATTGTTTACTTCAATTGGATCCACTTTAGTAGATTGACACCCTACTAAAGTTAATACAAATATTAATAAAAATATAATCTTTTTCATTTTATTCCTTCTTTCTTATTAAGAATAACATTAATAAGTTATCAATAAAAATGTTTTAATCTAATTTTTTTACTTCTAAAACTTCATATAGTTTATTTACTTGTTCTCTTGTAGCTAAACCTTTAGAAAAAGAAGTAGCAATAGAACAACATGACGCAAATCTAAAACTATCTACAACATCTGGTGTTCTTAATGAATTCATAATAAAACCTGCGACCATACTATCTCCAGAACCAACAGTATTAACTACTTTTTCACTTTGAACAATATCTGTATGAAAACTACCTTCTTTACATACTAGAATAGAACCTTGTTCACCTAATTGTACAATTACATTTAATGCACCAAGTTCTAATACTTTCTTACAAGGTTCAATTAAATCTTCTATTTTATTTATTTCTAGTTTCTCATCTAAGATTTCTTCTAATTCAACTAGGCTTGGTTTAATTAAAAATGGTTTGTGTTGTAAACAGTTTTTAATAATATTAGGATTAGTATCAAGCACAATTTTTACATTCTTTTTAGCACAATCTTCTATCATTTTATTTACATTTTCTAATAAATATACTGGTGCATTACCAGAGAAAACTAATACATCCCCTTCATCAAGTTTAGAAACCTTTAGCATTAGCGCTTCCATTGCTGAAGGAGTTATATATGGTCCAGCCGCATTTAGGTCTGTCTCAATAATATTACCTTTTAATTTTAGATTAATTCTTGTATGTCCAGTAATATAAGTAAAACTAGGTTGAACATATTCATATTTTTGAAGTAGCTCTATAAAGAAGTCTTGAGTAAAGCCTCCTACAAAACCAAAAGCTCTATTAGGTATCATTAAATTATTTAATACTATAGAAACATTTATTCCTTTACCACCAGCTTCATAGTATTCAATTTGACTTCTGTTTATAGTACCTAATTCCAAATCATTTTCAAACTCCATGTAATAATCCAATGATGGATTTAATGTACAAGTATAAATCATAAAAATTCACCCACTCTCTTAATTATATTTAACATTATTTGTGATGCTTGTGCTAACTGATTTAAATTACAATACTCATAAGGTCCATGATAATTACCTCCACCTGTACCTAAATTAGGACAAGGTAAGCCATTAAATGTAAGTCTTGCGCCATCAGTACCACCTCTAATACTTTCCATTTCCGGAATTAAACCTATTTCTTTTATTGCTTGTTTTGCAATATCTACTACTTCAGGTTTATCTTTAAGTATTTCATACATGTTTTCATATGAATCTTTTATATTAATTTTCACAAGATCATTAGAATATTTCTTATTAATAAATGATTCAATATCCTTAAATAACTCTTTTTGTTTATTAAATAATTCTTTATCATGATTTCTAATTATATAAACAAGTTTTGTATGGTCTACATCACCTTCAATAGAAGTAATATGATTAAATCCTTCTCTTTTTTCAGTATGTTCAGGTCTATTAAAACTTGGTAGATTCCCATGAAATTCATAAGCTATATTAATCGCATTAATCATTTTATTTTTTGCGGATCCAGGATGAATACTTTTTCCATCTATATTAACTATAGCACTAGCCGCATAAAAATTTTCATCGCCTATTACATATACTTTTGAACCATCAAAAGTATATGCAAAGTCACAATTAAATCCTTCTATATCAAATAAATCTGCGCCTCTTCCTATTTCTTCATCAGGTGTAAATCCAACCTTTATAACTCCATGAGGAATATTAGAATTAATTAGTTTATAAGAAGCATCCATGATAATAGAAATACCAGCTTTATCATCAGCCCCTAATAATGTATTGCCATCAGTAACCATAATATCTTGTCCAACAAAGTTTTTAAATTGAGGAAAATCACTAACCTTAATAGTTCTTTCTTCATTTAATTTAATATCATTACCATCATAATTAGTAATTATCCTTGGATTTACATTAGTTCCACTAAAATCTGGTGCAGTATCCATGTGAGCTATAAAACCCACTGTTGGTACTTTTTTATCTATATTAGAAGGTATTGTCCCATATAAATAACAATTATCATCAAGTATTACATCTTGAAAACCCATATCTATCATTTCTTGTTTTAATAAATTTGCAAGATTAAACTGTTTTTTACTTGATGGACATGTATCACTGTCAGGATCTGCCGTTGTATCTATCTTTACATAATTAATTAATCTATCTTTGAGTTCCATAATCTTAGTTCTCCTTCTTTGTATTCTTTCCATATACACTCAGTAATTTCCATATTACTAAACTTTGCATCAAAACTTGAATCATATGGACTACATGCATATACACCTACATTAAAATGTCCCTCTCTCATCTTTAGATGAAACATTCTCATATGTTTATAATGAATCCCATCAAAACTATTCTCTATTAAAAAGTCTCCATCTCTATGTGAAAGTCTAAAAGACATAGAGTTAATACCATCACCTATTTCTCTAGAAGATATATCACTATATCCATGATAAGTTAATGTAGTACTCAATAAATTTGTATCATCATTCAATCTTAAAACACAAGCTTTTAAATAATTATCTGCATTAGCATAAATAACTATTCCCGCTTGATCATTAATTTCATTTAAAACATAAGAAACCTTTGCACTAAAAGTAAAGTTTTCTTCTACAGGAAATATTAGTATTGGTGCATTTGAACTTACAGTTTTAAAATAAGTCCTAGACCATAATGCTGTATAAGGACTTGTTTCAATAAAGACTTCATTTTCATTAATGATAAATCTTTCAGGATCATTCATCCATCTCATCATTAAAGGATTGACTTTAACCATATTTCCCCAATCTAATACATTTCTATATTAACAATTTTACCTAATTTTTCTAGGTTTTTACCCATTTCATTTATCAATTGAATCTTAGCATTTAAAGTAATTGTTGAATAAGCAATCGAATTATGTGCTGGATTATCAGATAAACCAACCATAAATGTTATTTCACTTGCATCTCTAACTAGAAGTCTAGTCAAACAAGAAGCTCCATCTTGAGCATCACTATACTCTATTTTATCTAAAAATTCATTATCTTTTGTACATTCAGTTAATAACCTATTTGTTTTTTGTAATGTTAAAACACCTTCTGTAACTAAATCCAATCCCTTTATATATCCTTTAGGAGGTACATCACTAGTAATGGAAATCAAATCATCTGTTTCAAGTGTCTTACCTAATACCCTAGCAACTATATTTGAAGTGGTTCCCCCACAACAAATCTTTAAGCCACTAGCATTCATTAATTTTTCTACTACCTTACTATCATACTCTTTAATACTTGGAGGTCCAACCATAACAATAGACTCTTTAGCAGGCAATATCTTAGCACAAGCTACAGTAGAATCATCTCCTGGTAAACCTCCATATAAATAGTTTACATTAGCAAGCAATATCCTAGCGACATCTTTTGGTCTATCATCTTTTCTTAAATGACTTACTAAAAATTTAGAAACCTCATTATGACTCCATCCTAAGTTTAGTATTTTTCCAACTCCTGCATGTATTATTCCATCAGAGAAAGATACTATATAATCATCTGGTTCACATTTATAATTACTAACACTAATACTTTTATCGTTAATATTCATAAAAGATTTATCAATATTTAATATTTCATTATTTCTAATAATTACAGTTGAAGGATTATCAAACTCCACTATATTTACATCACCATTATAAAATGCTTGAATAATGGTAAAAGTAGAATATGCAACTCCTCTATCCTTACAAACAGGTAAAGTCTCAGAAATGGTTTCTACAGCTTCAACCAATGAACAACCTGAATAAACCATTTCACTAATTATTGTACTAGTAAGTGTTGATAATATATTAGCTTTAACCCCACTACCTAAACCATCTGCTAAAACCATCACAAAAGAATCCTTGTTTCTTTTAATCATTACCTTATCACCACATAATTCCTCACCAGTTTTATTTAATGATTTCCATGCAGATTCTAAATGTATCTTATTCATCACTATTTTCCATAGATTTCTTTAATTTAGACAATGCTACTTTGCTCTTTGCAGCAGTTTCTCCAAGTAAACTAGCAATTTCTTGAACCGCTCTCATTTGATCATCAATAACTTCTTGAGTTATTTCAATGGTTGAAGTCCTCATATCCTTTAAAACCTTTTCTTTTGTTTCTTCTATGGTGATATCCATTAGAATCATAATAGTATAATCTTTATCTTTTAACTTCATAATCGCATGATTAAAAGTCTTATTATATTGTTCATAATATTTCTTATAGTATTGTGTTCTATTACTGTTTGATTCTGAAATAATTAATCTATTGAGTTCTTCATCAACTAGTATTGAATTAATAGGTAAACCTTCAACATCAATATTCTCCAAATCTAATAAATACTTAGCAGATCTATTTATATCTTTTATAGTATTTGATTTATCTAATACAATAATACCATTAGGAGTATTTTCAATAATTACACTACTTACAGATTCAGCAACATCTAAAGCATTTGGTAAACATAATCTATAATCAGCCTTTCCTTGTAGTACAGCTATTGCTTTATCTCTACATGTTTCATAACCACAAGCCCCACAATCATGTTCCTTTGATTTTGTAGTTTTACCCATTATGTATAAAACATCTTTAATAGATTCTTCGCTAAACATGTCTTCATTTTTAGTTTTATTTTCCCATTTAGTGGATATATTAAAAGGTGCTTCTTTTGAAGATAGTTTATTATTAATATCTACATTTTCTCTAATCATAGTTTGACCAACCCATTGAGTTTGTTTAAAGTGTGCTAATAGTGGACCTCCCAAACAAGACTCATTACAAGCACTTAACTCAAAGAAATAATCTTTTACTTGATCATTTTTTATTGCGTCTAATACATTTCTAATTCTTGATATACCTTCAACATTTGCAGTATGGTAGTTTTTACTAGCTTTAAGTGTTGATATTATTCCACCAGGAGTTGGATACATTCTTGCGATACTACCAATAAAATCTTCCCAATCCTCTTTATCTTCATTTTCTATATCATTCATAATCCAATTTGATAATGTTTCCATACTAATATTTGCATCAATACTATCATTAAATCTTGAATCATATATCTCTTTTTGTTTAGCAATACAAGGTGATAAGAAAACTACTTTAGCATCAGGATATTTAAGTTTTAATTTTTTTCCATGAGCTATCATTGGTGAAACAACAGGTGCTAATTGATCAACAAGTTCTCCATATTCTTTTTCAATCAAATCAACAACAGAAGGACAACATGTAGTAATAATATTTTTCATTTTATGCTCTTCCATTAATTTAGCATAAGATTCGGAAACAATTTTTGCGCCATGTGCGGTTTCTTCAACATCATAAAAACCCTTGTTTTTTAGTACTTTTCTTAAACTTGAAAAATGTGGCCATGCAGCAACAAAACTAGGTGCTACACTTACCACAACTTTTTCATTATTATCCAACCATCTTTTAACTTGAGAAAAATTATCATTAACTTTTTTAGCGTCATGAGGACATACTAAATAGCATTTACCACATAAAATACATTCATCCTCAATTATTTGAGGTTGATGATCCATATATATCATGGCTTTTGTAGGACATACCCTAACACAGCGCATACAATTACGACAGTTTGCTTCTGTTAATTGGATAAAACTCATAACAAATTTCCAATCTCTTCTTTCAATATTTCTTTTGCATTACTTAAAGTTACACCTTTAATTGGAGTATTATTTATTTTTATGCCTAAACCATATTTATTTTGACAACTTTGCATACAGAAAGAACCTTTTACTGTAACCTTATCTTTCCACCCTTGTGATTCAAGAAGTTCATTAACAATATTAACTATTTGATTTGAACCCTTTACATAACATGCACTTCCAATACAAATATCTAAATTAACCATTATTTTTCTCCTTATCGATGTAAATTAACATCTGTAAAATCATATAATTCTAATGATTTTTCAATTGTTTTATTATCTGATTTTATATTTTCCTTAGCCATTCTACCTTTAATGATATTAGGACTTTCAATAGTTGCAGGGCCTGCAATACATCCTCCAGGACAACTCATACCTTCTAAAATATCAAAATCAAACTTACCTGCTTTAATTAGCATTAATTGTTTTTTACAATCAAAACATCCATCAGCATAATATCCTGTAAATGTATCGTGACCTTTTTCCTTTGCAGCTTGAATAACTGCTTTACTAACTCCACCACCTTGTGCAAAGTTTCTTCCAAATATAGAAGGATATTCTTCTTCTTTAACATCTAACTCTTCACAATTAATTCTTTTAGCAATTAACATAGCAGCAATTTCTTCAAAAGTTAATACATAATCTACTGACGTATAGTGCTCCATTGCTTCTTGTTTTTTTGCTACACAAGGACCAATGAATACAATACCTACACCAGGATTGTCTTTTTTTAGTTTTCTTGCGATAGCCATCATAGGTGAAACTAATGTTGATACATTATTTTCAAAAACTTCAGGGAAATGCATTCTTGCCATATTAACAAATGCAGGACAACAAGATGTAGTAAGAGGTTTTCCTTCATCAATATGTGTAATCAATTCTTCTTCTTCATTATAAGCAACTGCATCTGCACCAATTGCTGCTTCATATACACCCTTAAATCCTAACATTTCAATACCTTTTTTTATTTGAGGTAATGTTGCATTTTCTAGTTGACCTTGTATTGATGGTGCAATTATTGCATATGTTGGTGTATTCATTTTTAATAGTTGAATTACTGGTACTATCCAACTAATATCTTCTACAGCCCCAAATGGACATGCGATTTGACATTGTGCACAATTAATACATTTTGTTTCATCTATTATTGCTATACCATTTTCATCGTATGTAATTGCATTTACAGGACAGTGTGCTGAACATGGTCTTTCAGTTTCAACGATTGCACTATATGGACAACTCTTAACACACAAACTACATTCTTTACACTTGTTATAATCTATCATTGCCCTATCAACACCCATAGAAATTGCATCAAACTTGCATGCACTAACACATGCTTTTGACATACATTTTCTACAGTTATCTGTAATTCTAATCTTTCTTATAGTACAACCATCACACGCTGCTTCAATTACTTGAACAACTTGTCTTGGATTATATTCTGAAACATCATTAGCCATCTTACCCATTGCAAGCCTAGCTCTTTGTCTTAATATTTCTCTTTCTTTGTAAACACAACATCTAAAGTTTGCTTTTGTTCCTGGTGAAAGTTTTCTTGAAAACTCATGAATATTGTCTTCACTTAAGTATCCACCAAAAGCTTCTTCAGATATTTCTCTTAAAATATCAAATTTAAACTGTCTAGAATCGTTTGAAAATAGTGCCATGATACCTCCTTTTTATTGTTATTAAAATAACTAGTAATAGTTTACCACTATATATTCAATATTTCTACACTCTAAAATAAAG
>CAYQNJ010000018.1:0-28288 GCA_964418835.1 uncultured Erysipelotrichaceae bacterium
TAAGATTATTCCTTTTTTAATATAAATTCCTCTCCTGGATTTAATACTTTTATTCTCTCAGGATTAGTGACCCTATCAAATAAATCTTTAGGATCTCCATTAAACACATTTCTATCCCATGCGTCAACTGTACCCCAATGTGCAGGTATTAATATTGAGTTAGGATAATTATTAGCTAATCTTATCGCATTCTCAAATCCAATATGCCAAGGATTATCAGAGAAATCAAACAATATAACATCTGGTTCTTCAAAATTTAATTGTTCTTCCATTAATCTTGAATCTCCTGGAACCCAAATACTTCCATCAGGTGTATTAAAGTAGAACCCACAAAAATCTTCTTGTTTAAAAACCCTATTGTATTTACTACTTGAATTTTGCCATGCATGATCTGCAGGGGTTAATTTAACATTAACATTATTAATATTAAAACTTTCATAAATATCACTGCCATAAGAATTATCATATCCTAACTCTTTAATTACTTCTGACACATAATGAGGGCCATGATAAGAGTTAGTAACATCTTTAGTTTCTTCAAGTGTTTCTTTACTTAAATGATCATTGTCACTATGAGTTATTAAGATAGCATCTAACTTATCAATATCCTTACACTCTACTGGCATTTCAATTAACAAGGGTAAATCATAACCAACTATTACTGGATCAACCATTATAGTAGTTCCTCTACTATTTAAAAACATTCCATAGTGTCCTAACCATCTTATACTTGTATAATTATTTTCCTTAAAAGCTTCTTTATTAAAATAAACTGTCTTTTCAGGCTTAGCTTGAAATTTATCAGACATAATATATCCTCCATAAATATATAATACTAAATAATATATGAAACTAATTTCCTAAATAAAAAAAGAATTTCTCAATTGAAATTCTTCTTTATTTATTAGTTTATTGAATAAGCTGCAAAGAATCCTTCTCTTACTGCTTCACCTATTTGACCAACCTTATTACAATCACCTACAGTTGCTGTAATAGGTGCATATTTATTAAATATTGCTTTT
This sequence comes from uncultured Erysipelotrichaceae bacterium, assembly GCA_964418835.1. GTDB lineage: Bacteria > Bacillota_I > Bacilli_A > Erysipelotrichales > Erysipelotrichaceae > UBA9076. The sequence continues at coordinate 1,023 of CAYQNJ010000018.1, forward strand.
CTTTCTTCTGAGTTTGCTTTCATTCCTAAAGCATCAATAACACAATCTGCTTCTAACTTTATTTCTTTGCCATCTTTTTCAATAATAACACCATCTTTTAATACTTCTTTTATTGTTGAAGAAGGCATCATATTTACTTTATAGTCTTCTAGTTCAAATATTAAAGGATTTCTATTATCAAGTAACATACCTGGTGCAATTTCATCCATCTTCTCAACAAGAATAACTTCTTTACCTTCCATAGCAAGTTCTAAAGCACAATCACAACCAGAAGCTCCTGCTCCTGCAACAATTACTTTATTTCCTTTTAATAAGCTAGGATTTAAATGGAAATCTATAACATTAATAGCATCTTCAATTCCTTTGGTATTTAGTTTAAGAGGAGATGCTCCAACAGCAACAATTATTCTATCTGCATTTTCAAGTTCAGGAGAATTTAAATCTATAGTTTTATTTAGAACAACTTTTACTCCTAGTTTTTCAACTTGAACTTTTTGCCATTGTAAGAACTTTCTAATTCTTTGTTTAAAAATCGGTGCACCAGCCGCGATTAATTGACCACCTAAATTATCGGTTTTTTCATACAGAGTAACATTATGACCTTTTAAAGCCGCAACTCTTGCTGCCTCAAGTCCCCCTGGTCCACCACCTATTATTACTACATTTTTAGGCTCTTCTGTTTTATTTAAAATATATTCATTTTCAAATACTGCTTGATTGTTTATTGCACAAGAAATAACTCTGTTTTGATATAATCTACCAACACAAATTTGATTACATGATAGACATGGTCTAACATCTTCATCTTTACCTTCAAGCAATTTATTCGCAGTATCAGGATCAGCTATCAATTGTCTTCCAAACATAATAATATCAGCATCACCATTTGCTAATGTTTCTTCTGCTAATTCAGGAGTATAGTTACCTGCTGTGAAGATCGGTTTATCAGTAACATCTTTAAATTGTTTTACCCATTTAATCATACAAGCATCTCCTGTATAAATAGATGGAACTATCCAACGTTTTCTTTCATAACAACCCATATCTAAATCAAACGCATCAATTCCTAATTCATCTAGGTATTTAACTATTTCCTTACTCTCTTCAATTGTTCTTCCACCTTCAAAATCATGATCAGCTGCCATTCTAATAAATATAGGATAATCTTCTCCTACTTCATCTCTTATTGCATGATATATTTCAGTAACCAGACGCATTCTATTTTCAAATGATCCACCATATTCATCTGTTCTCTTGTTCCATGCAGGAGTCATAAATTGGTCAATTAGATATCCACTGTGTGCGTGTATTTCAACACAATCAGCTTCTGCAACAATTGCATTTCTAGCTGCAATTCTATAATGAGCAACTATATCTTTTACTTCTTCAATTGTAAGTGCTCTACAAAGTTTATCTGGAAAATAAAATGATGGAACTTCTGATGCTGATACCATTACATCATCAGAGAAAGGGAATGCATTTCTTCCTAAACCACAACTTAGTTGAAGACAAACTTTTGCACCTTCTGAATGAACAGCTTCACAAATTAAAGACCACCCTTTCATTTGTTCATCTGTACCAGAAACAGTAACATAATCTATCCATGGGTCTGTTTTATTAGTTACATATTGTCCTTCAATAATAATTAAACCAGTTCCACCTTTTGCTCTAGCTCTATAGTAATCAATCTGTTTGTCATTAGGGAAACCATTTCTTTCTTCCGAGAAAGTTCCCATTGGTGCCATAGCTATCCTATTTTTTAAACTCATGTTCTTAATAGTTAAGCCACTGAATAAATGCGGATAATTTGTCTTCATAAAGCCTCCTTGTTATTTTTATAACATAAGTATATAATTATCTAAATCACAAATCGTTGAACAAAGAGACAATTATATTAACTTTGATTTGTTCATTTTCACAAATGTAGGAGGTAATATGAATAAGTATAGTTTTTACAAAGAAATGTTTATTGCCGTCCAAGAAGGATCTATTTTAAGTATTCAAGAATGTGCTTACAAGTTTTTTAAGTTTCCAATAGCCATTTGTGATACTTCTTTTCAAATGCTAGCTCCTGATTATCCTAATGAACTTCAAAATGATGATGTTTGGGATATTCCAAATAAAACTTCAAGAGTTCCGTATGAGTTTATTAAACTTTTTCATGATCATAACCTTATAGAAGATGTGAATAAAAATCCTAATAAAACAATATATATAAATACAGGTTAGTTTAAAGAGAGACCAAGAATAACTACCGGTATTTTTATAAATAACGAGCTAGTTGGTTATATTGCCGTCCTATTAGATACAAAACCCTACCCTAAACATTTTGATGAATGGCTTCAAATAGTTTCTGATGCATTTTCAATAATACTAAAACAAGAAAGATTACGAACATATAAAAACCTAAGTAAGAAAGAATACATAGCAAATGAATTATTCTCATCTAACTTAACAGATTTACAAGTTAAAGATTCTATAAAAGAAAGACTTATTCCAATAAGATCTTATTATCAAGTAATTGCGACTAATTTATTGTCGAATTATCAAAGCGACTTTAAAAGCCTAATTAATAAAATAGAAAATTTTAATATTTTATATTCAGTAAAAGACAATACTTTATTAATACTTACAGCAAGTGATAATGAATTTTCTAATGATCATCTTTATCAAATTCTAATAAACAACAATTATAGATGCGGAGTTTCTTCAAATTTCACAAATTTATCAAATATAAATAAATACATATTTCAAGCAAACAACACTTTAAAACTAGCTTATCAATACAATAATCAAAACATATATTACTTTGAAGATTACGCCTTAGATATATTAATATATTTAATTCATAACAAAGATTATTTATTGAATCCTTCTTTAGATATATTAGAAAATTTTGATTCAATAAATAATACAGAATACTATGAAACTTTAAAGGTTTATATAAATAATCCAAGTAATATAAAGGAATGCCTTAAACAACTTCATATACATAGGAATACTTTAAACTATCGTCTTAATAAAATTGCTGAAATTACAAACATTAATTATTCAAATCAATATGAACTTACTCATATTTATATTAGTTTTTTAATTAAAGAAAGAAGTAATACTAAATAGATAAATATTAATGTTAGAATATATACATGAAAACTATAATATGTCCTAATTACTTAAAAAATGATTTAATAAATAAATTACTTATAGAAAACAATACTAACCACCTTGTGGATACTAAAATTATTCCTTTTAATGTATATATAAATTACCAAAATAAATATAGTAATGAATTACTATTACTACAAGCACATAAAAAGCTTTTAGCTATTAAGGAAGAATTAAACTTATATAAAGAAATGTTACAATATCCTGCATTTATACAAGAGATAGTAGACTTCACAAAAGAATTAATAATGTATAATATTGACACTTTAACCCTTCCAGAAAACAACATCCAACAAGTAGAGCTTAAACAAATTATTAATACAATCATTGATTTACCATTCAATGAAAAACACTATAGTACCTATAAAGTAAAAGAGAATATTGAAGATGTTTTTATTGTGGACTACTTTACAAATAATTCTTATGAATACAATGTTATAAAACAACTTCTAAGTAATGGAGCTAAACTTATAAAACTATCTGATTTAAGTAACATAGATAAGTCTGTAAAATTTGCATTAAACAATAGAGAAGAAATAGAATCAGTTGCACAAGACATATGTAATAAAGAAAATGCATTAGAATCTATTCTTGTATGCTGTGATCCAGAGAATCAGATACCTGTAATTAGACAAGTCTTCGCTATATATAACATACCTATACAAAATTTAAAATATAATATAAACTCAAAAGTCGCTAATAACTTCATTTTAATAACTAACTTTATAATAAAAAAAGATTATGAATCTATGATAGATTTTATATCTTTATTACCTTTAAACAAAGAAGCTTTTAGTTATATACATACATATATAAATACTCCTAATGAAATAGAGTTTATATCAAATGAAATAGATGAAAATCTAATAAATATAAAATATTATATAAATGAAATATTATTGATAAAAAACACAAAAGATGTTCTTATTTATTCTTACAATTTTTTAAAGAATAACTTAGCAATTGATAATCCTTTAGAGATTAATACATTAAAGAAAATTAGGTCTATTATTGAATCTACTTACAATGAAATTAACACAAAAGAAGATATAGAAACCATTTTATATACAATAAATAATATAGAAATTAAAATAGATGATTCAATAAGTGATGGTGTATTAGTCACAAAATTAAACAATCCTGTATTTAATAAAAAATACACGTATGTAATAGGGTGTTCCTCAAAGAATTATCCTGGATTTAATGGATTAAAAGGTATTTTTGATGAGAAATATGTATCAAGTATTAATTATCCAACACTTAAAGAAAGAAATAATGAATTTTTCCAACAGTTTAAATGGATCGACAACAGCAGTAACAACATAATTTATTCTTACCATATTAGTGATTTAAGTGGAAAATCAATAGAAGGTTCTTTTGAACTTGAAAAATATGGAAAACCATCAAAGTGGGATATATTATCTATTGACTCACTCATATTTCCAAAACATGAGTTAAGTGAAGAAACTGCTGGAAAACTATTCTTTAAAGATAATTCTTTACATGGTTCAGTATCATCTTTTGAACAGTTTTTCACTTGTCCTTATAAATACTTTATAAGTTATGGTTTAAACATTAAAGAAAATAGAGAAGATAAAATAGATAATATAACCATAGGAAATATTGTACATAAGACTATGGAGTCTTTAATTAAGAAATATGGAAAAGATTATACTAATGCACAAATTGACAATATATTAAGTGATCTAAAAGTAGAATTACTTGCTAAATTTCCAAAAGATTATTTATTAATAAACCAATTATTTAAAAGTATTAAAGATAATATTTATACAAACTTTATTTATTTAAATGAAATGGAAATTGATACATCATTTAAACCAGTTCATCCAGAATATAAGTTTAGTAATTTTAAAATAAATAATGGTGAAGTTATTATTAAAGGAAGTATTGATAGAATTGATATAGCTTATGACCTATTAAGAATAATTGATTATAAAACTGGTAATGCAACTTTAGAACCTAAAAATGTTTCTATTGGTACTTCACTACAATTAATAACTTACTTAATTGTGGCAGTAAATCTATTAAATAAAAAACCAATGGGAGTGTTTTATAATTCCTTTAAAACAAAAATAACCGAATATACTGGCGACAAAGATATATTTACTAATAAGGATTCATTTGTTAAAGCTAATAGACTTCAAGGTATATTATTTAATGAAGATACTACAAGTCTTTCGAGTGATTTAACTAAATATTACAGTTGTAAAAAACCTTCCAGAAAAAAAATCCCTTTACACTTTGAATACAATACTATTGAAGAAGGGTTCTATACTTTATATAGAAAGATTTACAATGAATTATTAAATGGTTTTATAGATACTGTACCTGTTGAAAATGGATGTAATTATTGTCCATATAAACCTATATGTAGATATAAAGGTAAACAAGAAAACCCAGATCCAATATTTTATATGATTGAAGGAGACAGCAATGAAGTGGAATAAAGACCAAGAAAAAGCAATTTATACTACAAATAAAGATATCGTTGTCTCTGCATCAGCTGGTGCAGGTAAAACTTCAATCCTTGTTGAGCGTCTTTTAGTACTATGCACAAGAGAAAAAAATCCAATTGATTTAGATAGAATTGTCGCAATGACATTTACTGAAGCTGCCGCAGCTGAAATGAAAAAAAGACTTTCAAAATCATTGAATAAAAAACTAGAAGAACCAAATGCAAATATTGACCAAATTAATAAACAACTAATTCTACTTGATACTGCACAAATATCCACAATTCATTCATTTTGTTTAAATATAATAAAAAAATACTATGATGTGATCAATTTAAATCCTGATATGATTAAAAACACTTTAGATGATATTACTGTAGAAAATATAAAAAGCACTGCTTTTGACAAAGTATTTTTAAATTATACAAAGGATAATGATGTAGTATCATTAGTTAATCTTTTTTCTGAAAATGTATATTCAACAGATAATCTAAAAAAATATGTATTAAAAATAGTCCAAGCCGCAAATTCAGTTTATGATACAGAAAAGTGGTATGAAAAATCATTAAATAAATATAAACAAGTAAAACATTTTAATGAAATCGATACAGAAATTACTTCTTTATATTATATGTCACTTATTGAAAAAATGATTGGCATAAAAGATAAAATAAACACACTTATTAGTTCTTTAATTGAACATAGTTTTGAAACACAATCAAGTATAGATAAACTAGAGAAATTAAAACATCATATTAACATATCTATAAACTATCTAAAAAACAATAATTATGAAGATTGTATTTTTGAGTTTAATAAAATAGAAAGTTTTAAAGCTTCTAAATTCAATGATTATGAAAAAGAATTAAAAAATAAAATATACAAAAATATTAAGTCGTTGAATATTACCCTATATTCTCCAGAATTAATAGTAAGTATAAATAACCAATTGCATAACCACGTAAAACAGTTAATAGACTTATCAAAACTAACAAGTAAAGAAATTCAAAAGTTAAAAATAATTGAAAATGGTATTGATTTTGATGATATGGAACAATACGCATATAAAATATTATCATCAAACAACAATATGATTTCAGAAAGATTAAAGTTAGAATATGACGAAATATTAGTAGATGAATTTCAAGATACTAACGAAATACAAAACCAAATAGTTAACTTAATTTCTAAGGGAAATAACACATTTAGAGTTGGTGATATTAAACAATCTATATATCGTTTTAGAAAAGCAAAACCTTCAATAATGAGAGATTTAATGAATAATCCTAATTATCAGCTTATCTCATTAAAAAATAATTATAGATCAAAAGAAAATATAGTAACTTTCACAAACACTTTATTTTCTAAACTAATGAATATTGATGGTTTTAGCGATAAGTATGAAGATATTGACACAGTAGATATTGGTGTTGAATCTCAATTGGACTATAAAAAGAATAGTATTATTTTTTATGCACTAAAAAAATTAGAAAGTGATTCAGAATTAAATAACAATCAATTAAAAGCTTCTTTCATCGCAAATAAAATAAAAGAAATGGTTGAAACTAAAACATATGATTATAGAGATTTTGTAATACTTACTAAAAGCCACAGTGTCAAAGATTATTTAATAGAATCATTTGATTCTTTAAACATACCTTACTTTATAGACAACAAATCTGGTTTCTATTCTTCTTGGATGTCTCATATTCTAATTAGTTATTTAAAGATTCTAGATGATGTATCAGATGATATTTCTTTAATGTCAGTTATAACTTCTCCTCTTTATGATATGTGTGATGAAGAATGTGCAAATTTGGTAATCAACTATGGAAGTATTTTAAAGGGTTTATATCATATTAACCACAAATTATTAGATGATATAAAAATCTTAAAAGAAATTTATAACACTAAATCTATAACAGCACTATTAGATAAAATATCATTAATTAACAATTTTATTAATGAAAAATGTGATATCCAACAAAGAACTAACTTTGATTTATTCTACGAAAAAGCAATTAATTTTGAAAAGAAATCATTGAATTTAAAAGATTTTATAAACTTAGTGAGTTTTGAAACTGAAGATAAAAGTGGAGAAGCAATAAGTGTTGGTGAAGATGATAATGTTGTTAGAGCTATGACTATACATCATTCTAAAGGATTACAATTTAAAGTAGTATTTTATTGGTCTACTGAATACTCAAAAAAAGAAACAATAGATACTGTTTTAACAGATTCGGATTTAGGAATTGGTTTAGATTATGTGGATAGTAAATATTACATAAAATATAACTCAATTCAAAAACAAGCTATCGCATTAAAAATTGAAGATGAAGCATCACAAGAATTTATAAGACTTTTATATGTTGCATTAACTAGAGCTCAAGAAGAGTTATATATTGTTGATACTTTTACTAATGAATTCGAGTTAAATAATCTTACAAAGTATTTTGTAAAAACAAATACCTCAGGCACATCTTTAATAAGTTCCACATTAGAAAACAATGATATATTCAAATATGAATTCATATATGGTTATAATTTTGAAACTGAAACAGTTAAAACAATAAAACCTATCCCAACTCTTCCTTACTATAAGGACATAGATATAAAAGAAATTGAAGTAGTTACACCAAGTAAGGATGGTCATGAGTTATCATTAGATATTGATTTAAATAGAAATGATGATGCTGTAAATAGAGGAACTCTAATGCATCAATATATAGAAATATTACCTGATAGGATATGGAATGAAGAAGATATATTAAAAATAACTGACTTAAATCAAAAGGATATAAATAGTTTAGTATCATTTAATAAATCAGAAATATTTAAAAAATCATTAAATATGAATATTTATCATGAATATCCATTTATAATCAAAGAAGACAATTCAATAATAAATGGTATTATCGACTTTCTTGCAATAGATGAAAAAGAAGTAATTATTATAGATTTTAAAAGTGATAGAAATGTTACTAGAGAATCTTTAATTCAAATGTATACTCCTCAAATCATGCATTATGTTGATTCACTAAAAAAAATACATCCTAATAAATCTATTAAAGCATACATTTATAGCTTTACACTAAACGAAGAAATACCACTAAACTAGTGGTATTTTTAGCCTAAAGTCAGTTATATATTACTATTTACTATCTTATTATTAAATTACAAGATGGAGGAGGAAATATGAAAAAAATTCTAATACTATTTATTTTACTTCTTTTAGTTGTTGGTTGTGGAAATAAAGAAACAACGCCTCAAGCAACTCCTACACCTGAAACTACCGAAGAAACAACTGAAGAAATCAAAGAAGAAACACCAACAGTAAGTGAAGAACCTAAAATAATTGAAGTTGTGTCTGGAGACATTGGAAGTGGTCCAGCTACATTAGATCTTGTGTATGGATTAGTATATGTTCCAGAAGGTTTAGATTATGAAGTTTATGATTTGTTTGCCACAAAAGATGATCCATTTGGAAAAAACACACTAGATTTTGGTATTGATAGACTAGACAACAGACTAGATATTACTTCTATGCTTGTAGTACCAGATTTAGATGCTGCTGTAGAAGAATTTTTATACAGAAATGATTATGCAACTGAAGATGTTGAGATGAAAGATGACATCATAATAAATGGTAAAACATATAAACATGCATACTATGTGGAAGATGAAATAGATTACCTAATAACCATATATGAATACTCTGATGCATTTAACTATGTTGAAGTAAGTTTTAATTCATTGGACTTAAATGATCCATTAGCACAAGAATTCCTAAACGGACTACAAATACCTAAAGAATAGAAAAACAAGTCGTAAGACTTGTTTTCATTATCTTATTTGTGTACCTGCAGGTAAAGAATTTATTGTGACAACTTCAATAACGTCACCATTTTCACCAGCCAACAACATACCTTGAGATTCAACACCTCTAATAATTGCATTTTTTAGATTTGTAATTACAACTACTTTTCTTCCAATCATTTGTCCTGCAGTATAGTTAGATGCAATACCAGAAACTATTTGTCTAGTTTCACCTTTTCCAATATCAACTTGACTAACAAGTAGTTTTTCTGCATCAGGATGCTTTTCACAAGAAGTTACTCTTCCCACTACCATCTTAACCTTAGAAAAATCATCCATAGAAATTGTAGGTAAACCTATAATTTCTCTTACTTCTGATTTAATCTCTTCTTCTTTTTCTTTTACTTTAACTTCTTCTTTTATTTCTATAGGCTTTTCTTCTTCTAGTTTAGCCATGATTTCATCATAGTCTAATCTAGCAAACAATATTTCCGGTTTTTCTTTAACCTTAATTCCTGTTTCTAATTGACCAAACTTTAATATAGATTCATAATCCCTTTGATCTGTATTTATATTATCTAATATCTTCTTAGAAGTTTCAGGCATGAATGGTTCTAATAAAACACCTATTATCCTTATACCTTCTAACAAGTTATATAAAACAACCTTTAATCTTTCGTGTTTAGTTTCATCTTTTCCTAATACCCATGGAGTTGTTTCATCTATGTATTTATTACATCTTTTCGCAAGAGTAAATATCGTACTAAGTGCATCCGCAACCCTTAGCTCATTCATACATTTTTCAACTTCTGCAGGAGTTTTAATTGCCAAATCAATTAAATCAGCATCAATTTCTTCTAAACTAAGTGAATTTTCAATAACACCATTAAAATATTTATTAGACATTGAAATAGTTCTATTTACTAAGTTTCCTAATATATTAGCTAAATCAGAATTGATTCTTTCAATCATTAAATCATATGTAATTGTTCCATCATGACCAAATGGCATTTCATGTAACATGATATATCTAACTGCATCTACACCAAACAACTTCGATAAGTCATCCGCATAAATTACATTACCCCTAGACTTACTCATTTTACTATCACCAACTAATAGCCACGGGTGACCAAATACTTGTTTAGGTAATTCAACATCTAAAGCCATCAATATGATTGGCCAATAAATAGTATGGAATCTTAATATATCCTTACCAATTAAATGAACATCAGCAGGCCAATATTTTTTAAATAACTCACCATGGTTACCATCAACATCATAACCAATACCAGTAATATAATTCGCAAGTGCATCAATCCAAACATACACAACATGCTTATCATCAAAATCTACTGGAATTCCCCATTTAAATGAACTTCTTGAAACACAAAGATCTTTTAAACCAGGTCTTAAGAAATTATTCAACATTTCATTCTTTCTTGATTCAGGTTGGATGAAATGTGGATTATCTTCAATATGTTTAATTAACCTATCAGCATATTTACTCATCTTAAAGAAATAAGCTTCTTCTTTTGCTGGATAAACATCACCACCACATTCAGGACATTTACCTTCAACTAGTTGAGATTCAGAATAAAATGCTTCGCATTCTTTACAATACATCCCTTCATATTCAGACTTATAAATGTCACCTTGTTCATAGAGCTTTTTAAAAATCTTTTGAACTTGAACACCATGATATTCATCTGTAGTTCTTACAAAGTTGTCATAAGAAACATTCATGCAATCAAATTGACTTTTCACTATACTTGAAATGTTATCCACAAATTCTTTAGGAGTTAAACCTGCTGCCTTTGCGCGATCTTCTATCTTTTGACCATGTTCATCTGTACCAGTTTGAAAATATACATCATATCCTGTCTGCCTTTTATAGCGAACTATCGCATCAGCCAACACTATCTCATAAACATTACCTATATGAGGTTTGCCAGATGTATAAGCTATCGCTGTAGTTAAATAATATTTACCTTTGTTCATAATTTTACCTTCCTTAACATAAAAACGCCCCATAAGGACGTTAAATCGCGGTACCACCTTAATTCATACAATGTATGCACTCATACTCATAACGCGAGTTTACGTCCCGCTTTACTTATCAAACGGACGACTCCTAGACCATAATTATATTCATTTATATATAGTTCCACCAACCCTATACTCTCTATCATAAATTTAAATATAAGTTTCTATTCTCTGCCTTTGTTAATATTATATAGTTTTTAAACTTTCATGTAAACCTAAAGAAAGATTATATAATTGATAAAAAGCCCTATACTTAAAATAATATAGGGCTAATATTTCTATAAACTAACAGTCATAAATACAAATAAATCTTCTAACTTCAAACTAAGAACTCCACGCTCTTGGTTTTTTCTAGCATTAATAAGTTTTTCTAATACCTCACTAGGTATACTATCTTTTGTATATTTTTTTGATTCTCTACTAGCAGTCATAAATTCTTCACTAACTAGGTTATCTCTTAGAATAAATATATATTTATTAATATTATCCTTAAACTCAAAGTAATATTTACCACCATTAGGTGTATCAGGAGCATTTATTTCTAATAAATTACTATTATCAATATCTATTTCTATATCCTTGAAAATATATTTAATTGTATCAATAACACCCTCACCATTCTTACCTATACCTGTAAAAAAATAGTTTATATTATCAATATTATTAATATTACTAAATAACAATTCCAGCATTCTATATGCTAAGGCTACGCCTGCAACCATTCCACCTTTATGATTATTGATTAATTCATCATAAGATATTTCTAATAGTTCACATTTAGAATAATATTTCAAATTATTCATTTGATATAAATAATCCTTTTACATCAACTTCTTTTTCAATCATTTCACTTTCAAACATGAAATCTGCAGTCTTTTGTAATCCCTCAATATCTTTATCACTAACTTCTAAAGTAAAGTCATATTGAGGATACATAGAATCATATGCCTCTGATGTTAAAGATAATGCTTCCATTACAAGTTGTTTAACTTCTTCTGGATTTTCTGACATCTTTGTTCTTAGTTCTTTTTGTACTTCAACAAACTTATCCACAACATCCTTATGTTCTTCATAATATTCACCACTAGTCGCAACTGCAATTACAGCTTCAATTAAACCTTTTCCATCAGTAACTTTATGGAAACCAGCTTGATCAGCATTATAACCAGCAGGTCCACCTAGTAATGCTACATCAACACTACCACCATCTAATCCAGCTAAAGCATCAGGTATACTCATATTCACAAAATTAACATCACTTAATGACATATCTTCAGTTTTTAAATAAGCAACTAATAATTCATGTAAGTTAGTACCAAAAGGTCCAGCAATTGTTTTACCCTTTAAAGCACTTGGTGTAGTAATACTTTCATCTTTAGAATACATTGTAAAAGCCTCTGGAGCTCTACTATACATATTAATAATCTTTATATCTGCACCAGCTGCTGCAGCTGCCACAATAGAAGATCCACCTATTGCATGTAATATTTGTACATCCTTTGAAGCTAATGCTTGAGTTTGTTCTGAACCACTTGTTATTTCTGCATATTCAACATCAACACCTTCAAAACTGTTTTTTGTAACTTCTTCTACTTTATCAATAATTGATGGAACATTTAAAGGTGATGTTACATACGTTAAAACTAATTTATCAACACTTATTTTTGATTCTTCTGAATTTACTTCTTCTGTTGTTACCTCTTCAGTTGTTATATTTTCATCTTCAACTTTTGTGTTTACACAACCTACTAACATTAATGCTGCTAATAATACAATTAATAATTTTTTCATTTTCATTCCTTTATACTTTCTATAATTTTTCTTTTTAAATCAATAAATTTATCACTTAATAAATCCCTATTTTTATCATATATCTCATAAGAATCCTTAAAAACTCCATTAGACATAATTAATATTCTATTTCCTAACTTTAAAGCTTCATCAATATTGTGAGTCACAAACATAATACCTACTTTTGTATTTTCATATATTTTAAGAAGCTCATTTTGTAATGATTCTCTAGTGAAATAATCTAGAGCCGCAAATGGTTCATCCATTAATATATAATCTGAATTAACCGCAAGAGCTCTTATTAAAGAAACCCTGCTTTGCATACCACCTGATAATTGATATGGATAATAATCTTTGAACTTTTCAATATTAACTAAAGACAATAATTCATTTATTTTATTCTTATCGATATCTTTTTTATCTAATCCAAATGTAACATTATCCATTACATTCAACCAAGGCATTAGTCTAGGTTCTTGAAACAAATAAGATATATTCAAGCCATTAGTTTCTATATTCCCTGATGTTGGTTTTTCTATCCCTTTAATCATTCTTAATAAAGTGGTTTTCCCACAACCTGATTTCCCTAAAACAATAGTAATTTCATCACTTCTAATATTTAAACTAATATTGTTTATTACGGTTAATTTATTATCATAGTTAACTACTAAATCTTTTATTTTAATTCCATCCATAACCTTTAGTATCCTTTAATAAAATATCAATTAATTTCTTAAAAACTAAATCACATAAATAACCTAATAAACCTATTACAATAATCCCTAAAATCACAATATCTGTCTGGGACATAGATCTTGCAAAGTTTATCATATATCCAAGACCACTACTTGATGCTATCATTTCAGCACCGATTATTGCTCTATAACTATAGCCCATACCTACTCTCATTCCTACAAGTACATCTGGAATTGAACTAGGTATAATTACCTTTCTAAAAATTTTCCATTTATTAAAGCCGAAAGATTTTCCAACTTCAATAAGCTTAATATCGGTACTTTTAAATCCTTTTTCAATACTTAAATACATTGAAAAGAATGATGCCAATATAATTACTATTAATTTAGATTTCTCCCCTATTCCAAACCATAAAATAAGTAATGGTATTAACCCTAAAGGAGGAACATTTCTAAAGAATTGAATTATCCCATCAAAATACTCCATCAAACCTGGATATAATAATGAAATAATTGCAAATATTATTGCTAAAACTAATGCAATAAAATAACCAGTAAATACTCTTTGAAGACTTATAAGAACATTTGTGATTAAGACCTTATTAGATAATAGATTGAAAAATCTAACTAACACTTTATACGGTGATGGTAAAAGATATTCACTATAAATATTAAGATTACTTACAATACCCCAAATAACAACAATAACTAATACACTAATAATTGTCTTAACTCTTTTATTTACCAATACTTTCCACCCCATCTCCATTGTGACAACCATTTTCACAATATAAGCCTTCAATTAAATCATAATAATCTACAACTTCTTGTGTTATGTCATCAATATTACTTTTAGATACATTTTTCACATTAACCCTTAATGAATCAAAGAAACCAAATGGTATTGGACTATTACTTAGTTTTTTACTCTTAAGTTTGATATTAGTCTGATTTATAAATTCATCCCAAGTTAAGAATGTAATATTACTTAGACATAATCTATTCCCATATTCCTTTAATGCTTTACAAGGAGTAATGATATATTTAACTGCATCTATTAAATCTATTCTACTAGACAATTCTTTTGCAATATGAATTAAAATTGGATCTGTTTTAGAATATTGAGCATTTATTCCTTTTTCTTTTAAATGCTTTGTGATTAATGGACATCTTGAATCAACTATAGTGCATTCAGATCCCTTTATCTCAGTTTCATATTTGTCTAATACTATTTTAGCATTATCTAATGAAGGATTCACGATATTAAACCCTCTTTTACTAAGTTCCAATTCTAAATCAATAATGTCATAAGCTTCAATTACAACCGGATTTAACCATATATACTTTTTCATAAGCTCCTTAAGTTAGCGTACACTAACTTAAAAAGTATATTATAAATATATTTATAAATCAATAAAACTTTAAAAATAAAATAATTATGATAACTACTAAAGATATATACACACATTTCATAGATTTTACCTCACTTGTTTCCTTGAAAGAAAAAAACCAACAATAATTATCAATTACTGTTGGTTTTTAGGAGATCGGACTTCATCAAATAATAAAATCCCTGGAAAGCATAAATGTTGTGTAATATTAAATGAATAATTTATATGAAAGGTTTGATTACACAATATATGCGATATTAAACACAGTGTGGATACATTGCATTTATGGTTAGCTTTTGCTAACTAAGTTAATATTATACCTATTATCTAAATATATCAACTGTTTTAAAACAAATTTATAAACACGTCAATTAGTTGACATTTATTTTTTTACATGATATATTGACAAAGTATTCTAGCGTTACATTATCAAAACTATCATTAAGGGAGATAAGATTTACGGCGGTTTACAACAATTATGGAGGTACAAAATGAGTACAGGTAAAGTTAAGTGGTTCAATGCAGAAAAAGGTTACGGATTTATTACATCTGATGAAGGTCAAGATATATTCGTACATTTCTCAGCTATTCAAGGAGAAGGCTTTAAATCACTAGATGAAGGTCAACAAGTTTCTTTTGAAGTAACTACTGGTGATCGTGGACCACAAGCAACTAACGTAGTAAAACTATAATTAATTAAATCGCTTAATTTATATTAAAGTTACAAGTTAGTCAAACAAAAACTATGGATTATTTCCATAGTTTTTTTATTTCTTATAATTTGTATAAG
Source organism: uncultured Erysipelotrichaceae bacterium (assembly GCA_964418835.1). GTDB lineage: Bacteria > Bacillota_I > Bacilli_A > Erysipelotrichales > Erysipelotrichaceae > UBA9076. The sequence continues at coordinate 17,191 of CAYQNJ010000018.1, forward strand.
AAACATATAATAAACAAACAAATATCATTACTGCCAGAATAATTTCATTTGGTCTATCATTAAACTCAATATTCATAATATACCAAACCGCAATAATTAACAGAATCGTCCAGCTTCCAATTAAAAGTAATTTTTTCATGTTTCTCCCTATTTTTTTATAACTGTTTTTCTTGTGAATAATTTTTTTGATTTAAAATGATTATTAACTCTTTCTAGAGTTTCTAAATCTTTTGTAATTCCAAAAACTGTAGATCCTGAACCAGACATTAATGCCCCATCCATTCCTAATTCTATCATTTCATCCTTAATTTCTTTTATTTGAGGCACCAACATAAATGAAGGTTGTTCTAAAGAATTCTTTAAGTTACTTATTACACCATCATAATCATTACTAATTAAAGCTTCCTTCATTTTTTTAATATCAGGATGTTCACACTTATTAAAATCTAAATTAGAAAAAGCAACCTTGGTAGATATCCCTTTCTTAGGTTTAACTAAAAGAATATGAAAATCACAATCTAAATCAAAGAATTCTAATTTTTCACCAATACCACTTACAATCGCTGGTTTATTCATAAAACAAAATGGTACATCAGCTCCAACTTTTTTTGCTAGTTCAATCATTTTATTATTACTAACTTCTAATTTAAGTAGTTTTTTAACTAACCTCATAGCCGCAGCCGCATCAGCACTACCACCAGCCAAACCAGCTTGAGTAGGTATATGTTTAATTAAATCAATCTTAAAATTCTCTTTAAAATTAAACTCTCTCCTCATTACTTCTATTGCTTTAATAACTGTATTATTTTCATCTTTTGGAATATAACCTATGTTTTGATTTATCTCCATATCATCTGAAATACTCATCTCTAAAACATCATAAAAATATAAGGGAACCATTATCATAGATAATTCATGATATCCATCATCTCTTTTACCAACAACATCCAAACTCAAATTAATTTTCGCATATGCGTTCTCTCTCATACTAGTTCCTCATACACCTTATATAGTTCTATAAACTTATCTAAAGATATTTGTTGAGCTCTGATATTTTTATCAATCCCACTCTTATTATAAATGCTTTCAATAATATCCTTATCTTCTATAAACTCTCTTAAATTATTATTTAATGTCTTTCTTCTTTGTTTAAAACATGCTTTTACAAAAGTAAAGAACTTGTCTCTATTAATATTTTCTATAACTTCTTTCTTATTAAATTGTATTACTGAAGAATCCACTTTTGGTTTAGGATTAAATACATTCTTACTAACCTTCATCACAACCTTAACATCATATAAATATTGTGTAATAACGCTTAGTGCATTGTAATCATTACTTGAAACACTTGCACTAAATCTATCCGCAACCTCTTTTTGAATCATAACTGTAATACTATCTATATCAGTATTACTCTCAAATATTTTAAACAAGATTGGAGTAGTAATGTAGTAAGGTAGGTTTGCACAAACAACTACCTTACCATATTCTTTAATCATCTCATCACTAACCTTCTTTAAATCAACATTTAAAAAATCTTCATTAATTACTTCTACATTTTCATATTCTGATAATGTATCTTTCAAAACAGGAATTAGACTTTTATCTATTTCAAATGAAACTACTTTCTTTGCAAGAAGTGCTAATTGTTCACTAAGGGCTCCAATACCTGGACCTACTTCAATAACCCCCACACCTTCACAATTAGACAATTTAGCAATCTTAGAAACAATACTAGGTTCTATTATAAAGTTTTGACCATAGCCCTTTTTTATTTTTAAATTGTACTTTTTAACAATTTCATTTGTTCTACTAATTGTAGCAATCATTATAATACCTCTTTAATTTGTTCTACTGTTAAACCTAACATGTTTATTCTCTTTAATAAAGTTTTAGAATTAGCTTTACCCAAACCAAAAAACTTACTTAAAGTATATCTTTTTTCTTCACTATTATCTTTTCCACTTAACCCTAATTCAAACAAATCATTCATAGTAACATTACCCTTAACATCACCATATGTAATAACATTACTCAAAGCTTTTTCTAATACATCTTTACTCGCATGTTCTATACCTACTTTTTTAGATGTTCTCCCATCTTCTTTTAAAATATAAGCATGCTTCAATCCTTTTATCTTTTCATTCAATGTACTTCTTATATAATCTCCTGGACTATCTGGATCACAAAGTACAATAACTCCTCTAGTTTTATTTATTTTATCTATTAAAGAAATTGTAAAATCACTAAGACATGTTCCATGAGTTTCTATAGTATCACACTCAAAAAAACTCTTAAGAGTATTAGTATCATTTTTACCTTCCACAACAATAACTTCTTTAATTTTCATATTTCCATTATAACAAAAAAGATGTTGTACGGGGAATGTGCACAACATCTCATAGTGGACACTTACGGGGAATGTTTATGCTCCACTATACGAACTACTGTTCGCTTAATCATTATAACAATAACCTTTTAAAAAATAAAGTGTATTTACTAAATTTTTAAATACTCTTACTAATTAATTGATTTGTTAAAGAATATACACTATTTAACAAACAAATTATCATAATTACTACAAATTTGTTTCTTAAAATCATCCTCATCTATATTCCTTAAACCACAAATATATTTACCGGTATGCTTTACAAGCATTGGTTCATTTCTTTTACCACGGAACGGAACTGGAGTCATATAGGGACAATCAGTTTCAATTAGTAACTTATCTAAGTCTATCTTTGTCGCAACCTCTTTTGGTTTAACTGCATTTTTAAATGTCACAGTACCAGCTAAAGAAATATAATATCCAAGCTTACTAAATTCTTTAGCCATTTCATAACTACCCGAATAACAATGCATTACACCATTTGTTTTATACTCTTTCATAATATCAAAGGTGTCCTGTAAGGCATCTCTAGAATGAACAATAATAGGTTTATTAAGATCAATCGCAAGTTTAATTTGTTTAATAAATAATTCCTTTTGTTCTTGAACATTATCATTATGCCAATAATAATCTAAACCAATTTCACCAATCGCAACAACCTTTTCATTATGTGCATATTGATAAAATCTATTCCAATCTTCACCAGTAATATCCTTTTGATCTATTGGATGTAATCCTACAGCCATATCAAAAATATCATCATTATTTGCTAGCTCTAATGCCTTATCAACTTGATCTAAACTACTACAAATTATCATTATTCTAGTCAATCCACTATCTTTTGCATTTTGAATTACCACATCTAAATCATCCTTAAACTCTTCCCCACATATATGAGCATGGCTATCTAACCAACCTATTTCACGCATACCTTACTCCTAACTATATAATCATGTACTGATATTTCTGGATTAATTAATATCATAATTAATCCAGAACATACACTAATAAATCCATAAAATGAAGTAATACTAATAGCTTTAATAAAAGATCTAATTACTATTTTTAAAGTGGTTTTTCTTTCATAAACTAATTTTAATTTTGTATATCTTTTACCTATAGTCTTCTTATATTTATACTCCATAAAAACTGTATAAACAACAAATATAATTATAAAAATAATATATTCATATGCCCATAATATAAATTTATCTATAAAAGAATTATCACCATTAACCAATATAACCTCAGATAAAAACAATATATCTATAATCTTTTTTATTATAAATGACGGTATATAAACAATTACACTATCAATAAATATTGAAAGTAATCTTTTTAAAAATACATCCATACTTATTTGCCCAAACAAAATCTACTAAACAAAGCATCAATTAAATCTTCCCTAGAAGATTCACCTATAATCTCTTTCAATGAATTATATGAATTTTGTAAATCAATTGTGACTAAATCAAGTTCTACATCATTTTCTAACATCTCAATAACATTATCCATAGAGCTTCTTGAAGATATAGCTAAACCTATTTGTCTTTCATTATTTAAAATACTTTCATTACTAGCTAATATTTGTGTCTCATACTTAGCCTCTATTACCTTAACCAATTCTTCCACATCATTATTTAAAGCAGAAACACTTAAATTATCAGTTCTTTTTATATCTGATTTATTATAGACAACAATACGATCATAATCACTAGTAATATCTAATAACTTTCTATCTGCTTTATCTAACTCCTTAGACCCATCAAGCACTACAATAACTAGTTGTGCCTTAGATAAAGCATCTAAGCTTTTAGCTATACCTATTTGTTCAACCTTATCTTCAGTATCTCTGATACCTGCTGTATCAATAAGATTTAGTGTAATATTATTTAATCTAATTCTACCTTCAACTAAATCCCTTGTAGTACCTTCTATATCAGTAACAATAGCTTTATCCTCTTCTAATAATGCATTTAATAAACTACTCTTACCTACATTAGGTTTACCTAATATAACAGTATCAACACCATCTTTAATAACCATAGAATTTTGTGCTTTTACAATTATTTCATCAATCTTTTTTCTCCATATTTTAGCCATAGGTAAAACAGTATTTTGACTTAACATCTCAACATCATCATATTCTGGATAATCAATATTAACTTCAATATTTGCAATGATTTGTAGTAAATCATCAATTAACGGATTAATTAATCTAGTAACACTACCCTTCATAGAACTAATAGCATTTCTAGCATCAATTTTATTACTCGCATTAATTATGTCATTAATACCTTCAGCTTGTGTTAGATCAATTCTACCATTTAAAAAAGCTCTTTCTGTAAACTCACCAGGTCTTGCAATTCTTGCGCCATAACCAATACATAAACCTAGAATTACTCTAGTTATAAATACACCACCATGACAATTTATCTCAATAACATCTTCAGTAGTATAACTCTTTGGACTTCTAAATATACTAACTAAAACTTCATCAACATCATTACCATCTTGATCAAATATCATTCCATAAGTAATTGTATGACTAGCCTTATTACTTAAATCTTTATTAAACATTTTACCAACAATATTAAAAGCATCAGGACCACTTAATCTAATAATAGATATAGCACCTTCCTGCATTGGTGTAGATATCGCTACTATTGTTTCATTAAACATAAACTTCCTCTTTCATAAATAGTTTATCATAACTTGTGATTAAAGGTTATTTAGATGTATACTTGTTTAATGAATAAATTTAAAAATTATAACTTAAAAGAAGAACTACTTCTTGCCTTAGACAAATTAAACTTTAAAGAACCATTACTTGTACAAGAAAAAGTAATACCTTTACTATTAAATAAAGAAAATCTTTTGGTTCAAGCTAAGACAGGAAGTGGTAAGACATTGTCATTTCTTTTGCCAGCATTAAATATATCTTCATTTAATGATAATTTCACATCAACAATAATATTAACACCAACAAGAGAACTAGCTTTACAAATAAATGAAGTCGCAAAAAAACTAGCAAGCTTTCATAAAATAAATATTGTTTTACTAATTGGACAAGAAGACTATAATACACAAATTAATCAATTAAAACATAAACCACATATTATTATCGGAACTCCTGGAAGAATAATAGAACTCATTAAATCTAATAATATAAAACTAGATAAACTTAAATTAACTATTATTGATGAGGCTGATGATTTTAATTCACTTGGATTAAAAGATCAATTAGATGAATTAATATCTTTATTACCTTCAACACAAACTGCACTATTTAGCGCAACAATCAACGACAACTATATTAACAAACCATTAAAAAAAGTAATAATAGATGAACCTAAAACAGTAAACACTAACATATCCCAATACTTTCTTAAAACAAGTAATAAATATAAAACTTTATTATCTATATTAAATAACTCAAACATTAAATCAACTATTGTTTATTTTAATACCAAACAAGAATGTAGTGATGTTTATGATTTACTTAAACAAGAAGATATTTTAGTTGATTTAATACATGGTGATATGAATCAAAAGAAAAGAACAAATATTTATAAATCATTTAAACAAGGAAATATAAGAGTTTTACTAGCAAGTGATGTCATATCTAGAGGAATGGATTTTAGCGATGTATCACACATTATAAATTATGATATTCCTACAAACATAAATACATATATTCATAGATGTGGAAGAAGCGGAAGATTAAAAGATACTGGTATTTCTATATCTTTAATCTCTAAAACAGATAATCAAGAAGTAGTAGAATATATATTAGATAACTCAAAAGAATATATATATGAGAATGAAAATAAAACATTAAATACTAAATTAGAAAAAACTAAAGAACAAAAACACACTACCACATTAATAATAAGAGCTGGCAAGAAAGATAAGATTAGACTTATTGATATAGTTGGTTCTTTAAGTAATTATATTGACTCAAGTATAATTGGTGTAATTAACTTACAAGATAAATACACTACAGTGGAAATATTAAAACAAAATTTTGATTTAGAAGTATTAAATGATTATAGAATTAAAGGAACGAAACAAAAGGTAGAAATATCTAGGAATAAATAAGAAAATATCAAATAAAGTTGGTGGTTTTGAAACAACCAAACCTAATGATGTTACTTCAAAGATGAAGAAATTACTTTACACTTACAACGAAATAAAACAAATTTATTTAAGTGTATAAGTAATCGTATGTTTTTTTATTAACTGTTAAATAATAATATTTAATATAATTCTAAAATGGTTTTATATAAAAAAAGAATGTACAATGTACACTCTTTTTTTCACAACGATAATTTATTCTACTTTTGATAATTGTTCTTTATGTTGTTTTTTAACTTTGTCTAATAAAGCTTCTTCAAGTATTAAATCTAATGCTGTACAAGCTAAAGCATAAGAAGAATTTCTCATAGCCTCTAAACCAAATTCACTGCATGATGCTTCCCTAAAATCCGCAGAATGACCTACTACAGGAGTCTTTGATATTTTAAAATAAGGTTGAATTGTAGGAACTACATAAGAAACATTTCCAACATCAGTAGAACCAGCACCACTTCTTTCACTGTAATCAATATCACTATCATATTTTTCAAAGTTCTTAAAATATATTTCATCTAGTAATGGCGTAGTAATAGTATCATCAACTATATTTTGGTAAGACTCAATACTACCTTTAGCTCCTGTTTGTAATCCAGCACCTTCTACTATCTTTTCCACCTTACTTCTTATTTCACTAACAGTCTTTTTTGTTTTAGCTCTAAGATAGAATTTAGCCTCCGCATACTCTGGAACTATATTAGGTGCATCACCACCAGAAGTAATAATGCCATGAATCCTAACATCATCAGTTAAATGTTGTCTTAATGCATTTATTGCATTAAATACTAATATAATTGAATCTAATGCATTTATTCCTTTTTCAGGACTACCAGCAGCATGCGCTGGTTTACCATAATACTTAATTACAACAGGATCATTTGCTAAAGAGGTTGTTGTAGGAGCATTAATTATAGAAGGATGAGCACAAAGTGCTACATCAACATCATTAAAGAAACCTTCTCTCACAAAACTTCCTTTTGCACTACCATTCTCTCCTCCTTCTTCACCAGGAGTACCATATACTCTAATTTCTCCACCTACTTTATCAATAACACTTTTTAAAGCACAAGCCCCAAGAGAAGCATTCGCCCCAAATAAATTATGACCACAAGCATGACCTATACCAACTAAAGCATCATACTCCGCAAGGTACGCTATTACAGGTCCTGGTTTATTAGACTTATAAACTGCACTAAAACCAGTTCTATGCCCTGCCACATCAATCTTTACATCAAAACCCTCTTTTTTTAGTTGATTAGATAATACTTCACAAGCATGAAATTCATAATTACTAACTTCAGGATTTCTATGTATATCTAATGCAAGTTCTTTATAAACATCTATATTTTCATCAATAAAACTTCTAATTTCATCCTTATAACTCATATCTATTACCACACTGGAATTGATTGTCCACCATATTGTTCAATCAATTTTTCTTTTGTCCTTTCTGTTTGATAAACTTCCAACACTTTTTTAAAATCAGGATTTTCTAATTCATCACTTCTAACAGCAATAATATTGTAATAATTATCCATACCAGCATCATCTGGATTTTCATAAACAATCGCATCATCCTTAATTGTTAAACCAGCTTGGTACGCTACACCATTATTAATTATCGCAAAATCTAAATCAGGAAGAGATGCAGGAATTTGATTTGCAGCCATTTCAACTATTTCTAAAGGTTGTTTATATTCAGTAATATCTACAACTGTAGGAAGATTACCAACACTTGGATCAACAACTATATAACCAAGTTTTTCTAAAAACTTTATAGCTCTACCACCATTAGAAGTATCATTTGGAATCGCAACCTTTAAAGTCTTTTCTTTATCTAATTCTTTTAAATCTTTAACCTTATCAGAATAAGCACCCATAGGAGCCACAACTGTGTAACCTAAAACACTTAGATTAGTAATGTTATTTTCTTTTGTAAAATTTTCAAAATAATTAACTGTTTGAAATGCATTTAAATCAATATCACCATCAGTTAAAGCTTTATTAGGTTGAACATAATCCGCAAATTCAACTATCTCTAACTTAATTCCAAACTCCTCTAATCTATCACTAACATCTTGCCAAACTAAGTGTTCAGTACCATTAACACCTAATTTATAAACTTTAAGTTCATCATTTGAACTAGAAGTACTGCTAGAACATCCACTTAACACTAACAAACTAACAATTAAACTAATTAATAACTTTTTCATCTTTCTATCCTCCTATTGATGAATAACCCTTCTATATACTTGATCCCCAATCCATTGAACAATAAACACCAATGAAACAATAATAACTATGGTAATAAACATTAGATATCCATTAAACATGTTGTATCCATATCTAATCGCAAAATCACCAAGTCCTCCACCACCAACTGTACCTGCAATAGCTGAGAAACCGATTAAACTAACAATTGATAATGTAATAGCCTGAACTATTCCACCCTTTGCTTCTTTTAATAAAACCTTTGAAATAATATCAATATTACTAAACCCCATTGCTTGATAAGCCTCTATTACCCCTTTATCTACCTTTAATAAAGCTAACTCTATTTGCCTAGATAGAAATGGAGAACTTGCAAATATCAATGGAATAATTGCCCCTTTAACACCTATTGTTGTTCCAACAATTAACCTTACTAACCAAGGAATAGACGCAACCAATATTACAAAGGGAATTGACCTTAATGTATTAATAATTTTAGATAATATAGAATAAACAACCTTATTCTCTAATAAACCACCTTCATTTGTGACAGCTAATACTATTCCTATAGGAGTACCTAGAATAGTCGCAAATACACCTGATATAGAAACCATAATAAGTGTTTCTTTAAAAGCTTTAATTAATGTAGGTCCAAACTTTGCAAGACTAACTAATAATTCATCCAACATATTTAATCACCTCTACTAATACCCCTTTCTCTTTAATAAAATCAATTGAATCCTGAACATCTTTATCATCACCATCTATTGAAACTACTAAGTTACCATAGGTAGTTTCCGCAAGTTTCTCTATACTACCAAACAATATATTTACACTTACAAGATGATTCTTTAACATTGAAGAAATGATAGGTTGATCTGCATTTTCTCCAATAAAGTTTAATCTATAGAAATCTTGTTTTAATTCTTTTTGTTTATCTATTACTCCATCTTGATGTATTGTTTGAGAAATAAACTCTCTTGCAATATCTGTTTTAGTATTAGTAAATATAGAAACTAAATCACCTTGTTCTACTATATATCCATCATCCATTACAGAAACCTTATTACATATATACTTAACAACTTCCATTTGATGAGTAATAAGTACAACTGTTATATTAAACTTCTTCTTAATTTCTTTAATTAAATCAAGAATAGATTTTGTAGTATTAGGATCTAATGCACTTGTGGCTTCATCACAAAGTAGTATTTCAGGATCATTAGATAATGCTCTTGCGATTGCGACTCTTTGTTTTTGACCACCAGATAATTGATTAGGATAAGCTTTTTCCTTATCACTTAAATCTACTAGTTTTAATAATTCCTTAACCTTTATATCAATTTCTTCTTTAGATAAACCTGTATGATTTTTTAAAGGTGCAGCAATATTTTCATAAACATTTACACTATTTAATAAGTTAAAGTTTTGAAATATCATACCTATTTTTTTTCTTTGGTTTCTAAGGTCTTTATCACTTAACTTATTAATATCAGTACCATTTATTAAAACTTGTCCACTATCTGGTTTTTCTATGGCATTAATTAATCTTATCAAGGTACTTTTACCAGCTCCACTATATCCAACAATTCCATATATATCCCCATCTTCTATAGTTAAGGAAACTCCCTTTAATGCTTTAACTTCTTTATTTTTTACATAGAATGTTTTCTTAGCATCAATAATCTCTATCATTTCTATCTCCCTTCTAAACAAAAAATGCTTCCATCCCTAAGGACGAAAGCATTAAACTTACGTGTTACCACCTTTTTTTAAAATAACCTCACGATTATTTTCTCATCAAGTACTATCATACTCTAGCTCTTTAACGGGAGCACCCGTCACAGTCTAATGGTTAACCACTCGATGTGCAACTCCAAGGCCATTTTCTACTAGCATTTATTTTCCTACTCTCACCAATGTAGAAATCTCTTTGTAACTAGCTCTAGTTTACTTTCCTTTTCTTTGTCTTTATGTTTACAAGTATATATCTGAAAATTTTCAAAGTCAATGATAAAATTTACATTATTTGTAAATTGTTTTTTTCACATTATTTAATTCCTATTAATAACATAGACCCACTTAACATAAGTAACTTAGCTTCTGATTTACTCATAAACATCCCATTTGTCGTATCAAACATTTCTACTTTTTCATAACCCATTTCTTTTAACTTATCAATAAAATCCACCATATTGCCATAACGTCTTGGAGTCATAAGATCGTGAATTACAAATTGTCCACCTTTTTTAAGTACACGCAATGTTTCCAACAACAACCTCTGTTTGTCTTTGCCAGTTATATTATGGTACACATAGTTACTGGTGACTACATCAAAAGTTTCATCATCAAATTCAAGTTTTA
>CAYQNJ010000019.1:0-28024 GCA_964418835.1 uncultured Erysipelotrichaceae bacterium
TTTAGATACTATAAGATCATTACCATATGAAAAAGCACACGCAGAACTTTGTAAATTACAAGGAGTAGGACCAAAGGTTGCTGATTGTATATTACTATTTGGTGATTCAAGAGATGAGGCTTTCCCAGTAGATACTTGGGTAATTAAAGTAATGAATGAGTATTACTTAGATAATGTTAAAAGCATGAAGAAGATTAAAGAAGAAGGCGCAAGAATATTTAAAGATAAAGCAGGGCTTGCACAACAGTATTTATTCTTCTATGCTAGAGAAAATAAAATAGGAAATAAGAAAAGAGGATAATATGAAAATTGGTATTGGAAATGATCATGCAGCAATCGATTTAAAAAATGAGATAGTAAATCACTTAATAGAAAAAGGATATGAAGTAGTTAATTACGGAATTAATGAAGGAGAAAAAATCGATTATCCTTTAATCGGAGAAGAAGTAGGTAATGCGGTAGTAAATAAAGAAGTTGATTTAGGTATATTAATTTGTGGAACTGGAGTTGGTATTTCACTTGCTGCAAATAAAGTTAATGGAGTAAGAGCATGCGTGTGCTCTGAGCCATATAGTGCATCTCTTTCTAGACGCCACAACAACACAAACATCATTGCTTTTGGAGCTAGAGTTGTTGGTGATGAACTAGCTAAGATGATTGTTGATAGCTGGCTAGAAGCAGAATTTGAAGGTGGAAGACACCAAAGAAGAATAGATATATTTAAAGAAATAGAAGAAAAACAAAAAAATAAATGAAAGACATTCCATTTGAGAAAATAGAATTAAGCAAAATAATTGATAAATATAAAGAAGATATCAATTTTTTTGCATCTAAACTTTTTGACAGTCCTGAGCTTGGATATAAAGAAGTGAAAACCAAAAAATTAATAATTGAAGAATTAAGTAAGCATAATATTAGTGTTACTAGTGAATATTTGATTACAGGTTTTAGTGTTTCAATAGGAGAAGGTAAAACTCATATAGGATTAATTGCTGAATTAGATGCAGTAGTAACAAAAAATCATCCTAATGCTAATGAGATAGATAATGCTGCTCACTCTTGTGGCCATTTTAGTCAAGTCGCAATTATGGTTTATGTTTTAATAGGGTTAAAAGAATCAAATGTTTTAAAAAGTACAAAAGTAACTTTATTCTTTACCCCAGCAGAAGAATATGTCGATTTAGAATATAGACAAAATCTAATAAAACAAGGAAAAATAAAACACATTGGTGGAAAAATCAATATGTTACAAGAAGGTATATTTAATGGTGTTGATTGTATTATTCACTTACATTCAATGTCAAAAGGATATGCATTTGGTTATAATTCTTCTCTAGCTGGATTTATGTATAAGAAGATAAAGTTTTTAGGTAAAGCTTCTCATAGCGCTGTAGCCCCTCACCTAGGAGTTAATGCACTTAATAGCTTTACTTTATTTAATAGTGCATTAGGAATGCTTAGAGAAACATTTTTGGATAATGAAATGACAAGAGTACACGGAATACTAACTAAAGGTGGAGAGAGTATTAATGCTATTCCTAGTGAAGTTGTATATGAATGTTATATAAGAAGTCTTAATTACAACAGAATTATTGAAATAAGTAATCAGCTAACAAAAACAAGTAAACACTGCGCTCAGGCGTTAAATGGAGATGTAGAAATAATAGATGAAAAAGGTTATTTACCATTTATACCAAATAAAAATCTTGGGAATCTAATATATAAAAACATGTTATATTTTGCAAAGGAAGAAGAAATAATAAGTAATGAGTTAAGTATTGCTTCTGGTTATGTTGGAGATGTCTCTTTATTTTATCCAATGGTTCAATTTGGATATAGTGGTTTTTCCGGCAATTTCCATGGGTGTGATTTCAAGATGGATGATAGTAATAGAGGACTAATAGAACCTTGTAAGATAGTACTTTATAGCATATTTGATTTAATAAATGATAAAGGAAGATTAGAAGAAATTAAATCAAGCTTTAAGCCACTCATGAGTATTGAAGATTATTTACAATACTTAAATAGCTAAAAAAACAAATCATTTGACAAAAAGGGTCAGCTTATTATGCTAACCCTTTACTTTTATAAAATTGTCTATTACAACAAGATTTATAAAGTATTATATTCAATTTATTAATTATTTTGAAGCTGTTAAAGCTATTTCCATCATGTTAGTAAATGCATGTTGTCTTTCTTCTGCAGTAGTAACTTCACTTGTCACAAAGCTATCAGAAATAGTAACTAGACAAGCTGCATTTTTTCCTAGAACACTTGCGTTGTGGAATAATGCAAAACTTTCCATTTCTACACAAGTACAACCTTTTTCGCTAACTAATTTTTTTGTATAATCAATTCCACCTTCACGATAGAAAACATCTGATGAATGGATTATTGATTGATGCATTGGAATATTTAATTCTTTAGCTGCATCAATTAGTTTTTGGTTTAAGCTTTCACTTGGGTAAGTAATATCTTTATCATATCCATTTTGTGTTTTCGCAAAGCTTGATTCACTATATGCAGCTTTGGCAAGTACTACATCATAAACTTTTAAATCAGCTGTATAAGCACCTGCTGAACCAATACGGATGATATTTTCTACACCATATTGAGAATATAGTTCATATGAATAAATACCAATACTAGGCATACCCATACCTGACCCCATTACAGAAATTTTTGTTCCTTTATAAGTTCCAGTATATCCAAACATATTTCTAACAGCGTTGAATTGAACAACGTCTTCTAAGAAAGTTTCAGCTATGAATTTGGCACGAAGTGGATCTCCAGGCATTAAAACAGTTTTTGCAATATCATTAATATTTGCGGAATTATGTGGTGTTGACATTAAATATCCTCCTTTTTCTATACATCTAATTATATATCACTTTAAAGTAAAAGGGGTAATCTAATACAAGGTAAATATAATGTTAAACTTACAAAATCGTTTGACAATTAAACTTATTGATATTATTATCTACTTAAAGCAGGGAAAAGAAGAGTAGATTATTGTTTAATTTGTAGAGAGTTCTTGTTTGGTGAAAAAGAACAATTGACTTTAATTGAAACACATCTTGGAGCTTAAAAGAGGAAATTAGTATTCTTTTACGGAATCTTGTGCCCGTTATCGCACTAGGAAATGATTGTTTCCGATGAGGCTGAGTATTCAGTAAATTAAGGTGGAACCACGTGAGTAAAACTTTCGTCCTTTGGATGGAAGTTTTTTGTATATAAGGAGGACATATGAATAAATATCAAATACCTGAAGGAACTAAAGATTTAATTCTAGATGAAAGTTTAGCAAAGAAACAACTACAAGTTAATTTAGAAAAGCTACTAGACAGATGGGGTTATAGAGAAGTAATGACACCAACAATTGAATACTTTAATACTTTTCTAGTAGGATTTGAAGAAATTCATGAAGAAGACTTTTATAAATTCTTTGATAAAAATGGAAAGATATTAACTTTAAGACAAGATATGACAATACCTATTGCAAGACTTGTTTCTACAAAGTTTAAAGATGATAATTTTCCTTTAAGACTAAGATACTGCGCACAAGTATTTACTGTTTTAGAAAGCTTTGCGGGCAATCAAAACGAAGAGACAGATTTAGGGGTGGAACTAATTGGAGAAGACTCTAAAACTGCAGACTTAGAAATACTAGCAATGGCATTTGATACATTAATGTTATTGGATGAAAAAAACTTCACTTTAGAACTAGGAAATATAGACTTCTTTAATGAAGCATGCAGAGATTTAAAGCTAGATGATACAAACAAAGAAAAGCTTGCAAATCTTATTGATAATAAAAGTCTAACAGAACTAAATGACTTTCTAATTAAGCTAAACTTAGATAAATCCAAACAAGAATTCTTTAATCAACTACCTTGGTTAAATGGAGGATTAGAAGTATTAGAAGAAGCTAAAAAGTACACAATTAATGATAAACAACTGCAAATAATTAATGAAATCAAAGAGCTGTGTGACTCATTATCTAAATTAGGATATCAAAAATATATAACTATAGACTTAGGAAAAGTACCAAGACTAAACTACTACACAGGAATTATATTTGAAGGATTTGTAAGTGGAGTAGGACATGGAGTAATAAGTGGAGGAAGATATGATAATCTACTATCAAAATTTGATAAAGATCTTCCTGCAATAGGTTTTTCTTTAAAGCTAGATAGACTATTAAAAGTAGTAAATCCTAAACTAGATTACAAACAAAGAAAAGTAATAAACTATCCACAAGATAAGATAGTAGAAGCAATCTCACTTAGCAAGACACTAAGAAATGATGCGATAGTAAGATTAAATAGAAATGATGATTTACAAAATATAGAAGTTGAGGATATTTAAATGTTGAATATAGCTCTTACAAAAGGAAGGTTAGAAAAAGAAACCTTAGTGTTATTAAAACAAGTAGGATACGGTATAGAATCATTAGAAAACAAAGGAAGACAATTAGTATTTGAAGATTCAAAAAAAGACTGCAGTTACTTTCTAGTTAAATCAAATGATTGTATCACTTATGTTTCACGCGGCGTTGCGGATATTGGTGTTGTTGGAAAAGATACAATACTAGAATCAAACAATGATTTTTATGAAATCATGGATTTAGGATTTGGAAAATGTAAGTTTATAGTAGCTTCTTTAAAAACAATGAATCCGTTCACAAAAATAGGACACATTAGAATAGGAACTAAATATCCAAAAATCGCAAAACAATATTTTGCATCAAAAGGAATAGATGTTGAAATAATAAAAATTGATGGCTCTGTAGAGTTAGGACCAATTCTAGGTCTATGTGATGGCATTGTGGATATTATGGAAACCGGCACAACACTAAAAGAAAATGGCTTAGTTGTATATGATGAAATAGTAGACATTAGTGCAAGAGTAATAGTAAATAAAGCAAGTTTTAAATTAAAAAGAGATGAAATAAGACAATTTATAAATGACTTAGGAAAAGTGGTGAACAAAAATGCTTAAAAGAATAGATACAATAGAACAGTTTAATGAATACTTAAGCGGTAGAGAAATAGAATCTTCTGGAGAGCTTATTAAAGCTACTCAAGACATAATAGACTATGTTAAAAAATACAAAGATAAAGCTTTGTATGAACTAACAGAAAAGTTTGATAAGGTTAAACTAGATAGCTTACTAGTAAGTGAAAAAGAAATAGAAGATGCTTTTAACTCTGTAGATAAAAAATTTTTAGAAGCTATGAAAGAAGCAAGTTTAAACATAGAAGAATTCCACTTAAAACAAGTTAAACAAGGATATGAAATACAAAGAGAAAATGGCGTTTATTTAGGACAAAGAGTTTTACCTTTAGAAAAAGTTGGAGTCTATGTACCAGGAGGAACAGCCGCATATCCATCAAGTGTTTTAATGAATGTTATACCTGCAAAAATTGCAGGAGTAAAAAAGATAGTAATGACAACTCCACCAAGCAAAAACAATGAAATAAATCCCTATATCCTAGCAACCGCAAAGCTTGTAGGAATAGACACTATATATAAGGTTGGAGGAGCACAAGCTATTGCGGCCTTAGCCTATGGAAGTGAAACTGTAGAAAAAGTAGATAAGATAGTAGGACCAGGAAATGCATATGTAGCTAATGCTAAAAAACTTGTCTATGGAAAAGTAGATATTGATATGATTGCAGGACCAAGTGAAATATTAGTTATCGCTGATGAAAATGCAAATCCAAAATATGTCGCAAGTGATTTAATATCACAAGCAGAACATGACACTCAAGCAAGCTCAATACTTTTAACCACAAGTGAAAAGCTTTTAGAAGAAGTAAATAAGGAATTATTTATTCAAGCTAATAGTTTAGAAAGAAAAGAAATAATACTAAAGTCATTAGAAAATTATGGAGTTTCAATGGTTTTAGACACTATAGAAGAATGTGTTGAAGTAAGTAATCAAATAGCCCCAGAACATTTAGAAATAATGTGTGAAGAACCAAAACAATATCTTGATATGGTCACAAATGCAGGAAGTGTTTTCTTGGGTTATACAACATGTGAATCAATTGGGGATTATTTTGGTGGAACTAACCATGTACTTCCTACTAATGGTACAGCTAGATTTTATTCAGCTTTAAATGTAGATAACTATACTAAGAAATCTTCTTACCTACATTACTCAAAAGAAGCGTTAGAAAAAGTAGGAGATAAGATTATTAATATAGCTAACCATGAAGGACTACATGGTCACGCTAATGCGGTAAAGGTAAGGATGAAAAAATGAAAACTATAGATGCTTATGAAGTAAATAATGGAAGTAAAACATTATTGAACGCAAATGAATGTTATAGAAATCTTCCGGAAGATATTATTAATGAGATAAAGGATAATTTAGAAGAAGTATTGTTTAATAGGTATCCTGATAATAGCGCAAACTTACTTACTAAAACATATTCTAAAGCTTTTAACATAAAAGAAGATAATGTGATATTTGGTAATGGATCTGATGAAATGTTGGGTTTAGTTATTGGTTTAAATATTAAAGAAGGAAAGAAATTATATACTTTAACTCCTGATTTTAGTATGTATGACTATTACACATCATTTCATGGAGGAGATATGGTTAAGTATCCAATTGATTTAAATAATGGATTTAATGTGGATGATTTTATAAAAAAAGGAAAAGAAGAAAATGTGTCTATAATTATATTTTCTAATCCTAATAATCCTACAGGTACATTAGTATCTAAGGATGATATTAAAAAGATACTAAATAGTTTTGATATACCATTAGTTATTGATGAAGCTTATGGTGAATTTTGTGATTGTTCAATGGTTGATGAAATAGACAATTATCAAAATTTATATGTGACTAAAACATTATCTAAGGCTTATGGAGTTGCGGGTATAAGGTTAGGTATGATTATATCTAATAAGGGTAATATAGACACATTAAGAGATATGAAAGTACCTTATAATGTAAATAGTGTTACACAATACATTGGTTCAATAATACTTAACCATAAGGAAGAATTAGATGTTTATAGTAAGGAAATTATAAAAAGAAGAGATAATTTCTATAATGAAATAATTAATAGGAAGTATAAGGATTTAGTTGTATATCCTTCACATGCGAACTTTATATATGGTAAATCTAGTATGAAGGATGAGTTAGTTACTAATATGTTATCTAATGGAATTTCTATTAGAAATTATAAGGATGATAGTTTTAGGATAACTATTGGTAGTGAAATAGAGATGGAAGATGTATTAAGTGTGATAGATTATACATATGGAGGTAGTTTATGAGAAGTTCAAGTAAAGAAAGAAGTACAAAAGAAACTAGTATAAAATTAAGTATTGATTTGGATAATTATCAAGAATCTAATATAAATACTGGTGTTGGTTTTTTTGATCATATGCTTACACTTTTAGCTTTTCATGGCAAGTTTACTTTAAATGTTGAGGCTAAGGGTGATTTGTATGTGGATGATCATCATATGATAGAGGATACCGGCATTCTACTTGGGCAGGCTTTTAAAGAAGCCCTACAAGATAAAAAGGGTATTAGAAGATATGGTTATGCAAGGGTTCCTATGGATGAGGCTTTGGCTGTAGTTGATTTGGATTTATCTAATAGGGGTTATTTAGTTTATAACGTAGATTTATATAGATATGAAATAAATGGTTTTTCACTAGAAATGGTTAAGGAGTTTATGTATGCTTTTGCGATTAATAGTGGAACTACTTTACATATTAATTTAATGTATGGTGATAATGATCATCATAAGGTTGAAGCTATTTTTAAAGCTTTGGGACAAGCATTAAAAAAAGCTGTAAAGATTGTAGATGATAGATTGCCTAGTACTAAAGGAAAGATATAATGATTGGTATTATTGATTATGGAATGGGTAATCTAAAGAGTGTTAAGAATGCTTTAGATAAACTTTCTATAGATTGTGTAATTACTAATGATAAAGAAGTTATTAAAAGTGTTGATGCTTTAATATTACCTGGAGTAGGAGCTTTTAAAGAGGCTATGGATAATTTGATTAAATATGATTTAGTTGATTTGATTAAAGAAGAGAGTGAAAGAAAGCCATTTCTAGGAATATGTTTAGGTATGCAGTTATTATTTGAAGAAGGTTATGAAGTAGAAGTAACTAAGGGTCTAGGATTATTAAAAGGCAAGGTTGTTTTAATGGAAGCTGATGTTAAGATACCTCATATTGGTTTTAATAAATTAGAAATAAATAAAGAAGATTCTTTAATAAATAACAGTATGTTTATGTACTATGTTCATTCTTATTATGTACAAGACTATGATTTTGATAATTTAATTTCTTATAGTAATTATGGAGGTTTAAAGATTCCTGGAATAATGCGTAAGGGAAATATTATAGGGTGTCAATTTCATCCAGAAAAAAGTGGATATGATGGACTATATTTATTAGAAAAGTTTAAGGAGTTGATAGTATGAAGATAATACCTGCGATAGATATTATTGAAAATAGACCAGTAAGGCTATATCAGGGTGATTATAGCAAAAAGACAGTGGTTGGTACTAGCGTTTTAGATATAGCTAAAGAGTTTGAAATGGAAGGTGCTAAATACTTACATGTGGTTGATTTAGATGGTGCAAAATCAGGACATTTGGTTAATAATGATTTAATTCTAGATATAGTTAAAATAACTAATTTAAGTATTGATGTTGGTGGTGGTATTAGAAATATGAATACCATTGATTATTATTTAAATAATGGTGTTTCTAAGATTACTTTAGGTACTGCCGCAATTAAGAATAAGGATTTATTGATTGAGGCTGTAAATAAGTATGGGGATAGAATTATTGTGGGAGTTGATTGTAGAGATGAGATGCTTTGTGTTTCTGGTTGGACTGATAAAGAGGATGTTCATTACCTAGATTTTGTAAGAGATTTAATTAAGTTAAATGTAAAGACTATTATATTTACTGATATTAGTAAGGATGGCACTTTAGATGGTCCAAACTATGAAATGTTAAAAACATTAAGAGAAGTTTATCCTTATGAAATCATTGCGAGTGGTGGTGTTAAGGATATCACTCATATAGAAAAACTTAAGGAAATGAATATTGATGGAGTAATTACTGGTAAGGCAATGTATGAAAAGACATTGAGTTTACCACAGGCAATACAAGTAGGAGGAAACTAATATGTATTGTAAGAGAATAATTCCTTGTTTGGATGTTAAAGAGGGTAAGGTTGTAAAAGGTATTAACTTTGTTGGGTTAAAAGAGGTTGGTGATCCTGTAGAACTTGCACAAAAATACTATGAACAAGGTGCTGATGAACTTGTATTTTTAGATATTAATGCTAGTTATGAAAATAGAGATACTATGCTTGATGTAGTAGAAAAAGTATCTAGGGTTATTTTTATTCCTTTTACTGTTGGTGGTGGTATTAGAACAATAGAAGATATAAAAGATACTTTAAGGGCAGGTGCTGATAAGGTTTCATTAAATTCTATTATTGTGAAAAACCCCGATTTAATTAATGAAGCTAGTAAGATTTATGGTAGTCAATGTATTGTAGCCGCAATAGATGCTAAAAAACATGGTGATAAATGGAATGTTTATATTAATGGGGGAAGAGTAGATACTGGTAAAGATGTCATTGAATGGATTAAAGAAGTTCAAGAAAGAGGTGCTGGGGAGATACTTTTAACTAGTATGGATGCGGATGGTACAAAAGATGGATATGATATTGAATTACTTAAGGCTGCTAATAGTGTTTGTAAGGTCCCCTTGATTGCTTCTGGAGGATGTGGAAGTTTAGATGATTTTGTAAGAGTATTTAAAGAAGATGTAGCGGATGCTGCACTTGCAGCTTCATTATTTCATTATGGTACTTTAAATGTTAAACAAGTTAAAGAAACATTAAAAGAAAATGGAATTGATGTAAGACTATGAATATAAATGATATTAATTTTGAAAAGGGTAATGGTTTAATACCTTGTATTGTTCAAGAAGAAGGTAGTAAGGATGTACTAATGATGGCTTATATGAATAAGGAATCATTAGAGTATACTATTAAGAATAAATTAGCTTGTTATTACTCTAGAAGTAGAGATGAATTATGGTTAAAAGGGAAAACTTCAGGTCATTTTCAACATGTAAAAGAAATATATGTAGATTGTGATGAAGATACAATATTACTAGTTGTAAAACAGGATGGCGCAGCTTGTCATACAGGTAAACATAGTTGTTTTTTTAGGAGGTTGGATTATGAAAGAAATTGAAGTTTTATACAACACAATTCAAGATAGAAAAAATAATCCTCAAGAAGGATCTTATACAACATACTTATTTAATAAGGGTTTGGATAAAATACTTAAGAAATTTGGTGAAGAGTCTACAGAAGTTATCATTGCTTCATTAAAGGATAATAAGGATGATGTTATTTTAGAGGTTGGGGATGTTTTATATCATTTAATTGTATTATTGGTTGAACAAGGTATTTCTTTAGAAGAAATAGAAAAAGAACTTTATAAGAGAAGTTTAAAGACTAATAATTTAAAAGCTGAAAGAAAACCTGTAGAAAACTTGTAATCTTGACTGAATTTTATTTAAATGTTATGGTTAGTAAGGTATTGAAAGGAGCTGATTAATAATGGATGAATTACCGAGTTTTTATAAATTATTAATAGTTACTAAGATACTTCATGTTTTAAATTAAGATTAAATTTTAATTATCTTTTCATTTGACTGTCGTATCTTAGACAGTTTTTTTAATGGAAGGAGAATTAATATGAATAAAGAATTATTATTAAGTTTATTAAAAGAAAATAAACTAAAAGAATTACATGAAGTTTTATCTAAAGGAAACCCAGTTGATATAGCTGAGATTATTTCTGAAATGGATGAAACTAATATGGGTATTGTATTTAGGTTGTTAGAAAAAAGAAGTGGGGCAGAAGTGTTTTCCTATATGGAAAATGATGCAAGGAATAAATTAATTAAGTCATTTAGTAGATCTAAGATAGTTGAGATAATTGACGAGATGTATGCGGATGATGCGGTTGATTTTTTAGCTGAAATGCCTGCCAATGTAATTACCTCATTACTAGATAACACAGATAAAGAACAAAGAAGGGACATTAATCATTTACTTCAATATAAGGATGATAGTGTTGGCAGTATCATGACTGTTGAGTTTGTAGAACTTAATAAGGATATGAGTGTTAAAGAAGCTTTGGATAAGATAAAAAGAGTTGGTATTGATAGTGAGACTATTTATACGTGTTATGTAGTAGAGAGAAAAAAATGTGTTGGTATAGTAACAGCAAAAGATTTAATTTTAAGTGATTTAGATGAAAAGATTTCGAATTTAATGAAGTCTGAGTTTATTTATGCATTAACAAGTGATGATAGAGAAGATGTGGCTAATAAGTTAAGGAAATATGGATTAATTGCAATACCTGTATTAGATAATGAAGGTTATTTAGTTGGTATAGTAACCTTTGATGATGCATTAGAAGTATTAACTGATGAAACTACAGAAGACATGCAAAAAATGGCCGCAATAGTTGCAAACGATAAACCGTATCTTTCTATTTCTGTTTGGCAACACGCCAAAAGTAGAATAGGGTGGTTATTGGTTTTAATGTTATCAGCTACTATTACTGGTAGTATTATTACAAAATATGACCATGCATTTGATGCAGTTCCTATACTTGTTTCATTTATTCCAATGCTTATGGATACTGGTGGAAATAGTGGTTCTCAAAGTTCTACCTTAGTTATTAGAGGTTTAGCTGTAAATGAATTAAAACTAAGTGATATATTTAAAGTTATTTGGAAAGAATTTAGGATATCTCTTATTGTAAGTTTTGTATTAGCTATCGCTAATGGTTTAAGGATATATTTTATGTATAAGGATATTAATTTATCTATAGTTGTATCATTATCTTTAATTGGTACTGTAATTATTGCGAAGATGGTAGGATCTACTTTACCAATGATTGCTAAAAAATTAAAAATAGACCCAGCTATTATGGCTGCGCCTTTAATTACTACTATAGTAGATACATTTTCAATTGTGATTTATTTTAAAATTGCTTCAATTATATTAAAAATATAATTATGCGATTTCTTTTTCTAACATAATGTCATTTCTTTTTAGTAGACTTTCATAATCATTACCTAACCATTTATCAAATTCATCTCTTTTTATTATGACAGGCATTCTGTTGTGTATATCAATTATTGATGAATTTGATTGTGTTGTGATTATTGAAAAGTGTACAAGTTGTTTATCTTTATATGGGAATATTTTATATAAACCTGCCATAAATAGTGGTGTTTCATTTATTACATTGAACTTATATTTTGTTTTATCTTTTTTATCCCACTCATAAAAGCCATTAGATGGAATAATGCATCTATTGGTTTTTATTATATCTTTCCAAGTATATAAGTTATTTATAGTTTCACTTCTTGCATTTATTAATGTTTTATTATCTTTACTAATAAATCCCCATTTCATTGGATGCATAGTTAACTTGTTATTTCTAGATATTATTACTGGTACTACATCTGTAGGAAATATTTCACCAGAAGTTTTAAAGTTATAATCTAGTGTACTTTCATTTATCTTTTTATATACTTCTTCCATTAAATATTGAAGTTCATAGTCTTCATATGGCGCAAAGCCTATATATCTTCCACACATATTATTTAAACAACTTTTCTTTTCTTTTATTTGCGGCAGCTTTTATATTGTAAGATTCTAATATGTTTAGATCATAATCTTTTACTATGTCTAAGGTAGTGTTTACCCAGTATTCATCAAGGAAGTGTTCTGGGTCGTGTGTATCATGTCCTAATACTACAGGGCATTTCTTTTGTGCTACTATTTCAAATACTTTTTTATTTGGGTATGGGTACCTATCCCCATCATCATATATTAGTTCACCATATTTAATACCACCGCAGTTTAGTTCAAAGGGGATTTCATTTCTAATACATGCATCAGTGATTATGTTTATAGCTTCTACACAATGCTTATCCCATCTAGGATATTGAAACATAAACATATCTGGGTGAGCTACTATATCTACTAGTCCCATATCACATGCTTTTTCTATTGATTTTGCATATTCAATAATTTCATATGGTTTTTTAAGGTTGTAGTTACTTCTACCATCTATTTCTTGTTCGTGTTGTCCTATAATACAATAGTCTAGTTCTCTTCTATATTTTAAAAGATCTTCAATTTGAGATGGATAATATTCTAATTCTACTCCTAATAATATATCTATTTTATCTTTGTATTTTTCCTTTAAATTTAAAATAGAATTTTTATAATTATCATACTCTTCATAGTTCATTCTGTCACTTGGTTTTGGTTTTTTATAAGGTGCGTGATCAGAAAAACCTAGGATTTTATATCCTGCTTTTATTGCATTAATTACATATTGTTCATCTTCGCCTACAGCGTGTCCACATCTATTTGTATGTGTGTGATAGTTATATTTTATTTTCATAATTAAAGTATATCATGTGTATGTAAAATGTATTTTAAATTTGATATATAATATAAGGATGTTAGAGGGAAAATTATGAAATCAAAAATATTAATATTATTAGTTTTAGTTATGATAGTAGTAGGATGTTCAAGTAATAAACAAGAGGTTAAAGTAAAACAACTTAAAACATTGAGTGTGGAATTGTATGTGGATGAAGAGTTTACTGTAAAAGAGGTGTTTACTTATACATATGATGAAAAAGGAAATCAAATCGAAGAATATTTAAATGGGGAAAAGATAAAAGATTATGAATATAATGATAAAAATCAAAAAGTAAAAACTACCTTTATTGATGGAAGGACAATGATTTTTAAATACAATGAAAAAGGTGAAGAAATAGAAGTTGTGTCTAATTACAAGAGTGGTGCTTTATATAGTGTTAAAACTAGTGAG
The DNA here is from genome assembly GCA_964418835.1 of uncultured Erysipelotrichaceae bacterium. Lineage (GTDB taxonomy): Bacteria > Bacillota_I > Bacilli_A > Erysipelotrichales > Erysipelotrichaceae > UBA9076. The sequence continues at coordinate 13,948 of CAYQNJ010000019.1, forward strand.
TTTTATGCAGATGGACTAAAGAAATTAATTATTACTGATTATGGTGATGATTATATTGAGAAAGAAGAGTATCAACCTTTAAGTGATAACAAACAAAGCTATTCTATGTCTATAAATGATGAAGTTATTTTAGAAAGTAATATTACTTATGATGATAAAAATAGAAGTTTATATGAAGACATAAAGTATACTGATTTAAGTTATGGTATAAGTGAATATACATATGATAAGTGGGATAAGTATACTAAATTAGTTTCTACATTATATGACGTGAATGATAATGTAATATCAGTTATATATTATGATAATGAATTTGATGAAGAAGGAAATGTGGTTAAACTAACTAGAGTTAATGAAAGAGATGGTAGTGTTACTAAAGAAATATATACATATGAATATGAAAGTTAAACTTAGGTTTAGCTTTTTATTTAATATCTAGCCTTTAGTCAATATATATTATTTGTTTAACAAGTTATTATTTAGGTGGGAGGAAGTAATATGAAATATATAATAATATGTTTAATTGTGATGTTATTTGGGTGTAGTGCACCAGTTAATAACAGCGCTCCTACAGAACCTACCAATACCAATGAAGAAACAGTTTTAAAGACAAATGAAGTTGAAGAAAAAAAGTTTTTATTAGTTAAAGAAGAAGTATATCATGATGATTATTTAACTATGACAATGATTTATGAATATGATAACTTGGGAAGACTAGTATACAGTGAAAGTTATGCAGGTAATGAAACATATACATATATTGGAGATAGTAATATGGTTGATATTAAAACAGTAGACAACCTTACTTATAACTATGAATATGATTCTTCTGGTAATAAGATTAAAGAAATTGGGTCAGATGAAGAAGGATTGTTTTCTGAAATAGTATATGTATATGAAGGAGATGTACTAGTCAGTGAAGAAGCATTTTATCCTTATGGAAATACTAATGAGTATAAATCTTATAGTTATGAAAATGGTGTATTAGTAAGAGTATATATAGAGACTGTTTATGAAGATGGTGAATCATATAGTTATTTAGAACTTTATAACAATGGTACAGTATATGACAAACCTATAGTGATAGAAAGGTATAATGAAGGTGTGTATATATCTTATATTGAAAGATTAAAATATGAAGATGATTTATTAGTTGAAAAAGATTTTGTAAGTTTTGTGGAAAGTAGCGGAGAAGTTTATATGGTTATTAGAAATATATATACATATGATGAAAATGATAATTTAATTAATGAAATATCAGTGTTACAAAATGAAGTGATTTCAGAAACTAGATATACTTACGAAGAATTTAAATAAAGGTGTTATAAAACACCTTTTTAAATGTATGCAATAATTAAAAATAAAATATGTATGGTATACTTTAGTACGCGAGGTTAATAATGAGTAGTAGATCAGAAAAAATGGCTAATTGGCCAATGGGAAAATTAATATATTCAATGAGTATACCAGCAGTATTCTCAATGTTAGTACAAGCTTTATATAATATTGTGGATACTGTTTATATTTCAATGTATTCAGAGAAAGCATTGTTTGCGATGGGTTTAGTTTTTCCATTACAAATGATTGCGGTAGCAATATCAATAGGTGGAGCGATTGGTACTAGCACTTTAATTGCTAGAAGATTAGGTGAAAAAAGAAAAGAAGAGGCTTCATTAACAGCTACTACTGGACTTGTATTAACACTATTCCATGGTGTTTTTGTGGCTTTAATAGGTATATTTTCATCTAGAGCATTTTTATCTTTATTCACAAAAGAAATAGATGTAATAAACATGGGTTATGATTACTTGATAGTTGTTATGGGGTTAAGTATTGGAATGATGTTGGAGATATATTTTGAAAGAATCCAACAGTCTCAAGGAGATATGGTATCTCCTATGATATCTCAAAGTCTTGGGGCTATAACAAATGTAATACTTGATCCAATATTTATTTTTGGTTATTTTGGTATACCTGAATTGGGAATAAAAGGTGCAGCAATAGCGACTGTAATTGGTCAATTTGTAGCAATGATTTATATAATTATTGCAAATGTTTATGGTAAGTCAGAAATTAAGGTTTCTTTTAAGGGTTTTAAATTAGTTTGGGAAAGATGCAAGGCTATTTATGAATTAGGTTTACCTAATGCGATTATGAATATGATGGGTTCTATAACTACTACTGCAATGAATAGTGTTTTGGTTGGGTTTAGTGATACTGCAGTTACTGCATTAAGTATTTATTTTAAATTACAATCTTTTGTGTTTATGCCTGTATTTGGTTTTAATCAAGGGACATTACCTATTCTTTCTTATAATTATGGTGCTCAAAATTATGAAAGATTTAAAAAAGCTGTAAGAATATATGGTTTAACAACATTTTCTATTATGTTATGTGGAACTTTATTATTTTGGTTAGGTACTGGTTGGCTATTAAATATATTTAGTCCTTCAGATCATTTAATAGAAATTGGTAGTGTTACATTAAAAATAATTTCCTTATCATTTCCTATTGCGGCTATCGTAATTGCGATGACTACAATATTTCAATCGGTAGGAAAGAGTTTCTCTAGTATGTTTATGTCTTTATCAAGACAATTGATATTTTTAATTCCAGCTGCGTTCTTATTTGGAAAGATATGGGGATTAGATGGTATATGGTTTGCGTATCCTTTTGCGGAACTATCAGTATTATTGTTGTTTTTACCTAAGTGTATAAAGATAGTTAAAGAAGGGTTTAATAGATGAATTTAATTCATCTTTTTTATATAAATCTAAATAATACTAATTGACTAGCATATACCTATATCTTATAATTTATATATGAACAGTTGTTCATATATAATAATGAGGAATGTATATGTCAAGTTTAATTGAAATTAAAAATAAAGTTACTTTGCAGGGGTTAGATTGTGCACATTGTGCTAGTAAAATAGAATCTAAAATAAAAGAACTTCCTGAAGTAAAAGATGCTAGTGTGGATTTTATTAATGCTAGTTGTACTTATTTTTCTAAGGAAGAAGATAAGGATGTTGTTTTAGAAAACATAAAGAAAATTGTTAGTGAAATAGAACCAGATGTTATTGTAAAAACTGAAGAGGTAATTGTTGAACATAACTTTAAAACAAAACAAATTCAAATATTAATTGGTATTGTTTTAATAGTTATTGGTTTATTTGTAAGAATTAATAATGAGATGATAGGTAATATATTATTTATAGTTTCTTATGTATTACTAGGTTATGAAATAATAATTAAAGCATTAAAGAATCTATCAAAAGGTAATTTATTTGATGAGAACTTTTTAATGTCTATAGCTACAATAGTAGCTTTATTCTTAGGTGAGTATTTAGAGGCTGCTGCTGTAATGATTTTCTATCAATTTGGAGAATTATTTCAAGATCAAGCAGTTGCGGCTAGTAGAAGTAATATTGCTGGTTTAATGGATATTAGACCAGATTATGCAAATGTGTTAAAGGATGGAAATATTATTACCACAAATCCTGAACTTGTTAAGCTTGATGAAATAGTGATTGTAAAACCTGGTGAAAAAATACCTTTGGATGGTGTTGTAATAGAAGGTAGTAGTATGTTAGATACTTCTAGTTTAACTGGTGAATCAATCGCAAAAGAAGTATATAAAGACTCTAATGTATTAAGTGGCTGTGTTAATTTAAATGGTATTTTAAAGATAAAAGTCACAAAACTATATAGTGAATCTACTGTAAATAAAATAATGGAATTAGTAGAGAATACATCTAGTAGAAAAGCAACTTCGGAGAAGTTTATTACTAAGTTTTCTAAGGTGTATACACCTTTTGTGGTTATTTCAGCATTATTATTAGCGATTTTATTACCAATGTTTACTAATGTTGGTTATGATGAATCAATTAGAAGAGCAGCTACATTCTTAATTATTTCTTGCCCTTGTGCATTAGTGCTTAGTATTCCTTTAAGTTTTTATGCGGGTATTGGTGGATTAAGTAAGGTTGGGATCCTTGTAAAAGGTAGTACTATTGTAGAATCTTTATCTAAAGTAAAAAGAATTGTGTTTGATAAAACGGGGACTTTAACACAAGGTAATTTTTATGTAGATTATGTTAAAGGTGATGAAACTTTAAGGTTAAGTGCATATGGTGAATGTAATTCAAACCATCCTATCGCAAAGAGTATATTAAATTCTTATAAAGAAGATATTGATACAAGTAAGATAAAAGAAGTTAAAGAACACGCAGGATATGGTTTGGAAGTAGTTCTTGATGAAGGAATCATTCTTGTGGGTAATAAGAAATTAATGGATAAAAACAATATTAAAGTTGATGTTGTTGATGATGTGGGTACTATTGTTTATGTAAGTAAGAATAATGAGTATATAGGATATTTAGTTATTAAGGATAGAATTAAAGATGATTCTAAAGAAGCGATTAAATCATTAAGAAGTTTAGGTGTTAATCATATAGTGATGCTTACTGGGGATAATGAAAAAGTTGCTAGACAAGTCGGGAATGAACTTGATATTAAAGAAGTTATTTCAAATACTTTGCCTGATCAAAAGGTTGAAGTAGTAAATGGTTTGTTAGATAATGATATGACTAGTTTTGTGGGTGATGGTATAAATGATGCTCCAGTTCTTACATTAAGTGATGTTGGTATTGCTATGGGTGCTATGGGTAGTGATGCGGCTATTGAAGCTGCTGATGTTGTAATAATGGATGATAAGATAAGTAAGATCCCAGTTGCTTTAAAACAATCTAAAAAAACTATGAATATCATAGTTTCAAATATTATTTTTGCGATTGGAATAAAATTATTAGTTTTATTATTAAGTGCTTTTGGTTATACAAATATGTGGTTAGCTATATTTGCGGATGTAGGTGTATCTGTATTATGTATATTAAACTCAATAAGATTATTAAAGATAAACTAATTTTCTAAAATTTCTAAACTTTGAAGAATACCATCGTATTCTTCATTTTTTGTAGGAAGGTAAGTTACTTTTATATTCATACCTGGTATTAAGTCTCCTTCAAACATTATCTCTACCGTTTCATTTAATAAGGATAATGTTTGTTTATCATCAGTTATTACTATTTTTTGATAGTTAGTTCCTGTGGTTACTTTACCTATAACTTCTTGAATTGTTGGTTCTTCAACTTCTCTTTTTTGTAATACAATTGATTTTATTTTTATGTTAGCTATATCTTCTAAGTCTCCATCATATATTATTGATATTTCATCATCTGTAATAATATCTTCTACTTCAACATCATTTATATTAAAAATGTAGTTATTTCCACTAGATTGAAGTGTTAAAGTTTCATCGTTTATATTAGTAACTTTTCCATTTATGTTTTTAATAATTATATTCTTAGGTTCTTGATTGATAGGTTCTTTTGGTTTACTACAAGATACTAGTAATAAACTTATTATTGATAATATAAGTATTTTTTTCATTTTATACCTCTTTTTATTAATAATATAAATCTAATCATACTTTTACAATGATGATTTATTGTTGTAAGATAAATCATATGAAAAAGAAAATATTAGTATTGTTAAGTATATTATTTATAACTATTATACCAATAAATGCACAAAATACAGAGACTTCTCCAACTGAAGAGCCTACCCCTATTCCAGTACCTCAAGATATAACACAAGGTGGTCCTGAGATAAGTGGTGAAGCGGCTATTTTGATAGATGCTAAGTCAGGAATGGTGTTGTATAGAAAAAACGCTGATGAAAAAAAAGAACCTGCAAGTATTACAAAGATAATGACAGTTTATTTAGCGTCTTTAAATCTAGATGATGAAACTTATGTGACTGCTAGTCAAGAAGCTATATTTGGATTTGATAGAAATAGTAGTCATATATGGTTAACTCCAGATGAAAGTGTTAGAGCGATAGATCTAGAATATGCATCTTTTTTAGGTAGTGCAAATGATGCAAGTAATATGTTGGCTGAAGGAGTGTCTGGTAGTCAAAACAGTTTTGTAGATTTAATGAATCAAACTGTTAGTGATTTAGGGTTAAGTAATACTCATTTTATGAATGCTCATGGATTAAGTAATGCAGAACACTATACTAGTGCTTATGATATGGCAATGCTTACAAGAGCTGCTTTAAAAAATGAAAAATTTAAGAATATATTTCAAACAAAGAGTTATGAAATGCCTGCCACAAATAAACAAGAATCCACAAGACTTTTTGCGAGCGGTAATAATATGATTAAGAATGGTAAGTTCTTTTATGAATATGCGACTGGTGGAAAGATAGGTTGGACTCCTGAGGCAGGTTATACAATAGTCACAACTGCGAGTAAGGATAATATGGATTTAATCGCAGTTGTATTACAAGCACCTGATCAAGATAGTAGATATACTGACACAAAAGCATTGTTTGAGTATGGATTTAATAATTATAAAACAATGGTTATAAAAGGTGATGATATACCTGTAGAGACTGTAGAAATAAAGAAGGATGGAAAACTTTGGGCTACAGCTAATTTTTCAGTAGATGTTGTTTTTAATATATTACTGCCTTTTAATACAGATGAAAGTAAAGTTACTACTAGTGTAGAGGTAAGGCATAAGGATGATCCTAAGAAGATTGAGGGTTATTTAATTATTAATATTGATGGTGTTAAAGCGGGAGAAGCCATTATGAATAAACAAATTGAAGAGTATGATATTAGTTTTAAAGCTACTACATTACCTTTAATTAATATGGTTTTAGATTATTTTAGTATATTTATATTAGGTTTATTTTTCCTTGTTAGCTTTGTGAAGTTAACTAGAAAAGTGCAAATCCCTGAGTGATTTTAAAGAATAATAGTATAATAATTACATAGGAGGAAAGAGAATGAAAAAATTATTAACGTTTATCATTACAAATAGTATTTCCTTATTTCTAGTTTCAAGCTTGTTATCTGGTTTAAATATAGGTGATATTAAAACTACAGTATTATTATCATTAATGCTGGGTATATTAAATGCGACTGTTAAACCAATATTAAAACTATTGTCATTGCCAATTAATTTATTAACTTTAGGATTATTTTCTATAATAGTTAATGCGTTTATATTTAGTTTAGCGTTTAATTTAATACCAGGCGCAAGTATTGATGGATTTATTACAGCTATTATAGCTTCAATACTATTTGGAATTATTAATGGATTTATGGAATCAATGTTTAATGATAAAAAGTAAAAGATATCGTAAGATATCTTTTTAAATAGTTAACTCTTTCTTTAATAATTCATAATCTTCAGATGACAATAGTTCTAAATCTAAATTTATATTTTCATTATTATATATAATATTTAAGGTTCTCATTTTAATTCTTTGTTTATCTTTAGAATATTCAAAAGAAAAAACTGCGTCTTTTATATTTATTTGGTATAATATTTTATTGTATCGGTTAATTGTTAGGATATTGTTTTCTATCACAAATATGTATATATCTCTATATGCATAAAAATATAAATAAGCTATTATAAATAGTGTAGATATAAGTGATGATATTAATGTGTTAGTAAATGCTTCTACAATTAAAAATAAAGCAATTATTCCTAATAGACCTAGAAAAATATTTGATATTACTTTATAAATAGATGGTTTAATAATAATCATAGCTTTACCTCTTTAACATTATTTCACACAATTAATTATTTGAAAACAATAGTATAACTAATATAATTAGAATATATAACGGAGATTATAATGGATATTAATTTAATATATAAATCTAGAACAGGACATACAGAACAACTAGCAAAAGCTATTAGTAGTGTTTTTAATATTGATCCTATTGATATAGATCATCCTCATATACTTGGTAATACTGATTTATTAATAGTTGGTACTGGTATATATGGAGGAAAACCTGATCAATCTTTACTTGATTATCTAGATAACTTACCTTCTAATAAAATAAAAGGTGCTGCAATATTTTCTAGTTCTATAAGTAATAAAGATCAAACAGAATTAATAGTTAATATATTAAAACAAAAGAACATCGAAATATTAAAAACTAGATTTAGTTGTAAGGGTCAATTCTTATTGTTTGGTTGGGGGCATCCTGATTTAAATGATATAAGAGGCGCAAAAGATTTTGCGCAATTAATATTGGATTCAATAGCATAAAGTGGGAATTCCCACTTTTTATGTTACACTTAGGTAAATATTGGGGGGTTACTATGAAAACATTTGGAAATATAATTTGGTTTTTAACAGTTGGACTACTAGGTGGCTTGTCTTGGTTTTTTGTGGGTTGTATATGGTGTATGACTATACTTGGAATTCCTATAGGTTTACAATGTTTTAAGTTTGCAAAGCTTGCATTCTTTCCTTTTGGTAAAGTAATAGTTTATGGTGGAGATTCTATTAATATGATTGGTAATATATTATGGTTAATATTCTCTGGTTTATATATGGCTATAGGGTATACGATAATTGGATTAGTTTTATATATTACAATTATTGGTATACCATTTGGAAAACAATGTATTAAACTCGCTAAACTTTCATTAATGCCTTTTGGGGCAAGGATTGTTGAGGTATAGAAAAGACAAGATTTCTCTTGTCTTTTTTAGTAAACTATAGCGCACCACATTTTACCACTATATGCAATAGCGATAGTTGTATAACCTTCAGACATTAGTATAGCGCTATGATTAGCAGAACTCATCCACCAATTAAATTTAGCTTCTACACTATTTCCTGAATAAGTTAATACTTCAAGTGGGCTTTTTGTATAAGCTACACCATATTCTGATAAAGCTGTTTTGTAGTGTGAACCATCAGGTCTTTTGTGTGATAAGAATGATGCGGCTTCACCAGCTCTTACACCAACTGCACTTTGTCCTGCTTCATCAGCAAGCATTAATGGCGCAAGTCCTTTATCACTTCTTGCGGCATTAATTAAGTCTAACATATAAAGTATGTCATCTCCGTTATACACAACTGATTGTGTACTTACCGCATTTTTTGAAACTTTTACTTTTAATGTTGTTGAGTATCTATTTCCACTAGCATCACTAGCCGCAAATAATACTTCATAATCTCCTTCAGTACTTGTGTCTACATTATTAATTAATGCGACTGTAGGATATTCTTTTGAGTTGTCATAGGCATATTCTACATATTCCCATGGATCAAATTCACTTCCAAGTCTAACACTTACCATATCTTTTACTAATACTAGTTCTGGGACTGTTGTATCTACTATATCTACACATGCGGATACGTTGATAGAGGTTGGTGTTAGAGTTGTAGCATCTGGTTTGTTTACAATATTCAATAAGATATTTGTATTCATATGAGAAACTTTAGTAATGTCTAAATGTTCCATTGTAATTGTTGTTTTTTCAAAATCAATATTTTCTAATTTAAAGTTTGAATCTATTTCTGACACTGATTTTAGAACTTGATCTTTTACTAGACTAACTATGTCTAGGTGGTTGATAGGAACTACAACATTAACACTATAACTTAATGGAGTTGTTCCGTTTGCTTTAACTGTTTGAGTTTGAACTATATTTAATAACATAGTTAATATAAATACACTCACAATTAAAGTTTTCTTTAACTGTATCATAAGTTCTCCTTTTTTTAAGACTCGTACATGATACACAAAGAAGATAAAAAAAGTCAAACTTGCGATTTATTTCACACGTTTAACTTTCTTTTTTAATTCCCTTAAATTATCAGTTCTTTTTATTTTAGATAGTGATTCTAAGTTTTTTGAAAGTTGGGCTTCATATGAAGAATTGGTATTTGGTTTATAAAATTTCATGTCTTTTATTTGGTTTGGAAGGTATTGAATGTATGGCCATAATTCACTTCTATCATAGTCATACTTATCTTCTTCATCCATGTTTACAGGATTTAGTCTTAAGAATTTAGGCACAGCATATGCAGTATTTTCAACCACATTCATTGCACTATGTATTGCATTGTTTGCGGATTTGCTTTTAGGAGAAAGGGTTAAGTCAACTACCGCAACTCCAAGTGGAATTAAAGCTTCAGGAAAACCTACTCTTTTAGCCGCATCTATTGCGTTAATGGTTCTTGCTACAGCCGCAGGGTTACCTAATCCTATATCTTCATATGCGATGACTAGCAACCTTCTTTCAATTGAATCCATATCATTTGCTTGGGCAAGTCTTGCAAGATAGTATAAAGCCGCATTAACATCACTACCTCTGATAGATTTTTGAAATGCACTAACCGCATCATAGTGACCATCACCATCTCTATCAATTCCTGTATTACTTATATTTGCGTATTGTTCTACAATACTAGTATCTATATGACCATTAGATGCGATTGAACATATATCTAACACATTTAGTGCATATCTAACATCACCATTTGCTTTATATACAATTAAATCTAATGCTTCTTCATCTATTGTATATTTATTATCTAAACCTTCTTTAACACTTAAGGCTCTATTTAATGTTTGTTTTAAATCATTTGGTTCTAGTTTTTTAACTTCTAATAATTGACATCTACTTCTTATTGCTGGATTTATTGCGAATAAAGGATTTGATGTAGTTGCGCCAATCATAATAATTGAACCATCTTCTATATGAGGTAATAATAAATCTTGTTTATCTTTATTTAATCTATGTACTTCATCTATTATTACTACTAAGCCTGGGGCTAGTTTAGATTCAAGAAATATAGCATCTAGATCTTTTTTGTTTCCCGTTACTGCATTAAATTTTCTATATGGTATATTTAACTCATTCGCAAGTACTGATGCTAGGGTAGTTTTTCCAGTACCTGGAGGACCATAAAAGATAATAGAAAATAATCTTTTGTTTTCTATTAGTTTACTAAGTATTCTATCTTTTCCAATTAAATGGTCTTGACCCTTTACATCTTCAAGTTTTTTTGGTCTAATTCTAAAAGCTAATGGTTCTATCATAGAAATTACCTCAAAGTTATTCTATCATTATAAAGAAGGGAAAGTTAAGTGTTATGAAAGTAATTGTACAAAGAGTGTTAAATGCGAGTGTTAAAGTTGATAATGAAGTTGTTAATGAAATAAAAAAAGGATATTTATTATTAGTTGGTATATATGAAGATGATAATAAACAGATAGTTAGTAAGGTTGCGGATAAGGTATCTAAACTTAGGATATTTGATGATAGTGATGGAAAGATGAACTTAGATATTAAGCATGTTAATGGTGAAATACTATCTATATCTCAATTTACATTGTGTGCTGATGTTAAAAAGGGTAATAGACCATCTTTTTCTAAGGCAGGCAGACCAGAGTTTGCGAATGATTTATATAAATACTTTAATGAGTGTATTAGAGATAATGGAATAAATTGTAAAGAAGGTATCTTTCAGGCTGATATGAAAGTTTCATTATTAAATGATGGACCAGTGACTATTATAGTTGATTCAGACTGTTTATAATTCTTTAAATGTAGTAGAATACTAAAGAAAAGGTGATTGTATGAATATAATATATGGAAGTGAAATAGCACTTGAAATTAAAGAAGAACTTAAAAACAAGGTTAGTTTATTAGGTGATAAAAGATTACCTAAACTTTGTGTTATTTTAGTTGGAAATAACCCTGCATCTTTATCTTATGTTAGAGGTAAGGAAAAGGGTATTAGTGAAGTTGGTATGTTATCTGAAGTTATTAGATTAGATGAGAGTATAAGTGAATCTGATTTAATTAATCAAATTAATATATTAAATAATGATAATAGTGTTGATGGTATATTAGTTCAAATGCCATTGCCTAGACATATTAATGAAAACAGAGTTATGGAAAATATTGATCCTAGTAAAGATGTGGATGGCTTACATCCTTATAATATAGGTAAGTTATATTTAAAAGAAGATGGTTTGTTTCCTTGTACACCTTTAGGTGTTATAGAGTTATTGAAAAGATCTAACATTGAAATATCTGGTAAACATGCGGTTGTTATTGGTAGAAGTAAACTTGTGGGTAACCCTGTTTCAAAGATGTTGTTAGATGAAAACGCGACAGTAACTATTTGTCATTCTAAGACTAAAGATTTAAAAGAAGTTTGTAAGAGTGGTGATATACTAATAGTCGCAATCGGAAAAGAAAAGTTTGTAAGTAAAGAGTTTATTAAAGATGGTGCAGTAGTTATTGATGTAGGTATCAACAGAAATAGTGAAGGTAAGCTTGTGGGGGATGTGGATTTTGATGACGTTAAAGATCATGTGTTTTATATTACTCCTGTTCCTAAGGGAGTAGGACCTATGACTATAGCAATGCTATTGTCTAATACATATAAAGCTTATTTAAAAAGGGAGGGTAACAATGGCTAATTATGGTTTAAATGACATTGTAGAAATGAAGAAGGAACATCCTTGTAAAAAGTCTAAAGAATGGAAAATTATAAGGATGGGTGCTGATATAAAGATTAAATGTTTAGGATGTGGTGCAGCTATTATGTTTCCACGTACTGAGTTTGAAAGAAAGTTAAAGAAAGTTTTAGTACACGTGGAGGAAGAAAACTAATGGCATTAACTGCAGGAATAGTAGGGTTACCTAATGTTGGTAAGTCTACATTGTTTAACGCAATAACAAAATCTCAAGTAGAGGCCGCAAATTATCCATTTGCGACAATTAAACCTAATGTAGGTGTTGTAGAAGTACCAGATGAAAGAGTAGAAGAATTAGTTAAGATATTTAATCCTAGAAAAACTATATATACTACATTTGAATTTACTGATATTGCTGGACTTGTAAAAGGGGCTAGTAAAGGAGAGGGATTAGGTAATCAATTTTTATCTAATATTAGAGAAACTGATGCGATTGTTCATGTGGTTAGATGTTTTGATGATTTAGATATAACTCATGTGGAAGGTAATATAGATCCTATTAGAGATATAGAGATTATTAATTTAGAACTTGCGATTGCGGATTTACAAAGTTTAGAGAATAGAATTACTAAAATAGAAAGAAAAGCACAAGCTAAAGATAAGGATGCTTTAGTAGAATATAATGTTTTAAAGAAACTTATTGATGCTTTAAAGGCAGATAAACCAGCAAGAAGTGTTGAACTAAATAAAGATGAAGAACTTATCGCAAGAAACTTTAATCTTCTTACTAGAAAACCTGTAATCTATGTATCTAATGTGTCTGAAGATGATATAAAAGATCCTATGAATAATGAGTATTATGCAAAAGTTGATGAATTAGCTAGAAGTGAGGGTAGTCAAGTTATTGCGATTAGCGCAAAAATAGAAGAAGAACTTTCTATGCTTGATAAGGATGAAAAACAGATGTTCCTTGATGATTTAGGAATAGAAGAGAGTGGTTTAGATAGAGTTATTAAGTCAGCTTATACATTATTAAATCTTCAAACATTCTTCACAGTAGGTGAAGATGAGGTTAGAGCGTGGACATTTATTAAGGGAATGAGTGCACCTGAGTGTGCTGGGGTTATTCATACTGATTTCCAAAGAGGGTTTATTAAAGCAGAAACATATAGCTATGAAGATTTAATGCAGTATAAAACAGAAGCTTCTATTAAAGAACATGGTAGACTTAGACAAGAAGGTAAAGAATATATTGTAAAAGATGGTGATATTATATTCTTTAAATTTAATGTTTAAGATAGATTATTATAAAAATATGTTAAAATATTAATAATGAATAAGGAGATATGATATGAAATTAATTTTGGCGATAGTATCTAATGATGATAGTTCAAGTGTTTCATCAGCTTTAAATAAAGCAAACTTCTCAGTAACAAGACTTGCGACAACAGGTGGTTTTCTTAGAGCAGGTAATACAACAATAATAGTTGGTACAGAAGATGAAAAAGTTGATAAAGCAATAGAAATAATTGGAAATGAAAGTAAAAGACGTACAGAAATAGTACCTTCTACTGCTAGTTATGATATTGGAAGATATGCAAGTTTCCCAGTTGAAGTTCAAGTTGGTGGAGCAACAATTTTCGTATTAGATGTTGAACAATTTATAAAAGTATAAAACACTTGAAAAAGTGTTTTTTAAGGTTCTACGTCAAATGTTGGGGTAGACCAATAAAATGAAAATAGAGATGGATAT
>CAYQNJ010000020.1:0-24964 GCA_964418835.1 uncultured Erysipelotrichaceae bacterium
AATCGAACCTACAACCTACTGATTACAAATCAGTTGCTCTGCCAATTGAGCTAAGTCGGCCTTTAGATAAAAAATGGTGGAGGTTGACGGGCTCGAACCGCCGACCCTCTGCTTGTAAGGCAGATGCTCTCCCAACTGAGCTAAACCTCCATATCATTAAAGCGCTTTTATAATATAGCATAAGGATCTTTTCAAGTCAACTATTTATTTAAAAATATTTGAATTTTTGTTTAATGTTTATGATATATATCATATAAGATTATATACTATTTAAATTATTTTGGCACTAATTACCAGTTCTATTTTTTGTTTAAATGATAGAATTATTATATTGAGGGGTAAAGGTGATAAATATGGATATTAGTAAGAAGAAAAGTTTGTTTAATACTAATGTTGATTTACTAAATGGACCAATTTTTAAAGCTTTAGTTATTTTTGCGATACCTTTATTTATATCAAGCATATTCCAACAACTATATAATACTGTAGATACTATGGTAGTTGGTAATTACTTAGGGGATGCATCACTTGCGGCTATAGGATCAACTACTGCGATATTTGATTTATTAGTTGGTTTTGCATTAGGTATTGGTAATGGTTTAACTATAGTTACAGGAAGAAGCTTTGGATCTAAAGATATTAATTTATTAAAGAAATCAGTTGCCTCTTCTATTGTAGTTGGAGTAATAATTTCTATTATAATAACTGTAATTGGTTCAATTATACTTTATCCTTTATTACAAGCTTTAAATACCCCTATTGAAATAATAGATGAAGCTTATAGTTATATTTCTATAATTACTTATTTTATTATTGTAATGTTTGCATATAATTTATGTGCTGGTTTATTAAGAGCTATTGGTAATAGCTTTATGCCATTAGTATTTTTAATTATTTCTGCGTTATTGAATATCATATTAGATATAGCTTTTATTACACAATTTAATATGGGCATTGCTGGAGCTGCTGTTGCGACTGTAATATCACAAGGAGTATCAGTAGTACTATGTATTATATATATTTATAAAAACGTAGAAATGTTAGTACCAAGTAAAGAACATTTTAAAATTGATAAAAACTTGTATAAAGAATTATTAGGACAAGGATTATCTATGGGATTTATGGGAAGTATTGTATCTGCTGGATCTGTAATATTACAATATGGAATAAATGGTTTAGGATATTTAGTTATAGCTGGACATACTGCCGCAAGAAGGTCTTATATGTTCTTCAACATGCCTTTTATTTCTATGGCATTAGCCATATCTACTTTTGTTTCTCAAAATAAAGGTGCTAATCAAATTAAAAGAATAAAGGAAGGAGTTAAGTATGCATATATCTATGATGCAATCCTTACTGTCTTTGTAGTAATAATTCTATTCTTCTTTTCTGAAGACTTAATAAAATTAATATCAGGTTCAAGTGAAAGGGTTGTAATAGAAAATGGCTCTTTATATTTAAAGGTAGTTGCGCCATTTTATTTTGTTTTGGGTGTATTAATGCAAACAAGGTATGCGCTACAAGGACTAGGACAAAAAGTTATTCCTCTTGTATCTAGTATTATAGAATTCTTTGGTAAGGTATTATTTGTTATAGTATTTATTCCTAAATTTGGTTATTTGGCTGTAATATTTTGTGAACCTGTAATATGGATAGTAATGACAATTCAATTATTATATTCTTTCTACAACAATAAGCTTATAAAGGTTTGATTTAATTTACTTATAATTTTTAATATGATATCATTGATACAATTATAGAGGTAGCGATGCAGATGAGTAGAATGGGGAGAAGGTATTCTAAGAACCATTCAAAAGGCAATCATCGCCGAACGATTCAAATTGACAGATTTGTTTTGTGGGGTTATAGGAAATACCTATAACACTCCTACTTATTAAGTAGTGGCGCTTGTAAATAAAAATATTACAAATAGCGCTATAACTATATAGCGTTTTTAATTTATGGAGGTAATTATGACACAGTTAATGATCAATTCAGAAAAAGCATCATCACTCGCAAAAAAATATGGTACACCATTGTATGTTTATGATGAAGTTAAATTAAAAGATAGGATTAAGAGTTATAAGGATAACTTTAAATCAGACAAGTTTGATACAAAGGTAATTTATGCGTCTAAAGCATTTTCTTGTGTTTATTTATATAAACTTGTACAAAAGTTTAATTTAGGTGTAGATGTTGTGAGTTTAGGCGAAATGATAACTGCAATAAAAGCTAATGTAAAACCTGAAGATATATATTTTCATGGAAATAATAAATCTAGTAAAGAAATACTAATTGGACTTAACTATGGTGAAATTACATTTGTGGTTGATAATATAGGTGAACTTGAAACCATAGATGAAATTTCTAAAAAAATAAATAAAAAATGTCATATTTTATTAAGAATGAATGTGAAGGTAGAAGCGGATACACATAAATATGATGTGACTGCACATGAAGATAGTAAGTTTGGGATGTTGAGTGATAGTGAAGAGTTTAAACAATGTCAAAGACTTCTTAAAGGAAATAATAATCTTATATTTGATGGTTATCATTGTCATATTGGTTCTCAATTATTTTCTCTAGATACTCACTATAAAGCGATTGATAAGATGTTAGATTTAGTGGATTATCCTGTTGTATTAAATATAGGTGGTGGATTTGGAGTTAATTACACAAAAGATGATAATGCATTAAGCGCTGATATTGTGAGTAAAAACTTAATTAAATATGTAGAAGAACAAGTAGAAAAAAGAAATATAAAGATTAAATCTTTAATGATAGAACCTGGAAGAAGTATAGTCGCAGATTCTGGATATACCTTATATACAGTAGGAAGTCAGAAAGTAACACCAAACAAAAACTATTATTTTGTGGATGGTGGTATGAGTGATAATATTCGACCAGCTTTATATCAAGCTAAATATGAATGTGATTTAGTAGATAGAATGGATGAAGAAAAAACTGTAAAAGCTACAGTTTCAGGTAAGTGTTGTGAATCAGGAGATATTTTAATAGAAGAATGCATGCTGCCACCATATAGAAAAAATGACATTATGGTTGTATATACTACTGGAGCTTATGGTTATTCAATGGCTAGTAATTACAATAAATTAGGTATTCCTGCAGTAGTGTTTGTGGATGAGGTTAGTAGTAAAGAAATTATTAAAAGACAAGAAGTTGCTCAAATGATAGAAAGGGAGATAGATTTATGATTAAGGGATCAATCGTCGCATTAGTTACACCATTCAATTATGATTTTACTGTGAATTTTGAAAAACTTGGAGAATTAATAGAATTTCATATTGATCAAAAAACAGATGCAATTTTAATACTAGGAACTACAGGAGAAAGTAGTGTTCTAACATTTGATGAGGAAGAAGATATTGTAAAATATACTATTTCTAAAGCAAATGGAAGAATTCCTATAGTAGTAGGATCAGGATCAAATGATACTGCAATAGCTATATGGCAAGCTCAAAGATTTGAAAAAATGGGAGCTGATGCTTTATTAGTTATTACTCCTTATTACAATAAAACTAATGAAGAAGGAATGTATAAACATTTTGAAATGGTTGCTAAAAGTGTTACGTGTCCAATAATTTTATATAATGTACCTAGTAGAACAGGTTGTTCTTTAAGTATAAATAATTTAAAAAGATTAAAAGAATTAGAAAACATTGTTGGAATTAAAGAAGCAAGTGGAAATATTAGTTATGTGAGTAAGGTTGCTAAACTAGTTGATGATAATTTTGCATTATATAGTGGTAATGATGATATAGTAGTTCCTTTAATGTCACTAGGAGGAAGTGGGGTTATTAGTGTTGCGGCTAATATTATGCCTTATGCAATGCATGACTTAGTTTATACTTATTTAAATGGTGATGTTGTTGATGCTAAAAATAAACAACTTGCATACTTAGAGGTAATAGATTCTTTATTTTATGAGGTTAACCCTATTCCGGTTAAACAAGCTTTAAATCATTTAGGCTTTGAAGCAGGTCCTTGTAGGTTGCCTTTATTTGATATGGATAAAGAACTTGCGAAAAAGATGTATAACTTAATTGATAATAGTGATGTGGTGTACAAATGGCAAAAATAGGGATTATAGGTGATGGTAAGATGGGTAAGATGTTAGCTTCTTTAATAGAAGATGACTCTTATGAATTTTTAGACTATACACAAGAATTAGAAGATAAGGGCTATGATGTTTTATTGGATGTTTCTCATCCAGATATGTTAAAAAAGATAATTAAACTAGAAACTAATAGATCTATTCCTATTTGTATTGCGACAACTGGATATAATGATGAACAAATTAAAAAGATACAAGACTTATCTAATACAACTCCCATATTATTTTCTTCAAATTATTCTTTAGGTGTTAATTTATTAAATAAGTTGATAGAAATTGCGACACCAGTATTAATGGATAATTTTGATATTGAATTAATAGAAATGCATCATAATCAAAAGATAGATTCTCCTAGTGGTACTGCAAAAATGTTATATAACACTATTAATAATATTAAAGAATATAAAGAAGTTAATGGTAGAAGTGGTGTTAGTAGAAGAGAAAAAAATGAAATTGGTGTTCATTCCTTAAGAGGTGGAACAGTAGCGGGTATTCATGAAGTAATTTATGCTGGAGAAGATGAAATGCTTAGTATAAAACATGAAGCATCTTCAAGAAAAATATTTGCGAAAGGTATGCTTGTTGGGGCTAAATGGATAATTAACAAGGAAAATGGTTTGTATGATATGAATAATGTTCTTTTTAAAGAATAAGTATTTGTTATATAATTAAAGCTATGAAACGGAGTGGTTAAATGTTAAAGGTATTTAATACAGATGCTTTATCAAGAAACTCAAGGTTTTTTAGAGGTTTTATTGCTGGTTTTATCACAGCTGTTGTATTAGCTGTTTTATATGGATTTCTTGGAAGACTTATTGCGGTAGAATTTTCATTAGTATTTATTGGTATGGGATACTTAATTGGTATGGCTATTAGGCATTTTGGAAGAGGAGTTAGATTAGAGTTTTCTATAATGGGAGCTTTATTAACTGTATTTTGTATTGTCTTAGCTGATTTCATATATTATTTTGGTATAAATAATCTAATGATTTTTTCTTTTTATCCTCAATATATTGTGGCTTATTTAAGATTGTTTTTAAGGACTGATATAAACGCTTTACTTTCATTAGCTTTTAGAGTTGGTGGGGTTTATGCAGGTTATGTTTATTCAAGGATAATATAGTATGTATAGAGATGCATGGGTAAAGATTGATATTGATGCGTTTAAAGATAACATTAAAACCATAATAAAAAGATCTAACAAAAAACTAATCGCAATTATTAAGGCAGATGCGTATGGCTGTGGTGCTAAAACACTTTATAAGTATGCATTTGAAGCCGGTGTTAGTATGTTTGGAGTTTCTAGTTTAGAAGAAGCTATTAGACTTAGAGAAGATGGGTGTGATAGTGATATTTTAATTCTGGGACATACTAGTAGTGATAATTTAGATTTAATTAAGAAATATGATTTTACACTTACTACTGTTTCAATGGATTGGGTAGATGAATTTAGTAATTATGATGGTAGTGGAGTAAAAGTTCACATTAAAGTTGATACAGGTATGAATCGAATTGGTTTAAAAGGTATTGATGAAGTTAAAGTTACAATAGATAAGTTAATAAAAGCTAATTATGAAGTTGATGGCATATTCACTCATTTTGCATGTTCAGATGATGATTACAATAAAAAAACAAAACAACAATATGAAATGTTTAAGAATATTGTAAGTAATATAAGTTATAAGTTTAATTGGATTCATTGTTCAAATTCAGATGCGTCTATGAGTATAGATGATGACTTATGTAATAGTGTTAGGGTTGGTTTATCTTTATATGGATTTAATACTTATTACAAAGATTTAAAACCAGTAGTTTCACTGATTTGTAATTTAATAAATGTAAAAACAGTTAAAAAAGGTGAAGCCATTAGTTATGGTTCAACATATGTTTGTGAGGATGATGAAATTATAGGTACCATTCCAATAGGGTATGCGGATGGGTTTAATAGAAAGAATTCGGGAAGAAGGGTTTATATAGAAGGAACTACAGGAGTTATTGTTGGTAGAATTTGTATGGATCAAATGATGATAAAATTAGGTGAGTATAGACCTATTGGTACTAGAGTTGAACTATTTGGACCCCATATATCTATAGAAGAGGTCGCAAAGGATTTAGATACTATTTCCTATGAAGTTCTTACAGTATTAAGTGATAGACTTACAAGGGTTTATTTTAAAGATGGTAAGTATCTTACAGATATAAATCCTAGACTAAATAGAAGTGAAAAAGAAATATCTTAGAAGGATATTTCTTTATATATTTCATGATTAAATGTATAAATTTTATAACTATTTTCATCCAAGATACCATAGGTTTTTGGATGATTTTCTTTTGGTAAGGAAGAAGAACCAGGGTTTAGGATAAAGTAGTTATTTTCTTTTTTTGCGATTGGTAAATGTACATGTCCATATATAAATACATTTCCTTCACTTAGAAAAGGTAGTTTTTCTGGTGAGTATATATGACCATGAGATGCGACTATCTTTCTTTTACCAATGTAGAAGGTATTTAAGTCTGATAATAATGGGAATTCAAGAACCATTTGATCTACTTCACTATCACAATTACCTCTTACAGAAATAATCTTATCTTTGTATTGGTTTAATATTGGTATAATTTCTTTTGGATTGTAGTCTAATGGTAAATTATTTCTAGGACCATGATATAGTATGTCACCTAAACATAATATTAAATCGGTATTATGTATCTTAATTATTTCATCAATTATTTGTGCTGCTTGTAGTGAACCGTGTAGGTCAGAAATAGTAAGTACTTTCATATAATTTCTCCTTTACTTTGAAATTAAGATGTAATGTAATGTAATGTAAAATTAATCTTATAGTAGTAATATTAATATAGGAGGAAAATATATGCAAAGATTAGGTATTTCTATTTATCCAGAGCATTCTACACCTGAAAAAGATTTAGTGTATATGAAGCTTGCGGCTAAATATGGTTTTACAAGAATATTTACATGTTTATTGTCAGTAAAAGAAAGTAAAGAAGATATAATAAAGAACTTTACAGAATTTGTGAAGAATGCTCATGAGTTGGGGTTTATAGTATCAGTTGATACATCTCCAGTTGTATTTAAGTATCTAGGTGCTACACCTACTGATTTGTCTGTGTTTCATCAAATGAATGTGGATATTATTAGATTGGATGCAAGTTTTGATGAGTTTGAAAATATAGCTATCACTAGAAATCCATACAATATTAAAATTGAATATAATGGTTCTAGTAATATGAGTTTAGATTTATTGATTGAAAGAGGTGCAAATAAACATAATATGTGTATTTGTAGTAATTTCTATCCTCAAAAGAATACTGGTATGAGTGTTGATAGATTTAAATATTTCAATGAAAAGTATCAACCTCTTGGGCTTACAAATGCAGCGTTTGTGTCTAGTAATGAAAAAAATACATTTGGACCTTGGGAGGTGTATGCAGGATTGCCAACTTTAGAAATTCATAGAAATTTACCAATTGATTTACAAACAAGATATTTATTTGCGACTAGATTAATTGATGATGTTTTAGTTGGTAATGCTTATGCTAGTGAAGAAGAATTAAAAGCAATGTCTGAGGTTGATCTTACTAAGGTTACTTTAAAAATTGATTTTGAAGAAGGTGTTACAGACTTTGAAAAAGAAGATTTATTTAGTAATTATCATATGGTTAGAACAGATGGGAATGATATAGTTCTTAGATCTAGTTTTCCTAGAATAATTTATAAAGGTAGAGAAGTTCCAGAAAGAAAACATAATAGAGAAAAATTTACTAGAGGAGATGTAATTATAGTAAATGATAATCTAAAACATTATAGAGCTGAAATTATGGTTGTATTACAAGATATTGAAGCTACTAATGAATATAATTTAATTGGACATCTTTCAAAAGGGGAAGAATTATTATTAGATTACATAAAACAAGATTTCCAATTTGGATTTATTAAGGAATAAAGGTAAGCAATGCTTACCTTTTTTTGTGATTATTATATGGTATATTTTAAATGAATAGTAAAGAGGTTATAAATATGCTTAGTATAGAAATATGTTGTGGTAGTTATGAAGATGCATTAAGTGCATATAAAGGTGGAGCAAAAAGAATAGAGTTAAATAGTGCATTACATTTAGGTGGTTTAACTCCTAGTGTTGCATCATTAAAACTTACAAAACAAAACACTGATTTAAAGGTTATTACTATGGTTAGGATTAGAGGTGCTGGATTTAATTACAGTGATGAAGAGTTTAATCAAATGAAACTTGAAGTGGTGGATATGCTTGAAAATGGTAGTGATGGAATAGCTTTTGGAATACTTGATGAACTAGGTAATATTGATGTAAAAAGAAATAAAGAAATAATTGATATTATTAAAAAATATAATAAAGAAGTTGTGTTTCATAGAGCCTTTGATTGTAGTAATGATCCTTATGTATCTATGAAACAGTTAATTGATTTAAAGGTTGATAGAGTTCTTACTAGTGGTTTTAAACCAAAAGCTATTGAAGCAATTCCTCTTTTAAAAGATTTACAAGATAAGTTTAAGGATAGTATTGAAATACTTGCAGGTAGTGGTGTTAATGAAACAAATATAGAAAAGTTATACAAGGAAACAGGTATACAACAATATCATTCCTCTTGTAAGGATTGGGTTATAGATCCTACTACAAATAAGAATGGTGTATCTTTTGGTTATTATGATGATAAATATGATGTGGTTTCTAAAGAAAAAGTAGAAGTTTTAATTAATAAAATTATGCAAAAATAAAGACTTATTAATTATCTTAGGTGTATAATTATTTTACAAACATTCAGAATCAACATTGCATCCGTATGGAGTGATAGGAGGGTTTATGAAATCTAATGTTAAGAAATTTGTTTTATTTGCGTTCTTTGTGGCTATTGAACTTGTTTTAATGTTTACACCTTTAGGATATATTCCTATAGGTCCATTAAGGGCCACTACAATGCATATACCAGTTATAATATGCGCTATTGTTTTGGGAGTGAAAGAAGGGATTCTTTTAGGGTTTATATTTGGGCTTTCAAGCCTATTTATTAATACATTTACCCCTACAGTAACTTCTTTTGTGTTTTCTCCATTTATTACTATTGGGGGAGTTAAAGGGAATTTTAGTAGTTTATTGATAGTGTTAATACCTAGAATGTTATTAGGTTTAAGTGCTGGTTTATTATATAAGTTTTTAAATGGTCTAAAAGTTAATAAAAATATAAATGTAATAGTAACTTCATTGTTTTCTACTCTACTACATACAGTACTTGTTTTATCAGGGATATATGTATTTTTTGCAGTGCCATATTCAAACGCAAGAAATATACCAGTGTCAGGTTTATTTGGTTTACTACTTGGAGTAGTAACTACAAATGGAATATTAGAAATGATAGTAGCTGCGATAATAGTGTTGGCTATTGTCAAGATCACAAAACCATTATTTGAAAGAGGTAAATATTATGAATAAAACAATTGTGATTGGTGTTACAGGAGGAATTGCGGTATTTAAGATTGCTCAACTAGTAAGTAATTTAAAGAAAAAGGGTTATGAAATACACATGATTATGAGTGAAAATGCGACTAAGTTTGTAAACCCTATTACCTTTGAAACATTGAGTAATAATAGGGTTTCATTAGATACTTTTGATAGAAATTTTAATTATGATGTCGAACATATTTCTTTAGCTAAAAAAGCAGATTTATTTTTAGTGGCTCCAGCTACTGCAAATGTTATCGCAAAGATTTCAAATGGTATTGCGGACGATATGCTTACTACTACAATACTTGCTTGTACATGTCCTAAATTAATATGTCCTGCGATGAATACAAATATGTTAAACAATCCGATTACTCAAGATAATATAAGTAAGTTAAAAGGCTATGGCTATAGTATTGTGGATAGTGGTGAGGGCTTATTAGCCTGTGGTGATGTTGGTAGTGGAAGACTGGCTGATTTAGATGTAATTGAAGATGAAATTGAAATGGCACTTACAAAAAAAACTTTAAAGAATAAAAAGATTTTAATTAGTGCAGGTCCTACTATTGAAGCAATTGATCCTGTTAGATATATTACCAATCATTCTAGTGGAAAGATGGGTTATTCATTAGCAATAGCCGCAAGAAACTTAGGTGGTGATGTTACCTTAGTTTCGGGTAAAACATCAATTAAAAAGCCACATAAGGTTAATGTAATTGATGTTTTAAGTGCACAAGATATGTATAACACAATTACTAGTATTTCTGATGAATTTGATGTAATTATAATGGCTAGTGCTGTAGCTGATTATAAACCTAAAGAAGTTTCAAATTCAAAAATAAAAAAAGGTTCTAATATGAGTATTGAATTAGATAGAACAAAGGATATTTTAGAACATCTAGGTAAGAATAAAAAAGGTAATCAAGTAATAATTGGTTTTGCAATGGAAACTGAAAATTTAATTGAAAATGCAAAGAATAAATTAATAAAAAAGAACTGTGATTATATAGTCGCAAATAATTTAAATGAAAAGGGTGCTGGATTTAATGTGGATACTAATGTAGTTACTATTATATCTCTTAATGAAGAGAAGAAGTTTGATATTATGGATAAATTAGATTTATCTTATGCAATATTTGATTACTGTTTAAAGGAGAAATAATTATGATTCTTGTTGTAGATATTGGAAATACAAATATATCGATGGGAATAATGGATGGTAATGAGGTTGTAGGTAATTTTAGATTTACTACAAAGACTCCAAGAACATCAGATGAATTTGGTATTTGTATAAATACTTTATTATTCAAAAGTGATATTAAAGCAGAAGATATATCTGATGTAATTATTTCTAGTGTTGTGCCTAAAATAATGTATTCATTTAATAATTCAATTAGAAAATATTTAAATAAAGAACCAATCATTATTGGTGCAGGTATTAAAACTGGTATTAGTATTAATACAGATAATCCAAAAGAGGTTGGAGCAGATAGAATAGTAAGTGTTGCTTATGCATATCATACTTTCCATAAACCATGTATTATTGTGGATTTTGGTACAGCAACAACATTTGATTTTGTGTCTGAAAAAGGTGAATTTAAGTATACAGTTATTGCTCCAGGTATTGAAATATCAGCACAAGCTTTATATGGTCAAACTGCAAAACTTCCAGAAATAGAAATTAAAAAACCTGATAGTATTTTAGGTAGAAATACTGTGACTGGAATGCAGTCTGGTGTAGTTTATGGATATATTGGCTTAGTAGAATATATTATTAAAAAAATGAAAGAGGAATTAAATGAACCTAATGCACATGTAATTGCGACAGGAGGGTTAGGAAGAGTTATATATAAAGAAACTGATTTAATAGATGATTATGATCCTGATTTAGCATATAAGGGGATTAAAATAATTTACGATAAAAACAAATAGGAGGTCTTTATGGAAAGATTAAAGAGAATGAAAGAAGGTATCGGCTTTATTGCGGCTCTTGATCAAAGTGGCGGTAGTACTCCAAAAGCATTAAAACTATATGGTGTAGATGAAAAGGAATATTCTAGTGAAGAAGAGATGTTTGATTTAGTACATAAAATGAGAACTAGAATTATAAAGAGTCCAGCATTTACAAAAGAGTATATTTTAGCAGCAATCTTATTTGAAAACACAATGGATAGAATGATTGATGATAAGTATACTGCGGATTATTTGTGGGATGTAAAAGGAATTTTACCTATATTAAAAGTTGATAAAGGATTAATGCCTATTGAAAATGGTGTTAGTTTAATGAAGCCTATTGAGAATTTAGATGATTTATTAAATAGAGCATTAAAAAGAAATATCTTTGGAACAAAGATGAGATCTGTAATAAAAGAAGCAAATGAAAAGGGTATTGAAGATATTGTTAATCAACAATTTGAAATTGGAATTAAGATTGCTAGTAAAGGTTTAATTCCAATATTAGAACCCGAAGTAGATATTAATATACCTGATAAAAAGGAAGCTGAAGTTATTTTGAAAGAAAAATTATTGAAAAGATTAAATGAACTTCCTGTAGGTATTAATGTAATATTTAAACTAAGTATCCCTTCAGAAGATAACTTTTATAAAGAAATAATTGAACATAAAAAGGTTGTAAGAGTTGTAGCATTATCTGGTGGTTATTCTAGAGAAGAAGCTAATAAAAGACTTACAAGAAATCATGGTTTAATTGCAAGTTTCTCAAGAGCTTTATCTGAAGGATTAAATGTGAATCAAAGTGAAGAAGAATTTAACAATCTATTATCACAATCTATAAAATCTATTTATGAAGCATCAAAAAGCTGAGATATCTCAGCTTTTCTTTAGGTTAAATTGTGTTTTGGTTTTTTCGATTATCCAAAATAGTATAAATACTACTATGTTACATATAACTACACTTGCTCCACTTGGTGTTGAGTATATATAAGAGATAATCATTCCTATCCATAAACATATTACTGATATAAGTGCACTACTTATAGTCACAGATTTATAGTTTTTAAATAGTTTCATAGAACTTAGAGAAGGAAATACTATTAAACTAGATATTAATAATGATCCTACTATTTTCATTCCTATTACTATTACTAAAGCTGCAAGTATTGCGATTACCATATTAATGGTTTTAGTATTGGTTCCTGTAGCTTGGGCAAATACTTCATCAAAGGTTATCGCAAAGAATCTGTTATAAAATAGTATAAAGATAATAAATATAACTAATGATAAAACTACACTAAGTATTGTGTCTGTTTTAGAAATACCTAATATAGTACCAAATAAATAATTGTGTACATCTGTATTCATTCCTGTAGTCATCGACATTATAGTGATACCAATCGCAAGAGAACCTGATGAAATTATTGCGATAGCAGCATCTCCTTTTACCTTTGAACTTTCAGTTATTCTTAACAATAATATTGCGGCTATTATTACTATTGGCATAGATATAGTTAAAGGCGCAAAGTTTAGTGCACTTGCAAAAGCAAGAGCTCCAAAACCAACATGAGATAAACCATCACCTATCATAGAGTATTTTTTAAATACTAAACTTACTCCTAATATGGATGATACTAATGAAATTAGTGTACCTACTAGTAAGGCTCTTTGTAAGAATTGGTATGATAACATTTCACTTACAATATTAATCATGTGAATGTCCACCTATATAATTCATTCCTAGTTTTGAGTTTTTGTATTCTTCACTTGAACCAAAGAATAATTGATTGTTGTCTAGGTGTAATATTTTATTGCAGTGTTCCATAATGCTAGTAACATCATGAGAAACCATAATAACGGTAATATCAAATTCTTTATTTATTTTATTAATAATATCGTATAAATCTTTTGTGACTAGTGGGTCTAATCCTGATACAGGTTCATCTAGTATTATTATTTTCTTAGTGGCACAAAGTGCTCTTGCGAGTAATACTCTTTGTTGTTGTCCACCTGATAATTCAGCATAACATTTATCTTTTATATCATAAATATCTAACTTCTTAAGATTATCAATTGCGATAGCTTTTTCTTTTTTACCATAGAAAGGTTTATATCCTAAGCTATTTAAACAACCTGATAATACAACTTCATATACACTTGCGATAAAGTCTTTTTGTATTTGAGATTGTTGTGGTAAATATCCAATTTCCTTAGATTTAATATTGTTATATATTATTTCACCATTTGCTTGTTTTTTTAATTGTAATATACCTTTAATAAGTGTACTTTTTCCTGATCCATTTTCTCCTACTATGCATAGGTAGTCTTTTGGTTGAATACTAAAGTTTATATCAGTTAATACATATTTACCTTCATAAGCATATGAAGCATTTTTTACTGTAATTAAATCCATATCGTTACCTTCCTAACTTCTTTGTACAATCATCGCATAGTCCATAGAACACTGTTTTAATAGGATTTAATTTAAATTTGTGATGATTAAATATATGATGTTGTAAATCATCTATTTCATTGCAATGTAGGTGTATTAGTTTATTGCAGTTTTCGCATTTTAAGTGATAGCAACTACTTTCTTTGTGATTATGTCCTATATACTCAAAACAAGCACTTGTTTGATTATCAATGTAGTATTTATTTACTATCCCTTCATTAACAAGCTTTTCTAATAATCTATATATTGTAGTAGTACCTATTTTAATATCTTTAGATTTAAAGTGATTGATTATATCTGACACAATTAAATGATTGCCTTCAGTTGATTTAAGGTAATCTAATAATTCATCTAATTGTTTTGTTTTATATTTAGTAGTATTCATATTTTCCTCGTATTTCTAATTAAGTGTACTAAATATGGAAATGATTTTCAAATTATTTAATTCATAAAAAAAGCAGTATTACTGCTTTATTAATGATTTTAATTCTTCAATAAATTCATTAGTTCCATCCAAATGTGTTGGAATTGTAAATACATAGTCTTGAGCATCTGTTTTTAATGTTAGTTTATTTGATTTGAATTTATCTAATAATTTACTTGTACTTTCAACCTTTTCATAAACAACTTCATTAACTTGTGATAAATCGAGGTTTAATATCTCTTTATCTTTTAAGAATAGTAATACAAGCTTATAAACTATTAATGCAAGAACATGCATTCTTCCAGTAAGTTGATTCTTGTATTTTGTGAATGTTAAACGTTTTTCATCAGTAATTGTTAGATATCCAACATCTAATCCTAATTTACTTTTAATATAAGAAACTTCATCTAGTATTTTCATATGTTTACCCCCAATATGATATTAAAAATATATTTTAAATTATTGTTTAAGTCAATTAAAGAAATATAAATTCGCAGAAAAAACATTTATTGTAATGAAAGAGAGGTAATTAAATGAATAAATATTTTAAAGTTTTATTAGGCTTAGGTTTTTTGGGATTGACGATTGTATTAGTATATATTGAGAAGTTAAAAGAAATAAGGAAGAAGAAAACTATAGAATTAGAACCAGGATTTATAGAATTAAAAAAATATATTGAAACAAATAAAAGATATTCATGAATAAATGCTATATCTATTAAAGTTATTAGAAAAAAATAGAGTCTCCCAGACCAAGTGGTCCAGGTGACTCTATCACTTATAATATACCTTAAATATTTAAAAATTCAATAAAGTAAAACAAGCAGTGATATATAGATAGCTTTTTATATTTCCTGGTTCAAGATGTAAAAATTTATGTGATCAAATCAAAGTGATTACTTAAAATACGTCTGAAAGAAAATAGAGTTAGGAGAGCTAAAATCACTATTTAATGATGAGTATAGAATTTGGATTATCAAAAGTGAGATTTAAAGTTAAGGGTATTGATAGTATAAGTCTATTATATTAGACTAAATATTGATAAATGAAGGCTTAAAAGGTGCCAATAAGTATTAAACATAAAAAAATCGTGATATTCATCACGGTTTTTATTTTCTATGGTGCCGATACCCAGGATTGAACTGGAAGCTGAGCCTTACCATGGCTCCGTTTTGCCATTAAACTATATCGGCGCTCATATATAATATATAAAATATGTTTTTATTTCAATTCATATCTTTTATTTAAATCTAATAAAGTAGTATAAACAAAGTTTAATGTTAGACCCATAATTGAATAGAAGTCTCCTTCTATCTTATTTATAAAACATCCTCCTAGTCCTTGAATACCATATGCTCCAGCTTTATCAAGAGGTTCTTTACTATTAATATAAGTTTCAATTTCTTCTTCACTTAGCTTATTAAAATACACATTTGACACATTACAATTAGTAATTACTTTATCATCAACTAAAAAAGTAGTTCCAGTAATCACTTTATGTACATTACCTGATAACAACCTCAACATTCTTTTTGCGTCTTCTTCATCAATAGGTTTACCTAATACTTTATTATTGATGGTTACTATTGTGTCTGAACCTAAAACTATACTGTCCTTATGATCTTTAAATACTTCATATGCTTTTTTATATGAAAGTCTTACTATTTCATCTTCTAAGGAAAAACTTTCATCAATTACTTCATCTATTTCAGCATTAATTGTATTAAATGGTATGTTACATAATGATAGAAGTTCTTTTCTTCTAGGTGATTTACTTGCGAGTATTAATTGTTTTGTCATGTTTTTTTCCTTTAAATAATAAATATATAGTTAATAATATTCCTAATACAATTGAAGTTAAATATATATACTTTACATTTTGATCTGTATTTTCTAAATAAAACATATATTGCTTGTATGCTATAAAACCAGAAATAATTACTCCAATTATTTTTGATAAATAACCTTTAGGACTTGCATGAAAGAATGCAAATAATATAAATATATAAAGAATTCCCGTATATAGATGAAAAGATAAGAATGGGAAAATATAGTTATAGCTTAAATGGTCATATATGTATTTCATAGGTAACCATGAGGAAATAAATAAAGAAACTATAAATAATGCGAATAAAAGTTTTAGTGAATATCTAAATATTTTCATAATAACACCCAGTTCATTATATCTTATATTTGAATTAAGCCAAAGTGATTGTTAGAATAAATATGAGAAGAAAGGGGTTACTATGGAAAAACCAGTATTAGTTATTTTAGCAGCGGGTATGGGTAGCAGATATGGAGGATTAAAACAAATTGACACAGTTGGAAACAACGGTGAATCAATTATTGATTTTTCTATCTATGATGCTAAAGAAGCAGGATTTGAAAAAGTTGTATTAATAATAAGAAAAGAACATGAAGAAGCATTTAGAAAGAATCTAACTGACAAAGTAAGTAAACATATGGAAGTAGAGTTTGCTTATCAAGATATCAATGATATCCCTGAAGGAATCAGTGTACCAGAAGGAAGGGAAAAACCTTGGGGCACTACTCATGCATTACTGGCATGTAGAGATGTTGTTAAAGCACCGTTTGCGATCATTAATGCAGATGACTTTTATGGTAAAGATGCTTATAAGGTAGTTTATGATTTCTTAGTTAATGAAGTTAAAGACTATGAGTATGGTATGGTAGGTTATTTATGTAATAATACATTAACTGATTTTGGTACAGTTACTAGAGGTTTATGCAAAGAAGAAAATGGTTATTTAAAAGCTATCACTGAAATTCAAAAAATCGCAAGAAAAGATGGAGAAGCAGTTTATGAAGAAGATGGTGAATGGAAACCATTAGACAAGAATGCATTAGTTTCAATGAACTTCTGGGGATTTACACCAAAAATATTTGAACAATGCAAAGAAATATTTGATGAATTCATAAAAAAAGGGGTTGTTGAAAACCCTATGAAATCAGAACATGTTATTCCTACTGCTGTAGGTGACCTTGTAAGAGATAATAAATGTAAGGTTAAAATGTTAAGCAGTAAAGATAAATGGTTTGGTGTTACTTATAGAGAAGACAAACCAATGGTAGAAGAAAACATCCAAAAGATGAAGGATGATAATGTATACCCATTTGATTTATGGAAATAATTAAAGGTTTTGAAAGAAAATCTTTATAACATCATATCCTCCAATTAATGTTCCGATGGAGGTAAATAGATTTGCAAGAATTACAACTAATAGGATACGAGTTATCCTATTTTTATATAGTCCTGAAATACTGTTAACATCTTCAGTTATATTTTCAAAGTCTTTTACTTTTGGTTTTCTTACTAAAGCTTCTACTAAGCCTGCAAACCAACCAGACGCAAGTAATGGGTGAAGTGCAGTGAATGGTGCAGCTAGAAATGCAGTAAGTATGGATAAAGGATGACCTAAAGCAAGTATTGTTCCTAATGCAGCTAAGCCTCCACTCCAAGTAATCCATGTAATAATTTGATTCATACCTTGTATAGGTGTTTTAAATAGGGTGTAAATTATTAATCCTATAAATAATGCTGATATAGAATATCCTATATAAGTTCCTGTTTTTGATTTGGGAGGTAAACTTTCTAATTCATTTATATCTACATCATTTTCTATTTCTTTTAATACTCCAGGAACATGTGCCGCACCTAAAACAGCTACTATTACTTTTCCTGGTGCATTCTTAATTTTATAAGATAATACTTGATCTCTTTCATTAATTAGTACCCTTGTTAAATCTGGAAATTCTTTTGATAGTTGATTTAAAGCATTTTCTAATGCTTCTGATTGTTTTAAACTTTCTATATCATTTTCTTCTAATGTACTATCATCAAATATCATAGAAAATATTGAAATGATTAATTTCATTTTATTTATAAAAGTACTCTTTCTATAAATTCTTGTAAAAGTTGTTTGTATGCTTCTATCAACTAATACTATTTCCGAATTTGTTTCTTTTGCACTTTCAATAGCTTGTAACATTTCTTGACCAGCTTTAATATTTAGTTGTTTTGCTATTCTTTTTTGATATGATGAAAGTAGAAGATTAGCCATCATATAACCAGCTTTATTCTTCTTTACAATTTCAAATATATCAGTTTCTAACCATTTGTTTGGATTTTGTATTGATTCATATCGATCTGGGTCTAACTCTATACAAACACTATCTGGTTTTAATGATTCTATAACTTCTTTTACCTCATTTGCACTAATTATAGAAACATGTGCAGTGGGTATAATATGTATTGTTTTATCTTTATAATTAATGATTTTGATGTTTTCCATTTTAGCCTCACTTAAATTACTTAACCATTCTAACATATTTTGAGTGGTGTCAATATTTTATTGAGATTATAGTTGTGATATAATGTCAAATAGCGAAAGGGAGGGACTGTATGTCTAACTACAACCTAACATTTACCCTTGATGGCATATTAGCACTTACACGCATGTTTTTAGATATTTTAATCATGTGGTTTCTTTTATACTATACAATCAAAATTATTAGAAATAACTCCAGAACATCACAAATTTTTAAAGGTATTGTGTCAATTGTTTTAGTTGATATAATCGCTAAGTTTTTAGGTTTAAAAACTGTCGCATGGCTTGCGGATACCTTTGTGAACTGGGGCTTTTTAGCGATCATTATAGTATTCCAACCTGAAATTAGATCTTTACTTGAAAGATTAGGTAAAAGCAATGTGTTTTCAAGGATAACTACCTTATCTGGTAATGAAAAAGAAAAACTTGTTGATCAAATTGTGACAGCAACAATGCTGTTATCAAGAGGTCAAACAGGTGCATTAATAAGTGTTGAACAATCTCATTCTTTAAATGATTTTATAAAAACAGGAACGCCAATAAATTCTGTGGTAACTGCAGAATTATTAACTTCAATATTTGTTACATCAACACCACTGCATGATGGTGCAGTAATAATACAAGGAGATAGAATTGCATGTGCTAGTGCATATTTTCCTTCAACCAATTTAGAACTTCCTTCTAAATATGGTGCTAGACATAGAGCTGCCATAGGTATAAGTGAAATTACTGATGCGGTAACTATTGTAATTTCTGAAGAATCTGGAAGTGTATCTATTACTGAAGCAGGGAAAATCTTTACAGTTAATAGAAAACAATTAAGAGATTATCTAATGAGAGTTATTTGTGGTGAAGAAACAGAAGTTAAAACAACAAAACCAAAAGTTACTGTTGTGGATGATTATGCTAAGAAAAATGATTCTGTGGATAATGATGAATATACAATTGATCCTAACGTAGAGGCTATAGATATTACAAAACCTATTCCTAGACCTGAAAATGAAAAAAGATTGGATACTTCTGTTTTAAGTAAACTTGCGATAAAAAAACAAGCTAGTTTAGAAGCTGAAAAACCAGAAGTTGAAGAGGTTATAGAAGAAGTAGAACAACCAAAGAAGAAAAGAAAATTAATGAATTTATTTTCTAAGAAAACAAAGGAAGAAACTCCAGTGGAAGAAGTTGTGGAAGATGTAAAAGAAGAGGTTGTAGAACATGAACCTATCGCAGAAGAATATGCGGAGTTTGATGATTTAGAAGATCTTCCATTTGAAGAAGAATATATAGAAACAAATATAAAACTTCCTAAGAAAAAACCAGCTCCTACACCTTATGTAAGAGATGAAAATGTACGAGTAATGGGCTTTGAAGGGGACCCTGTAGAAACAGTTATTCCTTCACCAGAAGAAATTAGTAAACCAGTAGAAGAACCTTTCTTAGAAGATGTAAAAGAAGAAGTAGTACCTAGTGAATTTGATACTACAAAGATAGATGTAAGTAAGATATTAGGGTTTGATGATGAATTGAGTGATACTTTTGCGATGCTTGATGGAATTGAAGAACCTCAAAAGAAAAAGACAGTTGCAGCATTTACTGATGTTGAGGAAATTACTCCTCCAAAGTCTAATGAAGATAAAGGAGGTGTAAACAATGAGTGAAAATAAAAGAAGTGAAGAAACTAATTCTAAATTAGAGATTGCTAATAGAATAGCGAGTCAAAGCAAAAAGGTCGCAAAGACATATGAAAGTATAGAAGATAACTTGTTTAGAACTTTTAGATGGTTTTCTTCGTGGATAGATAAAGCATTGTTTAATCCAAGAAATGGAAGAATAATGTCATTGATTTTAGCTGTGTTAATTTATTTAACAGTAAATTTTAATTCAGAAAATTCAATATTTAGTTCAGCTTTACAATCATCTAAACCGATGAATAATTTATCTATAACTGCTTTATATAATGAAGAAACATTTGAAATATCTGGATTACCAACTAATGCTAATATTACTATTTCTGGTGATGCTCAAAATGTTACATCTGCAGCTAACCATGGTGGTAATGTGGTTGCGAATTTAGAAGGTTTAACAGAGGGAACACATACTGTTAAACTTACTACTCAAGGATTTTCTGATAGTGTAGATATTAAAATAGAACCTTCTAATGCGGTTGTTACATTAAAGAAAAAGACTACAAGACAGTTTGATTTAAGTTATGATTTTATTAACTTAGATAAGATGGAAAATATTTATAGTGTAGGAACTCCTGAGTTTGAATTTACAAAGATTAATGTAAGAGCTTCTA
Organism: uncultured Erysipelotrichaceae bacterium; assembly: GCA_964418835.1. Taxonomy (GTDB): domain Bacteria; phylum Bacillota_I; class Bacilli_A; order Erysipelotrichales; family Erysipelotrichaceae; genus UBA9076. The sequence continues at coordinate 21,101 of CAYQNJ010000020.1, forward strand.
AGGATACATTAGATACTATTGCTTTTGTGAAGGCTTTGATAGATGTTACGGGTAAGAATGCAGAATTTACAAATGATGCATTACTTGTTGCTTATGATAAAACAGGACAACCAGTTAAGGCTGATATTATTCCTAGTACAGTTAAGGTTACAGTTCCTGTAACTTCTCCTAATAAAACAGTTGCAATTGTGGCAGAGCCAACTGGAGAGGTTATAGAAGGTATGGCTATTGATTCTATTTCACTAGACCAACAAACAGTTACTATTTATGCGCCAGAGTCTGTTTTATCTAAAATAGATCAAGTGGTAGTTAATATTGATATGTCAACAATTACAAAAGATTCTACAGTACTAAGACCTATCACATTACCTACTGGAGTTAATTCAGCAAGTATTAATCAAGTCACTATGGATGTTAAACTTGGTGAAGCTATTACAAAAACAATTGATGGAGTAACTATTAATTATAAAAACAATGTAAATAACTATAGATTTGGGGCAGATAATAATATAACTACTGTTTCTGTGGATGTAAAAGGTACAGAAAATAATATTGCTGATATTACTGCGGATGATATAAATGTGTTCTTTGATATGGCTAATGCCGTACCAGGACCACAAGAATTCCAATTAAATGTAGAACAACCATCAAATTCATTTGTAAAATATTCTCTAAAACAATCTACTTATAAAGGTGTTGTTGTAGGAGATACAGTGGATACAATACCAACAGAAGGAGTAGGAACTGAGTAATGGGAAAATATTTTGGTACAGATGGAATTAGAGGAAAAGCTAATGTTAATCTAGATGTTAAAAGGGCATTTGATGTTGGGAGATATTTAGGTTATTACTTTAGTAAAGATGGTAGAGGAAAGGTATTAATAGGTAAGGACACAAGACTCTCTAGTAGTATGTTTGAAATGGCTTTGGCTGCGGGTATTACTGCTAGTGGTGCTGATGTATTCTTAGTTGGATATTGTCCAACCCCTTGTGTTGCTTATCTTGTTAAAAATAAAGATTTTGATTGTGGTGCAATGATTTCTGCTAGTCATAATCCATTTTATGATAATGGTATAAAAGTATTCAGTCATGAAGGTACTAAGATATCTAGTGATTTAGAAGATTTGATTGAAGGATATATAGATGGTAGTGAAGATATTCCTTTAAAAACTGATGGTGATATTGGTAGGGTTGTTGATTATCATTCTGGCTTAGATTTGTATCTTGATTGGTTAGAACAAGAATATCCTTTAGATTTAACAGGTATGAATATTGCATTAGATTGTGCTAATGGTTCTGCTAGTACTACCGCAAAACAATTACTTGAAAAACTAAATGCGAACTGTACAGTTATTCATAATGATCCCAATGGAATTAATATTAATACAAAGTGTGGTTCTACTCATCCTGAAGAACTTCAGGAAATGATGAAAAAGGGTGATTATGATATTGGTTTTGCTTTTGATGGAGATGCTGATAGATTAATCGGTGTAGATCCTAATGGAAACTTAATTACTGGAGACCATGTTTTATATGTTGGTGGTAAGTATTTAAAACAAACAGGTGAGCTAGTTAATGACACTATAGTCACAACTGTTATGGCTAACCTTGGTTTATTTAAATCATTAGATAAAGAAAATATTAAATATATATCAACTCAAGTTGGTGATAAATATGTATATGAAGAGATGGTTAATTCTGGATATGTGTTTGGTGGAGAACAATCTGGACATATTATATTTTCTAATCACTTAACTACAGGTGATGGATTACTTACTGCTTTAAATTTACTAACTATAATGAAGGCATCTAATAAAGGTATTTTAGAATTAATAGAAGGACTAAAGATTTATCCTCAACTTCTAGTTAACATTAGAGTTAAGGATAAAGATGAGGCAATGAATGATATAGAAGTCTTAGAAGAAACTGAAAAAGTTTCAAATGAGTTAGGTAATAATGGAAGAATACTTGTAAGAGCAAGTGGTACAGAACCTTTAGTTAGGGTAATGGTAGAAGCTGAGACTGATGAGATATGTGAGTCTATGGTTAGAAGAGTCACAAGGATATTAGAAGATAAATTTGTATAAGGACTCATGGAATATCCATGAGTTTTTTATGTTATATTAAATAAGAGGTAGTGCTATGAAAAAAGTAATATGTATTGTAGAAGATGAAAAAGATCTAAATGAATTAGTTAAAAGATATTTAGAAAAAGAAGGATATGAAGTTAGATCATATTTAACATTTGATGATGCGGCTATGCATACTAGTGATGAAGATGTACATTTATGGATATTAGATATTATGTTAGATGATAAAAGTGGTTTTGACTTGATTGAAGAAATTAGAGTTCATAGTGAAAATATCCCAGTTATATTTATGTCCGCAAGAGATAAAGAGTTTGATAGAATTATTGGTTTAGAAAAGGGTAGTGATGATTATATTACTAAACCATTTTCTCCTAAGGAGTTAGTTTTAAGAGTAAACAATATTATTAAAAGAACTTACAAGGATGATAATTCTAGGATTAGTGTAGATGGTTATGAAATAGATGAAAATCAAAGGTTGGTTTATGAGAATAATAAAGAATTAGAACTAACCACAAAGGAGTTTGATTTATTGATGTTATTTGTAAAGAACAAAGGAACTGCTTTCTTAAGAGAACAAATTTTAGAAAAGGTTTGGGATACTAATTATTTTGGGTCTGACAGAGTAGTTGATGATACATTAAGAAGACTAAGAAGAAAGATGCCTAATTTAAATATTCATACTATTTATGGGTTTGGTTATAGGCTTGGCTAATGAAAAGATTACATCTTTGGCTTAGAGAGTTATCTCTAACACAACAACTATTATCATTAATATTTTTTGTGGTATCTTTATTTACCATATTCTTTTTTGTGTTTTTATCTAACAATGTAAATAACTTTGTCAATTCCGAGTTGTTTAAGTTATTACATAACTCTCAAAACAATGTCTTTTATTATATTGATAATAAAGTTCCATTAGATAGTTTAAATGAAATAAAAGATACAAATATTATCCATATGGTATATGATAATAAATTAAAATCTTATACTATCTTAGGTAATCAAAGCATACCTAATGATGTTTTAAATACAATTATGAATAGTGTTAATAATTATGATGAAAGTGTTTTGGATTATGTTTATACAAACGAAAATAGTAGTACTTTATATACATTAATGCCTGCAAATGATAATACTTTATTAATTTCTATTTTAAATGATACATATAGATTAGAGTTTAAAAATGCGTTAACTAATAGTGTTATTAATATTAATGTACTTGTGGTATCTGTGTTATTTGTCATATTAACATTATGGGTATCTACATTAATACATCCATTGAATTTAATAAGGAATTATATAGATAAGATAAAGAATGATGAAGAAGCAACCCTTAAGATTGATAGAAGAGATGAGATAGGTGAAGTTGCAAATGCATTAGTACAAATGCAAAGTGAAATACAAAGACAAAATCAAGTTAAGGAAGAGATGGTTCAAAATATATCACATGATTTAAAAACACCTATTGCAACAATAAAGTCTTATGGTGAAAGTATTAAGGATGGAATTTATCCTTATGGTACATTAGAGAAAAGTGTAGATGTAATAATAGAACATGCGAATAGACTTGAAAAGAAGGTTTATAGTTTAATTGTTTTAAATAAGCTTGGTTATTTATTAGATAATATAGAACCTGGAAATAATTTGTTTATGCCTGATGTTATAGATAAGGCAATAGTTTCTATGAAGGTAATAAAGCCTGAAATTCAGATAGTAAAGAATATGGAAGATGTTTATTTCCATGGTGAAGAAGAACCTTGGCGTATTGTAATAGA
>CAYQNJ010000021.1:0-23154 GCA_964418835.1 uncultured Erysipelotrichaceae bacterium
TTAATTTACAGTAAGAGCTATAACCTTACTTTCATTATTCTTGGTATACTCATATATATTTGTATCAATTATTTCCAATGAAGGATATATTTTTTTAAATTCATCTAAAGTTGATATTTCATCATATCCATATGTATCAGTTCTAAAATGCATTATGATAGATAATTTTGCGTTTATTTTTTTTATTAATTCTATTGCGGTTTTAGAATCAATCGTATAATATCCACCTACTGGTACCATAATTACATCAAAGTCTTTTAGTTTCTCTATATCCTTATCATCAAGCATATGACCTAAATCTCCTAAATGAGCAATCTTAAATACATCATTATAATTTATATTTATTAAATTCTTCCCTCTAGAATTTCCTGAAATACTATCATGATTACTCATTATTGAATTATATTCAAATGGTGATTCTTCTACAGGTGTAATACTTACACAATCTAAACCATCATGATCACTATGATAATGGGAAATTAATACGTAATTAGCGCTTATCCTTAAAGGATTTAAACCAGGTACTGTATTATCATTGTATGGATCAAATACCGCTTCATAGCCATTATAATTAATTTTAAAGCATGAATGTCCATAATATGTTATTAATAATTTTTCCATATAATCACCTTACTTAATATCATATAACTTTTTAAATTTATTCTCTAAATATTCAACATAATACATAGGATTAAACTCTTCACCTGTAGCATTGATTAATATTTCTTTTGGTGTAAATAAAGCACCATTACTATGAATTTTATCTTTTAACCAACTATTAATTTCATTAAATTTATTGTTTTCTAATAAATCATCTATATTTAAATCTTTTTTCATCGAATTAAATATTTGTGCAGAATAAGCAGAACCTAATGCATAAGCAGGAAAATAACCAAAAGATGCTGATGACCAATGAATATCTTGTAAAATACCTTCTCTATCATTTGGTACATCTACTCCTAAATATTTCTTCATTTTTTTATTCCAAATATTATTTAAATTTTCTAATGATATACTTCCATCAAATATTCCTTTTTCTATTTCATACCTTACTAGTATGTGTAAAGGATATGTTAATTCATCAGCTTCTGTTCTAATTAAGGAAGGACTAGATGAATTAATTGCATTAACAAACTCTTCTAAAGAAACATTCTTCAAGAATTCAAATTGGTTTTGAAGTTTTGAATAATTGTATTTCCAAAATGAAATATCTCTTCCAAGATAGTTTTCAAATAATCTAGATTGTGATTCATGAATACCACTAGTAATAGCACTGCTAAATATTGTTCCATTATACTTATCAGCTATTTGATGTTCAAACATACCATGACCTACTTCATGTATAGTGCTAAAAATACTGTATAAAATATCGTTTTCATCATACCTAGTAGTAATTCTAATATCATTTTTATTAGTTCCTCCAGTAAATGGATGAACACTAGTAGTAATATAACTCCAAGAATCATTAAATCCTAAATATTTTAAAATTTCCTTATTAGCATTGATTTGATTTTCTATAGGATAAAAACCCTTTAGTATATTCTTATTAACAATTTCTTGTTTATTACTTATTTCTTTTACCAATGGAATAATTCTTTCTTTAATTAAATCAAAAAATTGATCATATTTTTCTATATCCATACCTTCTTCATAATCATTTAAAAACAAATCATATGCATTGGCATTTGGATCTCTTTTACTAGCTAGATACTTACTAAATTCAAATAGTTTTTTTAAATATGGTTCAAACATTTTATAATCAGATTTATCTCTTGCTTCTTCCCATACATCGCTAGAATCTAATTGTAACTTACTAAATTCAACATATTCTTTTTCGCTTAATGCTTTAGCATCTTCAAATGATTTTAAATATAATTTAACTTTTCTTTTATCTTCTTTACATAAAGTAATATCTTTTTCTAAATCTTTTAATGTTTCATAGTTTTTTTCATCAGTTAAAAGTTTATAGTATTCTCCACTTAAATAACTAACTCTTTCATTTCTATAACTAGAACCATCTTTCGGGGCTACTGTTGCACTATCAAAACTAATTGTACTCAACGCTAAAGCATACGCTGATAATTTAAATTCCCAATCATTAATTATTTGTATCATATTTCCTCCTATAAAAAAACGGGATAATAAATTATCCCTATTTTACTTCTATAATTTTCATCATGTTTGCTGAACCTTCTCCTGTAGGATATCCAGCTGTGATGATTATTAATTCTCCAGGTTTAACTCCATATCCTTTTGCAAATGTACAAGCTAATTCATCATCATTTGTAAGGTCATTTTGAATATCAGAAAGGATTGGATAAACTCCCCAATAACTTTCAAGCTTTCTTTGAGTTCCTTTAGTAAATGTAATTGCAATAATAGGAACACTAGGTCTAAACTTAGAAATTCTTCTTGCTGTAGTACCACCTTGAGTAAATGCAACAACAGCTTTAATATTATCAAGGTTTAAACTAGCATCCGCCACAGATATACCAATTGTATCTTGTACTGTATCTCTAGAAGATAATTTAGACAATGTTAATCTTTCTCCATATGGAATAATCTTTTCTGCAGTACTTGCAATTCTTGCCATAGTAGCACAAGCTTCAACTGGATAATCACCAGCTGCTGTTTCAGCAGATAACATAACACAGTCAGAACCATCTAATACAGCATTACAAACATCACTTGCTTCAGCTCTTGTACATCTTGGATTTGTTGTCATAGAATCTAACATATGTGTTGCAGTAATAGCTGGTTTACCAACCTTATTTGCAACTTTAATAATTTGTTTTTGATAAATAGGAACAAGTTCTGTAGAAATTTCTACACCTAAATCTCCTCTAGCAACCATAACACCATCAGCAACTTCTAATATTTCATCAATATTATCAAATCCTTCTTGGTTTTCAATCTTTGCAATAATTTGAATCTTTGGTTTACCTTCTTGTTTTAATATTTCTCTTATAGCAAGAACATCTTTTGCTCTTCTTACAAATGAAGCAGCAATAAAATCAACATTATTTTGGCAACCAAATCTTAAATCAGCATCATCTTTTTCTGAAATAAATGGCATAGATAAACTAACACCTGGAACATTACATCCTTTGTTAGAACTTATAGGACCATTAACTTCAACTCTACATTTTAATTCAGATCCATCATTTTCTAATATTGTTAACTTCATTTTTCCATCATTAATTAAAATATAATTACCAGGAATAACATCATCAAACAATTCAGGTGATTTTATATGAAATCTTTCTTTTGTACCAAGAATTTCTTCTTTTACAACATAAACGATATCTCCTATTTTATATTCCTCAACATCGTTTTTAAACTTACCACATCTAATTTCAGGCCCTTTAGTATCTAACATGATACCTAAGTTGATTCCTGTTTCTTCACTTACTCTATAAGCCGTTTTCATACGATTTAAATGTTCTTCATAAGAACCATGACTAAAGTTAAGCCTAATAATATTCATTCCTGCTTTAGCAAGATCTGCCATTACTTCATAACTTTCACTAGCGGGACCAATTGTACATACAATTTTTGTCTTCTTCCCAAATAAACTATAATTACTCAATTTTTCTCTCCTTATATTAATCTATCAAATAATCTGTATAGATGTTTTCTTGATGGTTTAGGTCTTTGTAATGCTTCTTCAATTGGTAAACCAACAATTTCATTGTTAATAATACCAACACATTGACCACCTTTACCAGCCATCAATAAGTCTACAGCAAATTCACCCATACGTGAAGCTAATAACCTATCATAAGGTGAAGGACTTCCTCCCCTTTGAATATGACCAAGAACTGTAGCTCTTCCACTAAAATTTGTGTGTTGAGAAATCTTTCTTGCTAGAGCTTCCACATCAGTTATTTTTTCAGATATGATCACAATCGAATGATTCTTCTTAACAGCATTTCCTAAATATCTTAATCTTTCTAAAATATCTAATTCATCATAGCCAGTTTCAGGTGAAACAACTATTTCAGCACCGCAATTTATTGCAGTGTAAACCGCAAGGTCTCCACATCTATTACCCATAACTTCTACTACAGAACATCTATGATGTGAACTAGAAGTATCACGTAATTTATCGACGTTTTCAACACATGTTTCTAGTGCTGTATTAAATCCAATTGTAAAATCTGTACCTGGAATATCGTTATCAATAGTTCCTGGTAGTCCTATACAATTTATACCCTTTGATGTTAAAGCCAAAGCCCCTCTATAAGATCCATCTCCACCAATTACAACTAATGCATCAATATTCTCAGATTGTAAATTCTTTACAGCTTGGTTTTGAACTTCTTCATCTTTAAATTCTGGTAGTCTTGCAGAACCTAGTTTAGTTCCTCCACGACTCAAAATGTCAGAAACACTGTTTTTATCAAAGTTTTCAAAACTTTTATCTAATAAGCCTTTATAACCATCTCTAATGCCAACAACTTCAATTCCATTGGCTAAAGCGACCCTAGTTACAGCCCTAATAGCTGCGTTCATCCCAGGAGCATCTCCCCCCGATGTAAGTACACCTAATTTTTTAACCACAATTTCACCCCACATATCATATATTATATTACCACTTTTCACAATTCAATTAAATCTTTATTAAATATTTCTTCTATCTTTTCCCAACATTTCTAAAGGTTTACTTAAAGTTTTAATTCTAGCCATGATTCTTTTAGCTTTAATCGTCTCTTGTATATTCCTATTATTTATTTCAAAATGTTTTTTCAAACTATTAAAATCTTCATTTGAAGTAAACCATGTCCATCTTTTATTTTCCATTCTTTCATTTAAAATAGTAAATAAAATCTCATCTCTAAACCATGAAGTAACACTTTCAGCACCTATATCATCAATTACCAAAAAATCCGAATTAATTAACTTATTAATTTCTTTTTGGTACTCATTATTTTCTAGCATGGTTTTAATTCTTTGTGAGAATAAAGGTAAATTTACAAAAGATACTTTATAACCCTCTTTAGCAAGCTTATTACAAGCACATGCGGCTATATAGGTCTTACCAGATCCAATACTACCATATATAAATAATCCATAATCTTTTGCTTCTAAACAATCAAATACTTTACTTACATTATTTAAATATCTAGTATCTTCATCCTCAAAATTAATCTTATCAAATTCTACAAAAGACATACTATCACTTAAATCATTTATGTAATAATTACCTAAATGTTTTCTTTTTTTATAATCATTAATAAGATAATCACACATTACTAATTCTTTAGAAAATACACCATCATAAATAAGATTAAAGTATTTACCTTTATTAGGTTGTTTACAATACTTTAAACCATTACATCTATTACACACATTTAGGTCATCAAGCCAATTATTAAACTTATTAGGAAATGTATCTACAATTGATATATCTAAATTATTTTCATTTAAAAACTCAATTACTCTTTCATCTTTTTTTAAAGATTTTATTAATTCTGTTTCCTTTTCAAAAGGTATATTAGTACCAAAATTTATTTTTTCCATATCATAACCTCTTTAAACGATTCTTAAGTTCTTTAGCTTTTGTTTCATCTAAATCTAAATCCTTATCTTCAGTAAAATTATTAGAATAATATTCAGGTAACTCTAAAGCTTTCTTATTAGATGGAACAAATATATTTACTTCTTTAGTTTTATTTATAGCTTTTTCTTTAGTGTTTATATTTTCTCTTACCCATTCTCCAGCAATTTTTTCTACATAATTTCTAGGTAGTTTATTTTGATTAATATCTAATACATATTCTATTAGTACATTAATTACTTCATGTTTCATATGTAGTTGTAAACTTAGGTAATCAAGTAATCTTGCATCTACTGATGTTACTGGTACTCCATGTTGTTTGTTTTGTAAAAAAGCAAGTGGAGCCAATAAATAAGGATCTTCGTTTTCAGTTTTTTCTGGTTTTTGTTTACTAGCTAAAGTTTTTAGTTTAGAAACATCTAATGTCCCTCTAGAATAACTACAACTTCTACCAACTAAAATAATCATTGTGTCTTCACTTAACCCATATAGAGTCGCAATTTTACCAATCAATTTTAAGTTTGTTTCATTTCTAGCTTCAGTAGGAAAAACTATACTTGAAATATTTCTAACAAAATATTCGTAATTAAAATCTATTTCATCATCATTTATCTCTTTAAAGTCAAAATTAGGTTTAATCTTAGAAAACACAATTTCATTTTCAAAGTTATTACTTAAACCATTTATATTTTTAGATGTTATATCCTTATAATCAATTGTTGAAATCTTTCCACTTAAAAACTTTGTGGCAGTTATTTCATACTGTTCAACGCCTATAGCTTTTAATAATTCGTTAGTTAAATATTCATTTTGTAAAAACATATTAGGAGAAAGTGGTGAAATAACTTGGTACAAATATTTATTAATATCTTCCTTAAAATATGTTTTTAATAACATAACTTCTTCTAGTTTAACTCTTGCATTATATAGTTCATCAATACTTATATTTAAAAGAATACATAATCTATCATGATTATCATTTATTAATTGATTATTACTTTCAGATATTAAAAGCATGTATAAAGATACTGCATTATTTCCAATGATAGGAAGATACAATGAAAATAAAGAATTAACATCTTCTCTATAATCATCTTTTGTTATTTGAAACATATCTTTACTATTTAATTGCATCATTCACCAAATTCATTTCTACTAACCATTTGTATATACTATCTTTAAATTCTTCAACAGTCTTATTATTATATAACACATAATTTGACCTTTCAATTTTATGCTTAACTTCTAATTGAGAAGATAATCTATTTAAGACTTCTTCTTTTGAATAATTTCTATTCTCCATACTTCTTTTAATTATTAAATCTTCATCTGAAGTAATTAATAAAATATAATCAAATAAACTATCCCATTTAGCTTCAAACAACAAAGGCACTTCACTAAAGAAAGGTTCATGTTCTTTAGATTGTTTTAATATTTCTTCTTTTACATAAGGATGAATAATAGATTCTAATTCTTTTTTCAATTCTTTATTTTTAAATATTAACTCAGCAACTTTTTTAAATACAAAATTGCCTTCATCATCCAACATATTATTACCAAGTAGATTAACTATATGATTATATGCTGGATGTGTTTTTTTATAACATTCTTTCGCATACAAATCACTATCAAAAACATAGTAACCAAGTTGTCTTAAATAATTACTACAAAGTGATTTTCCTGATGCCATTGTCCCTGTAATTGCTATCTTCATACTTTTAACTTTTGACACTTAACACAGACATAAGTGCCTCTTCCTTTATGTTTAAGTTTTATTATTTTACTTCCACAATTAATACATTCCTTTTTGTCTCTTACATGGTTTATTACAGATATATCAAATCTTCCATCAATTGATGTAGTTATTCTTTCAATACTATCCACACCAGTATTAATTGCTTCATTTAAAACCTTCTTTATATTATCAACAAGTATCTTATATTCTTTTTTATTAATTTTATTACATGCAGTCACTGGATGAATTTTACTTCTAAAACATATCTCATCTGCATATATATTACCTATACCAGATATAATTTTTTGATCTAATAAAACATCTTTTATACTTCTTTTTAAGTTTGAAACCTTACTCATAAAATAAGAATAATCATATACATCACTATTAGCATCCACACCTATATTTATTGCACTTTCAATATCAAAATCTTTATTGTATAAAGCCATAGTCCCAAATTTACGAAAATCTTGATAATATAAGTTATTACCATCTTCAAACTTAAATACAATATGAATATGTTTTAAACAAATATTTTTATCATAATAATACCTACCTTCCATACGCATATGAGAAAGTAAAATATAATCTTCAGTTTTTAAAATTAAATACTTTCCTCTTCTAGAAAAAAATTTAAAAGATTGATTAATTAAATTATTTTTAAATAGATTAACATCAGTCTTAATCATCTTTGGATAATTTATCTCTATATCAATTATCTTCTTATTAATAATTAATTTTTCTAGGCTTCTTAATACTGTTTCAACTTCAGGTAACTCAGGCATTATTTAGCCTCTAACCAATTAGTTCCAACCTTACATTCCGCAATTAAAGGAACCTTTAACTTTATTACATTAACCATTCCTTGATTAATAATTTCTTTCATTGTTTCAACTTCATTTTGTGTTACATCAAAAATCAATTCGTCATGAACTTGAAGAATCATTTTAGATTTAACATTTTTTTCTTTCATCATTTTACTTATATCAACCATAGCCATTTTAATAATATCTGCTGCACTGCCTTGTATTGGTGCATTCATTGCAGCTCTTTTACCAAATTCTCTTACCATATGGTTCTTATCATTTATTTGTGGAATTACCCTTCTTCTATTTGATATGGTTTTTACATAACCATGTTCCTTACAAAATTCAACTACTTCATTCATGTATTGATGTATTCTTGGGAATCTATCATTATAAATATCCATAAATTCTTTTGCTTCTTTTCTAGATATATTTAATTGTTGAGATAAACCAAAATCACTAATACCATAAACTATTCCGAAGTTAACAGCTTTAGCCTTCCTTCTTAAATTAGAATCCACTTGATCTTCATCTACAGAAAATACTTCCATAGCTGTTTTAGTATGTACATCCAAATTAGTATTAAAAGCTTCTATCAAACCTTTTTCATCAGCTAAATCAGCCAACACTCTTAGTTCTATTTGAGAATAGTCACACGCTACTAGCACATTACCTTTTGAAGGTAAGAAGGCCTTTCTAACCTGACTTCCTTGTTCATCTCTAACAGATATGTTTTGTAGGTTAGGGTCAGTACTTGAAAGTCTTCCTGTTTGAGATACACATTGATTAAATACTGTATGAATTTTACCATCATTTTGAACATACTTTTTTAACCCTTCAGCGTATGTACTATATATCTTTTGAAGTTTTCTATACTCCATTAAATCGTCTATTACAGGATGAAATCCACTTAGTTTTTCTAACACATCAACTGCAGTACTTCTTTTCTTATTAGAAGGTAATTGTAATCTATCAAATAATACTTCTCCTAATTGTTTTGGTGAATTAATATTAAACTCAATACCTGCATGCTCATAAATAGTTTTAGTTAATTCATTTATTCTGTCTAATGTTTCATTTGCAATAGTATCAAGTACTTCTTCATCCACATTGATACCCTCTTCTTCCATATCTAAAAGAATATAACTTAATGGTAATTCTAGATTATAATATAAATCTTCTAATTCTAACTCTTTTAATTTATTGACCGTAAGCTCATACATCCTATAAATATTTATTGCTGAATTTGTACTAACTTCAATATTACTTGAGTTTTTATCAACGGTGCTAAGATCAAATTCTTCATATATCTTTTCTTTACTTGTAAGAGTACTATTACATAAAAATGAAGAAATCATCGAATCAAAATTAAATTTAATTGTAAAATTGTTTGCTTTTGCTAAATGAATATCTCTTTTAAAATCATAACCAATCTTATAACTATCATTATTTAAGTATTCTAATGAAGCTTTATCGCCTATTAAATCATCCAATGATATATAAACAGTTTTATCACCATTGTATAAACTAATTCCAAATAGTTTAGCCTTAAAGAATTCATCATTATTATCATCAAAGTCTATTGATACAGGAACATTATAAAATTCTTTTGGTATGGTTTTTACAATCTCATATGTAGAAATAACTTTATCTTTACTATCTTCAACAAGATCTATATACCTTTTCTTTATACTATTCATATCAATTAACTCTAAGAAATCAATTAATCTTTTATAATTTGGTTTAAACTTATAATCATCATCATCTTTTTTTATTTCAACATCACATTTAATAGTAGCTAATCTCTTACTCATAATCGCAATTTCTTTATTATCTTCAACTTTTTCTTTTAACTTACCCTTTAATTTATCTGTATTATTTAATAAATTTTCTACTGTATTAAATTCACTTAAAAGTTTTAATGCTGTCTTTTCACCTACACCAGGTATACCAGGTATGTTATCTGCTGTATCTCCCATCAAGCCTTTTAAATCTATTATTTGAGAAGGAACTATTCCATACTCATCCATCAATCTTTTTTCATCATATTCTTCTACATCAGTAATACCTTTTTTCATTAACCAAATTGATGTAGTTTCATCAATCAATTGAAGCATATCTCTATCACTTGTAAGAATATTAATATCATATTCTGGATACCTTTTAGTAAGAGTACCAATAATATCATCTGCCTCAATACCAACCATATCAATATGTTCTATACCATAAGCATCTAAATAATCTCTAACAAGTTGAAATTGAGGAACCAACTCTTCTGGTGCTTCTTTTCTAGTTCCCTTATACTCAGAAAAGATATCATTTCTAAAAGTAGATTTCCCAGCATCAAAAGCAACTACTATTGAATAAGGTTCTACTAGATCAATAGCCTTTTGTAACATATTTGCAAATCCATATATAGCATTTGTAGGTATACCCTTTTTTGTTGTCATTAACCTTCCATACATAGTTGCATAAAAAGCTCTAAACAACATAGAATAACCATCAACTAACAACATTTTTTTCATAAAAATCCTCCAAGTTAATTCTAACATATTATTACATGAAAAAAGCCAAGATTAACTTGGCTTAATTTGTTGCTTGTTGGAATTTAGAGAATATTTCATTGTGTAATTCAAGTGCTGCATCATCAACATTTTGAATCATTTCTCCATCTTCTATTGATTTAACATTTTCTTCTGATACAACTATAGCTGGTTTCATCTCTTCACTAATTAATTCTTCAGCAGCTTTATTAGTTACAAAGTAACCTAACCATTCATAACTTTTCGCAGCTACTTCTGGATCATTAATATACTCTAAGAACGCATGAGCAGCATCACTGTTAGGAGCTTGACTAGGTATAAATCCTGCCATAATTCCAAACCCAACGCCTTCTTCTGGGTAAACCGCTTTAAATTCAGGATTATTTAATAATGCCGATGTAACTTGAGAAGTATACATAAATGCCACAGATACTTCGCCACTAATTAAGAAATCTTGAAGATTACTATCATTAATTAATCTGATATTAGGAGCAAGTTCTATTAATTTATCTCCCGCTTGTTGAATTTCATTTAAATCATTTGTATTAAATGAATATCCTAAACTCTTTAAAGTAATACCATTGATAACTCTTGCATTACCAACAATACCAATACTATCTTCTAAAGCTGGATTCCATAAATCTTTATAGCTTTTAATTTCAAAATCAACTTCATTTGGATTATAAACTATCATTGGAATTCCTGCACCATAAGGTACTGTATATTCATTAGTTGGATCATAGAATTGACTTTCAAATAATGGATTAACATTACCAATTGTTGAAATCTTTGATTTATCTAATTTTTGTACTAAACCTTGTTCGATAGCAACTTCAATAATATAATCATCAGCTATAACCAAGTCATAGTCTTTACCTTGTGTTTCTTCTAATTTAGCAAGCATTGTTTCATCAAAATCAAAGTTAGAGTAATTAATCTCAACTCCATATTTTTCAGTAAAACCATCTAATACTTCTTGAGGAAACATTCCATCCCATGTATATAGATTTAATGTTGTTCCTTCTAATGGTTTAGTAGTTCCTTCTTCTGTTGTCTCTGTAGTAGAAGATGAGCATCCTGTTAAAACTAAAGTCAGGATAATCAATAGAGCACTTAATTTTTTAATTATTTTCATTTCTTTCCTTTCCTCAAACTATATATCTTGTTTGATTTTATTTGTATTCTTTCTATTTACAAGTTCATATAAGAATATACAAATTATTGTTATTAGTAGAATCATTGTAGCTAATGCATTGATTTCAGGAGTAACTCCAGTTTTCATTTTAGTATATATTTTTATTGCAAGTGTATTAACAGTTGGTCCTGTAGTAAATATAGAAATTACTACATCATCAAATGACATCGCAAATGATAATAATACACCTGATAGTATTCCTGGCAATATATATGGAAATACAATATCTCTAAAAGTTTGAAAAGTTGATGCTCCTAAATCTTTTGCGGCTTCCTCATATGAAGGATCCATTCCAATAAGTCTTGCCCTTACAAGCATAAATACATAAGGTATACAAAATGAAGTATGTGCAATAATGATTGTTACAAATCCAAATGGTATATCTATAAATGAGAATAAAGCCAGAAACAACATACCAAGTATAATTTCAGGAATCATAATAGGTAGTGTCGAGAAATAGGATATCACATTATCAATAAAAAGTTTAGTGTTACGCATCGCAATAGCTGCAGTAGTTCCGATTATCACCGCAAAACTACAAGTAAAGAAAGCAACTATCAAACTATTAATCAATGATCTTTTCAAATCATTATCTCTCATTAGTTGTTGATACCAAGTTAATGAAAATCCTCCCCAAACCGAAGTAATCTTAGAAGCATTAAATGAATAAACAACAGTTAAAATAATTGGTAAGTAGTTAAGTAATGTAATAATTATTAAAAATAGTATAGCTTTTTTAGAGAGTTTTTTCATAGTATTCCCTCCAATTCAGTAGTTTTTGCAAACTTCTTATATAAACCTAAAATAATAGAGGTTAGTATCATTAAGATAACACTTAAGGCAGCCGCAAATGGAGTATTTCTTCCCTTTGTCAATTGCTCAGAAATAACTGTACTAATTAATACAATCTTATTTCCACCTAATATCTCAGCTACATAAAATAAACCCATACTTGGCACAAAAGTAAGCACAATACCGCTTAATATTCCTGGCATCGTTTGAACTAAGGTAATTGATTTAAAAGCTTCAAACGATGAAGCTCCTAAATCCCTTGCAGCCTCTACTAAACTCCAATCCATTTTTTCCACACTAGAAAATACAGAAAGTATCATAAATGGCAATAAGAAATAAATCATACCAACAACTACCGCTGGATATGAATAAAGTAGTTTTAATGGTTTTTCCACAATATTTAAAACCATAAGTATTTTATCTAAAACACCATTGCTTCTAAATATAATAATCCAACCATTCAATCTTATAAGACCACTAGTCCAAAAAGGTATCATTAATAAAATCATCAATCTTCTTTTCCATGCATCATTTAATCTAGCCATATAATAACCATATGCATATCCAATTATTAATACAAAGAAAGTAGTAATTAATGCTAATTTTAAAGATTCTATAAATATTCCCATATAAAAACTACTAAATACCTTTTCATAGTTTTCAAAAGTAAAATTAAATGTATATCCCCATGTTTGTGCTTTAGTTAAAAAACTAAGTACAAACATATAAATTATCGGAATTATTATAAATGCAATTGTATAAGTATATACTGGTAATCTTAATAAATTAGAATATATTTTTTTAATCTTCATTATCAATTACCTCAACTTGGTAAACATCATCCCAACCTATATTAACAACATCGCCTACTTTAACATCAATATCCATACCACTATGACTTGATATTAAAGTTTGTCCATCATCCAATAAATATTTAACCTTAGATAAACCACCAATAAAAGATTTTTCTAAAACAGTGCTTTTTAAATCACCTTTATTCAAATTAATATACTCACTTCTTATTGCATATGTTTTACCATCTTTTTTATATATATTTGAGTTACCAACAAAAGTAGCCACATAACTAGTCTTAGGTTTGTAGTAAATCTCATTTGGTGTTCCAATTTGTTCAAAAACACCCTTATTCATTACAACTATTCTACTTGACATATTCAAAGCTTCTTCTTGGTCATGAGTAATATAAATAAATGTAATACCTAAAGATTTTTGAATTCTTTTTAATTCTTCTTGCATTTGTCTTCTTAAAACTAAATCTAAGGCTCCTAATGGCTCATCTAGCAACAAAACTGAAGGTTTATTTACTATAGCTCTAGCAATCGCAACTCTTTGTCTTTGACCTCCACTTAATTGATCTGGAAGTCTTTTTTCATATCCTTCAAGTTGTACTAATTTTAATGCACTCTTAACTTCCTTTTCTATTTCTTCTTTTGGAATTTTCTTTATCTTTAAACCATAGCCAATATTTTGTTCAACATTCATATTTGGAAACAAAGCATAGTTTTGAAAAACAGTATTAACATCCCTTTTATTAGGTTCTAAATTTGTAATTTCTTTTCCTTCTAATATTACTTTTCCACTATCTGCAGTTTCTAAACCTGCAATAATTCTAATTGTAGTTGTTTTACCACAACCACTTGATCCAAGTAGAGTAACAAATTCACCTTTATCAATATCTAAAGAAATCCCCTTTAAAACTTCAACACCATCAAAACTTTTTCTTATATCTTTTAATTGAAGTATTGTTTCACTCATTTAGATTTCCTCCTATTCTTTTTTAAAGAACATGTAGTATTATACATCAAAACAGCGATTCTATCTTCTACTTTACCCAAGTTATAATCACTCTTACCTTCACAATCTAAAACATATTTCTTAACAACCCTATTTGCTTTAAATGGTTCATTAATAATTTCAACACCTTCTAGATTAAAACTTCTTTTCCTATAATAAGAATCAAAGATATAAACATCATCATCAATAATATCTGTAATTAATATGTAATGAGGAACCCCTGATATACATTTCAAGATAATAACACCATTGTTTTTAACACAGTCAATAAACTTATCATTATCTTTAAAGTATACATGTTCGTTATTTATGCATTCACAATATATTTTAAAACCTGTAGACTTGGAATAATGGTTAAAATATTGAGATAAAAAATACATTGATACATCTGATGTTCCATACATACCTTGTATTCCTCTTTTATTATATCTATCTAAAGTATATTTATAAATGTTATTAATCAAATCTGGTTTAATAGATTCTCTATCATACAAATACATTAATGCATTTATAACACTTGTTGGTCCACAATCATATTCACTTATTTGATAACTTAATGGATTCTTCATAATTACCTCCTTAAAAAATAAAACTATAAGAACAATTATACATTAAAAAAATAATAAAACTGAATACCTTGATTTATCAGTATTCAGTTTATTACATTATTCTTGATCTTCAGTTGATTCAACAGGTATTACCACTTGTTCAACAGGTACTTCTTCTACTATTGTCCCTCTATCACTAGCCATAGTATCTAAAACACTTAAGTTTTCATACATTATTGATAAATAATCTTTTCCATCATTTTTTTGAGAATCAGTTAAACTACTTAAATTACTTAATTCAACTCTTGTCAGTTTTAGTTCACCTTGTAAATCATTAAATAACTCAATCATATCTTCGCTCATATTAGGCTCATAAACAATGTATTTAACATTATCATTAATAATCCTTGTCTTAATAATTTCTAATTGTTCTTCAGACGGTAATGTGCCATATTTGGATAAAACAACAGGATAAAGTTGTATACCATATGTCTTTTGCCAGTTACCAAAACTTGCGGTCATTGATACAAATTTAATTTCTTTATTACTTGTAGTGACCTTTGTTGCTAATAATTGATAAGCGGCATCTAATCTTACTAAATCTGCTTCAAGTAATTTATAGTTATCTTCATATATAGTTTTATTATCAGGATATGTTGTAACTAAGAAATCTCTTATATCCTTTGACATTGATAACATTGCAATAGGATCTAACCATAAATATAAATCCTTAGCATTTACATCTATATTATTAAATACATCACCTTTATAATAAGGTCCTTCAATATATGTTACTTCTCCATCTGTAATAACTGGTGTATATCTTTGAAATGTGTAAATTGCATTTAAAGAAGACAAGTCTAATCTTTTTTCTATTACTTTACTTATTTCACTAGCATATACACTCATATATGGTTCTAATTGTCCTATATTAATTAACACAGAAGAATTAGTTAATATTTCTTCATAGTTATCAACTATTTGAGCTCTTTGAACTATTGAATCATTTTGAATAGATGCATAGTTAATAGTATTACCTGCAAGCCTTTGTAATATAAATTTAATTGGATATACAGTATATGCGACTTGATTATTTGTGACTGCGCATCCACTTATTGAAAATGACAGTAACATTATAACCAACAAAGATTTAATTTTCTTTATCATAACAAACCTTCCTTAACACTAAATAAGTATATCATATTATATAAATATTCTACTTCTATCTATTTGAATTTTCTTCTTTATAAACTTTTAATATAACTCTAATACACATATAAACAGGAATTGAAATCATAACACCAATCGGCCCCAATATTACTCCCCCAGAAAATATACAAAACAATGTCCATAATGGTTCTACCCTACTGTTTTTAGAATGAACTAAAGGTGCAATTAAATAAGCATCCACAGAAGATAGTATTACTATTGCAACAACTAATATTGCAACATTTGTAAAAGGTAATGATAAAGCAGTTAATATTCCGATTGTATTAGCTATTGTTGCACCAAAATACGGTATTAATAACCCTAAAGAAGTTAATGTAGAAATGATTATCCAGTCTTTATGTCCTATTAGATAATATAGTATTGAATATTCGATAAATTTAATTACCATTAAAATAGCTAAAGCTCTTATATATTCACTAACAGCATGCCCACTAACATACAAATATTTTGGTAATCTTTCATTAATTCTACTAGATATATTTTCTATAACTTCTGCAATTTTTTCCCAACCTAATGACATATAAATACCAATGATTATTACAAAAATTGAATTAGTAATAAAATTTGTAAAAAATGAAAATATTTGAGGAATTATTGTTGTAATATTAGGCAACCAATTCTTTGTATCATTGAGAATTACAATAACTTGGTTTACTAATGTGTCTAAAAATAAACTAGATTGATTATCAGTAGATTGATTATATAAGCTTAGTAAATAGTTAATACTAGATATAATTGTATTAATAAAATCAAATAATCTTGAATATACTGTAGGTAACAGATTAAGTAATAATGCAATTAGCACTATTAATATTAAAGAAAATGATATAGTTATAGTTATTTTTCTAGATATTTTCTTCTTTTCATATTTAATTATCATGGGTCTTAAAGCAAAGGCAATAATGAAACCCACTATAAAAGGTAAGAATATTGAAATTAACTTTTTTAGAATACTAACCCAAATAGTATCAGTTAATTTCAATAATAAAAGCACAAGTAAAACTAAATTAATTGTAATTAAGTTTGAAGTAAAAGATTCTTTCTTAAATCTATCAAGAATCACCTTAAAATAATTCATATTATCCCCTACTTTTATACTTATATTCTAACATTATAAACTAAATATCATATAATTTTTGCATGAGCAAAACTAAAATGTCTATTATTTCCAACAATTATATGATCTAAAACAGCTATTCCAACTAACTTTCCAGCTTCTTTTATTTTTAGTGTGACGGATATATCTGCATCACTTGGTGTAACATCTCCGCTAGGATGATTATGTATTAATAAAACTTTACTAGATGATACTAATAATGCTTCTTTAAAAATCTCTCTAGGATGAACTACACTTTTATCTATTGTTCCTACAAACAATGTTTTATATGTAATAATTTTATTTTTAACATCTAAATATACAACTACAAAGTTTTCTTGTTTATCAAATCCAATTTCTTTATTTAACCAATCAATCATTTTTGATGGATTTTCAATTACATTAGTATCTAAACACTCTTCATAAGCAATTCTTTTAGATATTTCTATACAGGCAAGTAGTTCTAGAGCTTTTACCTTCTTTATACCTTTTATATTTAACAAATCATTAATTCTTAATCTAGATAAATTTCCTATACCATTACTCATTACTAATATTTCTTCACCGATTAGTAAACTAGATTTACCACTATACCCATTTCTAATAATTAATGCTAATAATTCTCTATTACTTAATGAACTAATTCCATATTTCAACGCTTTTTCTCTTGGTCTTTCACTTATTGGCATTTCTTTTACTATCATATTTATATACCCCCCAATAATATTTAATAAAATAGTTATAAAATCCTAATATTGTGTTAAAAAGTATAAATTATAAACCGATTTATAAATAGAGTTCATGATATGATAAATTTGGAGGTAAATTATGAATAATCACCCATTAAAAAATATAGTTAAGTTTCAAAAAAACAATGAGCCAGTTGGTATTTATTCAGTATGTAGTGCAAATCCATTTGTAATAAAAGCTGCATTAAGAAGAGGATTACAAACTAAAACACCAGTATTAATTGAAGCAACAAGCAACCAAGTAAATCAATATGGTGGATATACAGGAATGTTACCAGAAGATTTTAAAAAATTCGTTTATGATATTGCAAAGGAAGAAAACTACCCTATAGAAAATATCATACTAGGCGGAGATCATTTAGGACCATTAACATGGACACATTTAAATGAAGATGAAGCAATGAAAGAAGCAAGTAAATTAATTGAGTTATATGTACTTGCTGGTTACACTAAGATTCACATAGATACATCAATGAGATTAAATGATGATGATGTAAATTCTCCACTATCAACTGAAGTTATTGCAAAAAGAGGAGCTTTACTTGCAAAAGTAGCTGAAGATGCTTATAAAGAAGTCTTAAAAAATAACCCTAATGCAGTAGCACCTGTATATATAGTGGGCAGTGAAGTACCAATTCCTGGAGGATCTACTGCAGCAGTTGATGAAGGAGTTCAAGTTACTAAAGTTGAAGATTTTAAATCAACATACAATACATTTGAAAAATCATTTAAAGAAAATAATTTAAATGATGCTTGGGATAATGTAATTGCTATAGTAGTTCAACCTGGTGTTGAAGAAAAAGATACTGGTTGTACTGAATATGACAGAATTAAAGCTAAAGATCTTATGGAGTCAATAAAAGAATACAGTAATGTAGTATTTGAAGGACACTCTACAGACTACCAAACAAAACAAGCTTTAAGAGAACTTGTAGAAGATGGTGTTGGAGTTTTAAAAGTTGGTCCAGGTCTAACATTTGCTGCAAGAGAAGCATTATTTGCATTAGCATTTGCAGAAAAAGAACAATACAAAGATACAGATGTAGTACAAAGTAATTTTATGGAAGTGTTAGATGAAGCTATGTTAGCAAATCCTAAAAACTGGCAAAAACATTATCATGGAAACAAACAAGAAATTGCATTAAAAAGAAAATATTCATTCTCAGATAGATCTAGATACTATATGCCTACTGAAAATGTAAGTAAAGCAATAAATATATTAATGAACAATTTCAAAGATGGTGTGCCACTAAATTTATTAAGTCAATTCATGCCTATTCAATATACAAAAGTTCGTGATGGTGTTATAAATAATAATCCTGAAGAATTAATAATTGATAGAATAGTAAATACAATTGATGAATATCTACAAGCAACAAACCAAAATAAACTTTGGATATAAAAAATTAGCCTAATAAGTTAAATAACTTATTAGGCTTTTTATTAATGAATTAAAAAGAGGCTTTCGCCTCTTCTTTTGAAGGTTTAGAGTAAATATATTTTATTGGATTGGTGCTGTATACCATTGGATAAGTGGTGTATAATCTCCACCCCAGATACCAAACGCAGCTCCAACAATACCGATTACTAATAGTAATACGATACATTTAATTGTTGACCAACCTTTTTTCTTAATTAAGAAATAAAGCATTAGTGTTAAAGCTAAAGGAATTAATTGAGGTAATACACCATTTAAAATGTCTTGAACGATAATGTCAGATTCACCATTTTCGATAGCGATTTTTAATGTTGTAGCACCATAGTTACAAGTTAGAGCACCTACTACAAATACACCAAGCATACTTGCAGCATGTGTAAATTCTTTAGCATTTCTAGTTAGAACTTCAATAGCGCCTGTTCCTAAGTCATATGACCAGTACATTAACCAGTAACGAACAGCGAATTGAACAATGTTGAATACTAATAAGAAGATAATTGGAGCAGCGATGTTTCCATTAAGAGCCATATTAGCAGTAATACCTGCTGTAATAGGAACTAATGTAAACCAGAAAATAGCATCCCCAATACCACCTAATGGACCCATTGCAGCAACACGTACGGCACGGATTGTAGGAATATCAGCTTTTTGTTGTTCTAGAGATAATACGATACCCATAACAAATGTTACAAGGAATGGGTGGGTATTAAAGAACTCTAAGTTATGAGCCATAGAAGCACTTAAGTCTTCTTTGTTTGTATGTATTTTTTCTAATCCTGGAAGAATACCATATAGCCAACCAGCAGCTTGCATTCTTTCATAGTTGAATGAACCTTGTAAGAATAATGATCTCCAAACCATTTTGTTTAGAGTAGCACGATCTAACGGACGTGCAGGAGTTAAATCCTTATATGTATTTACATTAGATTCCATCAGTTGCACCTCCAGCTCCACCAGCGTTTTTAATCTTTACGTTCATATTGTAGTCATATAGAGCGATTGCAATACCTACAAATGCAACTAATACTAGAGCAGGACCGCCTAAGCCAGCACCACCTAGAATTGCAGCAAGTGCAAATCCAGCAAAATAAATTCCCCACATGTCGTCAGCTAACATGATACGCATTAATACAGCAAACCCTACATAACGCATCATTCCACCAGCTGCACTTAATCCACCCATAATCCAGTTTCCTTGTAGTGAACTAATAGCACTAGAAACTGCTGGGTTTGAAATACTTAGAACACCAACAAGTGTTGCTCCAGCAAATAATAAACCTAATAATGTCATTGCGAAATAGTTTAATTTAACAATTCCTGCAGGATTAGCTTTTGCAGCTTCTTCATCAGCTTTAGCCATTAAACCTGACATTAATGTAAATGTTAATGTAACTCCATATTGTCCTAATAAAGCAAATGGAATTGCAGCACCTAGTGCAGCATTAACTTCTAATCCACTTACTACAGCAAATACTGTAGCCATGATTCCACCAACAACAACGTTTGGCGGTTGAGCTCCACCTACTGGCATACTTCCAATTGACATTAATTGGTAAGCACCACCAACAGCTAAGCCAGTTGTAACATCTCCAAGAATGGCACCAACAACTGGTCCCATTACGATTGGTTGATAAAGTGACTCAAGAAAGTTGAATTGATCAATTGCTGCTATGAATGTAACAATTAAGATCAATACTATCTGAACTGGACCTATCATAATTATTCTTTTCCTCCTTTATTTGAAAAGTTTTGAAATATCTTCGCTGCCTTCTGAAGGAACTTTTCTTATTTCAAGTTCTACCCCTAATTCTTTTAACTTAGTAAAAGCAGCAACGTCTTTATCATCAACAGCAACAGTTGTGGCAACTTGACGTTTACCTTCAGCCATATGCATGTTTCCGATATTGACTTTCTTTATTGGTACTCCACCTTCAACAAGTTTTAAAACGTCTGTTGGGCTATCGCACACAATAAATATTTTTTGGGCGTCAGAAGCTCTATGGATATTTGCAATTGTTTTTTCAATTGACCAATATCTTGTTGCAACTCCAGCTGGAGCTGCCATGTCCATAAGACCTTGACGTAGTGAGTTTGTCGCCACATCATCATTAGCAACTAATATTAGGTTTGCACCAATTGATGTACACCATTGAGTAGCTACTTGTCCGTGAATAAGGCGATTGTCGATTCGAGTCAATACGATATTTGGCATTTGTCTCTCCTCCCCTTCAATTAAGGACAACAAACATTGTTGTTAACCTAATTAAATAATAGTTAATTTTACTAATCTTTTATTTAGATTTTTTAGTCTAAATTTTGCACTTTTTAACACTGAAATTTAGTTTCAAACCAATTTGTGTGTGTTTCGTAAAAACTATGTTATTATTTTAATAGAAAAGAGGTAAATTTTAAAACTATGTTTAACAAGACTACAAGTGCTAATTTTTTAAAATTTGGTAAGATTAGAGAAAAGTTTAGTAAATCTTTACTATCTTTTGAACGTTTTATAACTGACAACAAACAAATAAATTTACTAAAGTCTTACGATCATACAATTTATATAAGTTTAAGGGAAGGAATGGCAATGCTTGCTATTACTGATAATCCAGAATTTGAAGAATTACAGTTTTTTGCAATACATAGAAATGTAGAAATAAACCCTAATATGTATTTTGCTATAGTTCCAATGACTACAGTAATTTGTTATGACATCTACTATAATCCTAATGGAAAACTAAAACCATACAATCTTTTAAAACCTAAATCATATTCAAATATTAAGCTTAAAACAAAAGTTGATGATATTATTGCATATTACTACGTTGTTAAAAGCCCAAATTATATATTCCCTGGTGAAACACATTATTTATATGAACTAACATATGTTGATAATGGACAATTAGAAACTACTATCCAAGATAAAAAATATACAGTTGGATCAAATCAATGTATATTCTATGGTCCTGGACAAAAACATAGTCAATTAGTTATAGGTAATGATTCATGTTCGTATTTAACAGTGATATTTGAAGCAAGTGGAATAGAAAATGGTAGATTGTTAAATAAAGTATTTAATGTAAGCAAAGAGTTAAAAACTATACTTGATGATTTTGTAAAAAATTCAAATAATAGCATACCCTATTCTGAAGATTTATTAGTAGTAACACTTAATGCTTTCTTATTAAAAATATTACAATTAGATTTCTTAGGCAAAACACAAAATAAAGTAATAATTCCTATAACACAACATTTCCAAAACAATTTCCTAGAAGAGATAGTTACATATATTCATAATAATTTATATGGACCTCTAACAGTTGAAGATATAAGTCAAGAATTTTCAATAAGCAGGACTTATTTACAAAGATTATTTAATGAAAACCTACACACTTCTCCAAAACAATACATAAATGAAGCTAAACTTTCTAAAAGTAAGATGTTGATAAAAAACGGAAATCAATCATTTAGTGAAATAGCTGATAAACTAGGATATTCATCAATACATTATTTTTCCAGAATATTTACTGCAAGATTCGGAATTACACCTAGTGAATATGCAAAAAAGATTTATGAATAAAAAAAGATGCTAATGCATCTTTTTAAATTCCATCCTCTGATTCTTCTTCAACTCTAGGTTGTTGAAGTACAAA
>CAYQNJ010000022.1:0-3856 GCA_964418835.1 uncultured Erysipelotrichaceae bacterium
GCAAGAGAAGTCTTTTCTATCAAATCTCTATATACATTTGACTTTTCTAATAATTCTTCATGAGTACCTACATTCTCCACTTTACCATCATCAATTACAACGATCTTATCAACATTTTGAATTGATTTTAGTCTGTGAGAAATAATAAGAACTGTCTTGTTTTTTGTTAATTTATTTAAGCTATCTTGAATTATTTTTTCATTATCAACATCTAGGGATGCAGATATTTCATCTAATAGAATAATGGGTGCGTCTTTTAAGAAAGCTCTAGCTATTGAAAGTCTTTGTCTTTCACCACCAGATAAGTTTGCACCATTTTCTCCAATTAAAGTATCATAGCCATTTTCAAGTTTTAATATGAAGTCCTCACAAGAAGCAAGTCTTGCTGCCTCTTTTACCTCTTCATCACTAGCATCTATTCTACCAATTCTGATATTATCCATTACTGATGCATTAAATAATGTTACATCCTGAAAAACTATTGAAACCTTATCAAATAATGATTTTGTAGAAATATTTTTTATATCTTCATTAGATATTAGAATTTTTCCGCCTGTAGTGTCATATAGTCTTGAAACTAGTCTTAATATACTAGTCTTTCCACAACCGCTCTTTCCAACAAGAGCAGTAACCTCATTTTGTTTAGCAATAAAGCTAACATCTTTCAAAACTTGAGTATTACCATCATATGAAAAAGATACATCTTTTAATTCAATATCAAATGTTGTTAAATCCTTGTCTATTCCTTCTTGAGTCTTTGTTCCTCTAAGTTCATTAATTCTTTTTATCATTGAATCTAAATAGAATAGTTCAAGTACATTCATTGAAACTGCCTCTGCACCTTCTTTTATCTTAATTGCAGCTAATAAATAACCTAAAAAATACAGAATGATGATATTGCCATCAAACAGTAATTTTGTACCAATTACTATTACAAATATATATGCTAGATAAAGAACAAGACCAGCTATATTTGTTATTGTAGCTCCAACAAATTCAGACTTAATATGAATTTTTTCACCATCTTCAACCTCTGCATCTAGCTTTTTCTTCATATCTTCGCTTAATCCAAAGCTCTTAATCTCCATTTGCATTTCTATAGCTTCCTGAAAGCTATCAGAATTCTTTCTTAATTTTTGATAGTATTCATCAAAGCTTTTTACCTGTACTTTTTTAGATATCAAAATAAGTACAAAATATATCAGTATTGGCAGAACTATTGAAAGCCCTAAATAAAAATTTCCAATTATCAGCATAATAGACATGATAGCAAAAAAACCAATATATCCAATTACACCAGCAATTGCATGAGAAAGTGCATGTTCAATAGCTGCGACATCCGCCATAATAGTTTGAGCTAAATCAGTAAGGTCATGCTTTGAAAAATAAGAAAGTGGTAAATCTGACATTGTTCTTGCTATATCTATTCTTAATTTTTCACTTTCTGCATATGTAGCATCGTATAAAGCACTATATTCAATGCTTAACACTATATAAAGTACTATGAATCCTGCTATACATAACGCATAATACACACCATTAGTTTTTTCATTCAACAAAAGAGTTTGATCGAAAAAAATCATTAAAACCATTGCAGGCAACATATTTACAAAATATTTTACAAAAGTTGCAATACTTGATTTTATAAGTTCTGATGCCCCATTATCAGTTAAAGCAAAGCTTTTTTTAAATAATTCCTTCATTAGACACCCTCCAGTTATTTGCTTTTTTATATTCATCTTGAAAATGTTTATAATAAGATTCTTTATTCATCAAATCAATATCATTACCACGTTCAACAATTTTTCCGTCTTTCATTACAATAATTTCATCAAGATTTCTTATAGTTGTTAATCTATGAGCTATCATAATTACTGTTTTATCCTTCATTAGATTTTTAAAAGCTTTTTGTAGTTCATGTTCATTATCTGGATCTATGGCAGCACTTGCTTCATCAAAAATTATTATTTTAGCATCTTTTAATATTGCTCTTGCAATGGCAACTCTTTGAATTTCTCCACCAGAAAGATATACACCCTTAGAGCCAATTATTGTGTTTTCTTTATCTTTAAATTTTTGAATTATACTATCAACACCAGCTAATCTCATTGCTTCAAAAACTTCTTCTTTACTAGCATTTTTATTAGCCATTTTAACATTTTCATAAATTGATGTTTTAAAAAGTTTTGAATCTTGGAATACAAATGCAATCTTGCTTATTAATGCATCTTTTGTATAAGAATTAATATTCTTTCCTCCAATTTTAACTTGTCCAGAATTCACATTATAAAATCCTGATATAAGCTTAACTATCGTAGATTTCCCTGAACCAGATGATCCAACAAGCGCATAAGACTTATTTTCATTAAGTTTAAAACTTAAATCATCTAATACTAAGTTATTATCATCATATGAAAAGCTTACACTTTTAAACTCTATATTATAATTTTTAAACTCTGTTTCATTCCCAAAATTCAAAGTATCTTTTTTCATATCATCATATAATTTTTCTAATTTACCAACTGCATCTGAAGCTTGAAATACATACATCGAAAGATACATTACCTTCATAATATAGGTAAACATAACACCACTTAAAAATAGAATCATAATAAGCTCAACACTTATGAGTGCTGGATTAGATTTTATATCTATAAATAAAAGTACTATAGGTAATACTATAAATATAATTCCAAAGAAAATTGATTGAAATAAAACATAGGGTTTTTTACAACTAAGTGAATAACCAAGAGCATTTTTTGCATAATCAGTTATCGCTTCATTTAATGCTTTAAATCTTGTAACATCAACTCCAAATATCTTTATTACTTGCATCCCTCTTACATATTCAACTGTTTCTGCACTTAATCTTTCCAAAGAAGCTTGATATCTAACCATAAAACTTGGCTCACCCATCATAAGTTTCATTAACGGAATAATTGCAAGCGTTAATAATATAAGAGCCATTCCAACACGAAAACTTATAAGAAAACCAACAATTAATAACAAAAAAGGAGTTATTATTGCACCTGTGTTATCTGGTATCAAGTGGGCCACTGCCATGTGAGTCTGTGCAGCATTATCATCAATTAACTTTCTAGTTTTGCCAGAAGAATTAATGTCAAAAAACTTAAAACTAGCATTTGTTAAACCTTCAATTCCATATTTTCTAAGGTTTGTTTCAAGTCTAAATGCGAAAAGATGTGATAGCGTTAATGATAAAAAGTATAAAATGCCTCCACACGCAAACAGACCAGAAATTAGTAATGCAATCTTCTTAGACTCACTAGCATTATTTAAAATTACTACATTTTCAAGTAATTTAAATATGTAATAAAATGCTAAGACTTGCATAATTGCCGCAACAATTGAGAATAACACAGTAAAAACTAAGTAATGCTTTTTTTCATTTGCATAAGAAATTAACTTCTTGTACACAGAAATCATAAAAATCCTCCCTTCTATATAATTTTTATAGATTAATAAATCTATCGCATAATAAATAAACTTACAGTTAGCATATGCTAACTGTAAGTTTATTCTTAAATTTTCTTAAAGTCAAGTTTTGATAAAAAGCCGTTTACTTCATTTCTTTTTTCATTTTATTAAATCCTTAATTATTATTTTCCATATAAAAAGTGGATGTTTACATCCACTAATTAGTCTACTAATTCAAATGCATCAACTGGTGCACCACAAACTGGGCAAACCCAACCTTCTGGTAAATCAGCAAATGCTGTTCCAGCAGCAACACCACTATCAGCGTCTCCTAGTTCAGGATCATAAACGTATCCACAAGGGCAAATATACTTTTCCATTTTATATCTCCTTTCTATATAACTATATTCTAACAGTA
>CAYQNJ010000022.1:3956-20553 GCA_964418835.1 uncultured Erysipelotrichaceae bacterium
CAAATATACTTTTCCATTTTATATCTCCTTTCTATATAACTATATTCTAACAGTAATCTAAATTTTAGGCTTATTAATTTTAGATAAAACTTCACTCATTTTTGAAGTATTACCTATTAAAATAGCTCCAACAAGTAAATCATTTAAAGAATAGAACTTTTCATATATTCCTTTTTCTTCATCAAACCTTTCACTCATAATATAGTTTTGACCTTCAACCTTACCCGCATCACCAATCGCAAATAATTTTGTGTCAAAGTCATTAAATGTTAAGGCTCCAGAAGATAATTGGTACTCTTCTTCTTTACCACTCGCATTATTTCCCGCAACCTTAGCCATAGCCATTGCCTGAGTCCATAAACCAGTGTTTACACCATTGAATTGAGCACAATCTCCACAAGCATATATATCCTCTAAATTGGTTTTCATATGATTGTCCACAATTATAGATCTACCACACTCAATACCTGCATTTTTAGCTATTTCTACATTTGAAGAAATACCCGCAGAAACTATAACCATATCACACTCAATATAAGTTCCATCTTTTAATAAGATACCTTTAACCTTATCTTCACCATCAATCTTTTCAATGTTTACACCAACTTGAATATCAACACCATGTTTCTCAACAATATCCATCAACAAATTAGATGCAGTGATGTCAAGTTGTCTACCCATTATTTGAGGCATAACTTCTAAAACAGTAACTTCCTTATTTATCTTATACATTTCATAAGCGGCTTCAAGTCCTAAAACTCCACCACCTATAACTACTACTTTATTAACTTTATCCTTCAAAGATTGAATCTTATCTATATCTAATGTATCTCTTACTACTACAACTTCTGGTAAATCACTACCTGCAATAGGTGGAATAAAACACTTAGCACCTAAAGCATAAATTAATTTACCATATGTATATGTATCTTTATCACTAACCACTGTTTTCTCTTCAGGGTTAATACTAATAACTTTTTCATCTAAATTAATTTGAATGTTATTCTTTTCATACCATTCTTTTTTAAATACTGCTTTTTCATTATTATTGAAACTACCCATCATATCTTTAGTAAGTTGGGGTCTTCTATAAGGTAATAACTTTTCATTTGAAATTATCAATATTTCTTTATCTGTATTATCTCTAATAGCTTTAGCACTATATAAACCTCCAGCACCTCCACCAAGAACTAAATAATCAATGTGTCTCATATTATTCTCCTAAAACAGTCTTTCCAAAGTTTAAACCATATTCATAAGCGTTCTTTAAATCTTCTTCAAAAGGTTTAAACTTAACCTTAAACCCATCAACTGTTTTAAGTTGAATTTGTTTAAATCTTTCAATCATGATAGGAACTGCCTCTCCACTCCAACCAAAGCTACCAAATGCACTTGCATATTTACCTCTAAATATAGGCGCAAACATGTGTAATGTAAGTTCCATTGCTGGTTTTAATGGTTGACCAACTATAGTTGGTGTACCAATTAAGAATCCATCACTAGATGCTAGTTCACTATCTAATACAGAAGTTTCTGTTTTTTCAATATCATATAAAACAACTTCTAAATTACCTGAAGCACTAACACCCTTAAATATTTCTTCAGCTAACGCTTTTGTATAACCATAAGCACTAACATAAGCTATTACAACTTTCTTCTTTTCTTTTACCTTTGGTGCACTCCATTCACGGTATTTGTCTAACACATAATCAACATCAGTATCTAAAACTGGACCATGTCCTGTACAAATATAATCTATTTCTAATCCTTCTAATTTCTTCATCGCATTAGCCACATGAGGATAAGTAAAAGGAGCCATAATAGTATCATAATAGAATTTAAATGAATCTTCATAACCTTCTTTATCAGTTAATTTACTCTTTAATATTCCATCAAAACTATAATGTTCACCAAAAGCATCACAAGTAAATATTGTCTTTTCTTCTACCCAATAAGTAAAAATTGTATCTGGCCAATGTAAGTTAGGCGCCATTATAAACTTTAATGTCTTATCTCCTAAACTTAATACATCATTATCTTTAACAGCTAAACTGTTAAAATCTTTTTCAATTATATTCTTTAAGAAGTTTATCGCAATACTAGATCCAACAAGAGTAATGTTTGGATTTACTTCTAAAAGTTTTTCTAAACTACCAGCATGATCTGGTTCTGTATGGCTTACTATTACATAATCTAATTTAGATACATCTGTAAGCTTGTTTAACTCTTCTAAATATTCATCAAAGAATGGAGCTTTTACCGATTCAAATACAACAGATTTTTCACTTCCTTTTAAGAAAAATGAATTGTATGAAGTACCATATTTCGTCTCCATAATAACATCAAAAACCCTAAGATTTGGATCTTGAACCCCACACCAATATAAGTCTTTTTTTAACTCTAAAATTTCCATATATTTCACCTCTTCAATATAATAATTTACCATTAAGTAAAACACAATTAAAATGATATATTATCAGTATTTATTATACCATTTAAGATAAAACAAAGATAATTATAGTAAGAAAAAACCCTTAAGTTTAACTTAAGAGTTTCCTATTCTATAAAACCTAATAAATCTAGTATTCTATTTAAATCATCCACATCATTATATTTTATTAGTATTTGTTTATTATCAACACTAACTTTTGTTTGAAGTTTATCCATAAACAAGTTTTCTACATACACTAAATTAGGGTCAACATCCTTTATCTTTTTCTTATTTAATGCTTTTCTAGGATCTAAATCCTTAATGAACTTTTCTACTTGTCTTACAGACATCTTATCATCAATGATTTTTAAAGCCACATCGTACATCATGTCATCATTTTCAAGAGTTAATAATGGTCTTGCATGAGACATTGTAAGCTTCTTACTCACAACCAAATCCTGAACACTCTTTGGTAAATTTAATAACCTTAATATGTTTGCACAATATTCTCTTGTCTTACCAACCCTTTTCGCAAGTTTTTCTTGTGTGTAGTCTAACTTATCCATTAAGTTCTTATATGCAATAGCTTCTTCAATAGGATTTAAGTCTTCTCTTTGAATGTTTTCTAATATAGAAATCTCCATCATTTGAGCATCACTAAAATCATAAACTACACAAGGTACTGAAGATAGTTTGGCCATCTTTGCGGCTCTCCATCTTCTCTCCCCCGCAATTAATTCATATCCTTTAACACTCTTTCTTACAATTAAAGCAGTAAAAATACCATGTTCTTTTATAGATTCACTTAATTCTTTTAAAGCTTTTTCATCAAATTCTTTTCTTGGTTGAAATGGATTAGGTCTTATTTCATCAACACTTATTTCAATTTGTCTTTTTCCTTCACTACCTTCTTGAATATCATCTAACAAAGAATTAATATCATTCCCAAAGATAGCCTCTAAACCTCTTCCCAATCTTTTTTTATCATCTTTTTTATTCATTACCTAAACTCCTTCGCATTTTGAGTCATAACTTCTTTTACTAAAGACGCATAAGCTTTAGCACCTTCACTTTTAGTGTCATATTCAAAAATTGATTGTTCATTACCAGGCGCTTCAGAAAGTTTTACATTTCTAGGTATATAGCTCTTATATACTCTTTCTTTAAAGTACTTTCTAACTTCTTGTTGAACTTCTACTGATAATTTAGTTCTTGCATCATACATAGTAAGTAATACACCTTCTATAATTAATGATTTATTAAATAATCTTTGAACAATCCTTATTGTACTTAATAATTGTGTTAATCCTTCTAATGCAAAATACTCACATTGAACAGGTATTATTACACTATCTGCGGCTGTAAGAGCATTAGTATTTAACAAACCTAATGAAGGAGGACAATCAATAATAATAAAATCATACTCATCCTTTATTGCGGACAATTTATCTCTCAGTAAAGCTTCTCTACCCACTTTATAGGTAGCCATTTCTGTATCAGCACCAGCTAAATTAATATTTGCGGGTAAAACATCTAATGGAGGCATTTTTAAAGAAACTCTTACATCTTTTACAGGTATATTATTCATTATTACATCATAAACACTATTTTTATATCCAACCTTATTAGTACCAATACCTTGAGTAGAATTACCTTGAGGATCAAAATCTACTAATAAAACCTTCTTGCCAAAATAAGCAAGACCTGCGGATAAATTTATACTAGTTGTTGTTTTACCAACTCCACCTTTTTGATTTGCGACTGCGATTATTTTTCCCATAATATTCCTCTTCTACTTTGGTAATGTAATAGTAATCGTTACTTCTTCATCATTTTCATCATACTTATTACTTACTTCTATCCCTAATTGCTTAATCATATCTAAACATTGATTAATACTATTAACACCTATTTGAACATTCCTTGTGAAACCTTTTGTTAGATATTTCTTAGCTTGTTTTTTCCTATTTAATAAATCATAAATATATTCTTCACTTTTTCTTACATTTAGTTTCTTTTCCAATATATATTTATAAGCTTGAACTTGTTGGTCACTTTCTAAAACCAATAAGCTTCTTCCATGTCTTTCACTTATTTTTTTATTAGTTAATCCATCTTGTACTTCTTGATTTAGATTTAATAATCTTATTTTATTTGCGATAGTTGATTGTGTTTTCTTCAAAGCTTTCGCAAGTTCAACTTGGGTAAGCTTTGTATCATGCATTATATTAATGTAAAGAATAGCTTCTTCAATAGATGATAGCTTATCTATTTTAATATAATCCATAATACTTATATCAACACTCTCTACAACAATCGCTTTAGTTTCTTTAATTCCTAAAGCTTCAACAACTTGAAAAACATCTTCCCCAACCACCACAAAATAGTCTTCATCAACTTTCTTAAGAATAATTAAATATTCCTTATTATTAACCAATTCTTTTACTTGATCTAACTTTTCTTTTTCAAAGTTAATAATTGGTTGATATGGATTAGATTTTATTTTACTGGTAAGTACATACTTTTCCATAATATCCCCCTTATAATGGATTCTTTTTTATTTTTGAATAATGTCTTGGATACTTAATAGGAGTTCTTTTTACTTTTTTATATACTAAGTTAACTCTTTTTGAATCATTTAACATAAATTCATTTGATTTTATTAACTTACAACCTAATGTTTCAATAGCCTTACTAGCATCTATAGATTCTTGAATTCCTTTTTCCGCTTTCATCGCAATAAAATATGAATCAAGTTTAACTAATGGTATGCATAATTCAGCTAATATAGATAAATTAGCAACCGCTCTAGCAATAACTACATCAAATACTTCTCTGTTTTCTTTAACATAGTCTTCGCTTCTAACATTATAAACTGTAATATTTTCTAAGTTTAATTGGGAAATAACCTCATTTAAGAAGTTGCATCTTTTTGTGATAGGCTCTAATATAATAACTTCTAAACTAGGATTTACTATCTTAATTGGAATACTAGGAAAGCCTGCCCCAGAGCCTACATCACATAGTTTTCCACACACATCTTTATCTAACAAAGGTATTACACTGTCGAGAAAATGTTTTTCCACAATATCACTATATTCGGTTATTGCAGTAAGGTTTACCTTCTTATTCCATTCAATAAGCAAGTTTGCGTACTTATCAAACTGATTTAATTGAATTTCATTCAACTCAAAACCTTTTTCTCCACATTTTTCTTTTAAATCTATTAGATTCATAATTAAAATACCTCGTAAAAGTATTATATCATTATTTCCCAGTAAATAATTATGTAAAGTATTTACATTAGATATTTAGTTAAATAATAGTATTATATTTTGTGATACAATAAACATAACAAAGAGAGGTTTAATTATGTTACTGCCTATAATGCAAATAATAATTATTATTTTCGCTCCAATCTTTATGTATAAATGTCTTAGAGAACTTCGTGAAATTAGATATGTTCTTCAAGACATTGCAAACAATACTAAAAAAGATTAGTGATATTAATTTACTCGATATATAATAACTGACCCTGTATCATATATAACTTTAAAATTATCCTTAAAGTACTTTTCATCTATTTTAAAGTAATTTCTTTCATTCTTACCTATAAATACATATCTAGCATTATATTTATCAAATAAATCTAGATTATTTCTTGGATCTTCATACATAGAAATTACTTCTTTTTTTCTTTCACTTGTGTCAACTCCATGGAAGTATAAATAGATATCTGAGCCAGTCACAATGTTTCTACCAGATAATACTGCAACACTATTGAAATGCCAATTATAATCAGTTAAAAATATCGCATCTTTCTCAATGTTTTTATCTATGAATTTTGCTACTTCAATTTCTTCAATATCAAAAGCTAAATACTCACTTCTTATTTCTCTAATTATTGTTAAGCCAGAACTTAGAAATGTAGTAACAATTAATACAAATAAACCACTGATTAATAGAACTTGTTTTATATATTTTGATATCGTAATATATGTATTTATATTATTAATTATCCTAAAATTTATATATAAAATTATAGTTAAACTTATAATAAATAAAATCATATGATTAGTATCAAATGCTATATAACTATTTTTATATTGATCCAATAACAGCTTACCAAATATAAGGATAACTATTAAATTAGATAAAATAGCTATATATAAGCCTTTATCTTTACGATTATTTTGTATTGTGTTGATTAATAACCATAAAATCAAAGATAAAAAAATCAATATAATAAATACATATCTAAATTCTAATGTTATTACTACATTATTAATATTTATTATTAAATTTATAATAAAGTACAATATTAATCCAACTAAAATCACCATAGAATATTTAGATAATATTGTTGATGTTTCTTCAATATTTAAATTTATCTTTTTATCAAGATATATGTAAATATCATAAATCATCTTTGACACAAGTCCACAAATAAATGCAAAACTAATGAATAAAAGTTTATTATTATCGTATACATTTGGTTGAAAGACTATAAACTCTGATATAACCCATAATAAGATAGGTCCTACCATAATATAACGATCTATTTTTTTTGATTTAATCAGACTAACTATACCTAATATATAAATCCATCCCATGTTCTTAACATAAAACCATAGATAAGTATCATTGGTATTAGCCCAATTGAAATGGAATCTAACCAAACTACTTTCTGTGGCTTGTACAAATGTAAAACCAATTAATTGAGGTAACGCTAATAAAACAGTCCCTATACCATAAACTATTAATTGTTTTTCTATTTCTTTTTCTTTTCTAATAAAAGATAAAACCAAATAGCCAAAACTAATTATTCCTAACCCTAAAAATGAATGTGTGTGAATTAAAGGTAATCCACCAGCAATTAAAATTAATGGTTTTACATTCTCTTTTTTCCCATAAAACACAATTCCCATTAATAGATACAAACAAGCAAACAAAAATGCCCATCCAAATAATGTTGCTCTTTGAGGAATCAATAGATCTACTATAGGATTAACCCACCTTAACCCAAGTTGAGGTAAATTAGTTGGAGTTACATAATATCCATCTAATAAATTAGTTAAATTATTTCCAATGCTATTAGAACCTAATAATTTATCAAGTGAATTAAATAATGGATTTATTAAATCAATAAAATATATAAACCCAAATCCACTACCAAAGAAAAATAACAACACACTAATTAATGTGACACCAACCTTTTTAATCCACTGTTTAAAAAAGAAATATACACCTGTTATAACTAAACCATATGCATATAAAGCTGTAATTAAGTATGAATCTCTTAAACTACTACCCAACAATAATAATGTAGATGCTGGTGTTTCACACAAGAAAGGATAATTAACTTGATGTCCTACATGAATATTATAATTAGGAGGAAATACACCTTGTTTTGCAATACTTGTGATAAACCCAAGATGCATAGATAAATCACCATAAGTTGTTTGACCAACCATATATCCATCAACACTAGGCAACAATATATGTGTATAAAATAAATATCCTCCAAGTAAAAATATCCCCATTAAAACTAAATAAGAATAAATGTTTACATTAATTATTTCTTTAAAATCAATCTTTTTATCCTTTACTTTAAAAAAACAAAGAATTGCAATAACAATTGAAAATACTAAAGCTATAATTTGAGACACTAAAGTAAAACCAATTATAAAAGACACTAAAGCAGGCAGCCATATTAACAAGAGTAAGCCAAAAGTCAAACCTAACCAAATACGCTCATGTATTTTATTATTAGGTAACAATACTTCATTTAACAATATTCCAGTAAATGCAAATACTAAAACATAAAGTATAGACATATCTTCACCTTTCTATATTAACCCGCAACTAGTATCCACTCAGGTAACCAACGTAAATACTTAACCACATAACTAAGCTCTATGGCTCTACCTGATAAAACTGGATAAAACATTATAAATAGTACAAACACTAATACTGCATATACACTTACAATTGTCACAAACTTCTTACTTGAAACATATTTACTTAGATGATAAAAACTATTAACTATCATTAACACCACAAATACTACACTAGGAAAATAATGATAAATAAAAGTAATCCTTGTCACAAAAACCCATGGTAATAAACCAGATAAATAACCAATTATTAAATACATTGAATTATACTTTTCATCAATTGAAACCTTGCCTTTAATAAATATATAAACATTATGTATTAATGCTGGTATCCCAACCCACCAAACTAAAGGATTTCCAAAACTACTAATACCTTCTCTTAAAGTATCGCTAACTACTCTTGAATAATACCAAATAGGTTTACTCATAATTGGCCAATTACTCCAAGAAGAGCTAAAGTAGTGAGTCGCATTCAAATCACTATGATAATTAAACATATTAACTTGATTTGCGATAACCTTATCTATAAACCCAGTACGATAAACATCCACATAAGGTATATAAGATAATGTATAAATAATTATTGGAATAAACACAAAAAACACAATACAAAATATTATCAACTTTTTAGTAATAGGTATAAAACTATTAATAATCACTTTATGAGAAATATTGTTTGAAACACCTTTTGGATCATTCTTTGCGTATAAATATTCTCTATATCTTTTAAATAAATTCATAAAGAATAATACCCCTAAACCAATACCTGCATAAACACCAGTCCATTTACTCGCAACACCCAATCCCATAGATATACCAGCTAAACCTAAAGGTATTAATAACACTTTAAGTTTTGTATCATAAAAACTCTTTGATGAATATTCATACATAAAATAAAACATCATTATTATAAAGAACACTACATAAACATCTATAGTAGCTATTCTTGTTTGTACAAAATGCATAAAATCAAATGCAAAAATAAATGTTCCCAAACTTGCTAAAAGAGTACTATTGCTAATTCTCTTACTAAACAAATACATAAATAAAAGCATACCCACCCCAAATAAGGTACCTACTATTCTCCACCCAAAAGGATTCATTCCAAAAACCATTATTCCAAATGATATAAATACTTTTCCTAATGGAGGATGTGTATATTCATATACTTGTAAACCATTAATAAACTCATACGCTGTTCTTCCATGATAGATTTCATCAAAATACATACTATTTCTAAAAGTAGAAACTTCAGGTACTAAATCTGGCTCATCAAACAAAGCTTTATAATCA
Source organism: uncultured Erysipelotrichaceae bacterium (assembly GCA_964418835.1). Classification (GTDB taxonomy): domain Bacteria; phylum Bacillota_I; class Bacilli_A; order Erysipelotrichales; family Erysipelotrichaceae; genus UBA9076. The sequence goes on from CAYQNJ010000022.1 coordinate 13,578, forward strand.
TTTATATTTAATGGTGTTAAAACATTCCCCTCACTATCCTTAAAACTTAATTCAATGATTGAAGCTCTATCACTAACTAAATTAAACTTTAAATATTTCCCACTTTCAGTTAAATAGAAATCTTGCCAAGTAAACACATTATTAAATATTACCTCTTGTGCATAATTATAATCTTGATTATTATCACTAATCTCTAAACTAAAGTTTTGGTCGTTGTTTGGCGCAATGAAATATGTAATACTACTAGGTTCTTTTTCAAACTCTAAAACAATACTATCTCCTTGTATTAAATCAAGACCACTACTAGCACTTTTTATATCCCCTAAATCATATAACGCAAAACAACTATAAAAGATACTAATCAAAACAATAATTAATATATCTATTCTTGTGATAGGACTTTGTTTAATACTAACCGTTGGTTTTAAAGGTTTTATATATTTGTCTATAATATTTTCACCTATTACTTCTTTACTTTCTTTATTTAAATAAAATAACTCATTAATAAACAACATATAAAATATTACCATTCCTAATGACACAAATAAAATTATTGGATTATTAAAATCATAAGTAGAAGGATCATAAAAGTATAAAACATGTGCAGTATTATAATAATTTAATGCCGCAATACCTCCATATACCAACCATAAATACTTATTAGACTTTTCTATTAACACAAATATAAACAACGCAAAAAATGGATATAAATATCTTTCATGCATTCTAACCGAAAATATAAACATAGTAAGAATAATAAAAGCACTTAATATAAAATATTTATAAGGTTTATTATTAAACTTATAACTAAGTATAAATGTAAATACAACTATTAATACAATTGAGATACTTCCCCATGTTTTAGCACTAAACATTAAAAACATTGAACTTTGGTCTGCCCAATTCATACCAATCAAAGCCCAAAAATTATAAGCATTCGCAGAAGCGTATGGATACGAAACAAGGGTATTACTAAATTGAGTAATAATGTTATTAATTCCAAAAGGTAAAGAAACTATAACCATACCAAATATTACTAAAAGACCCATAAACAAGTTTTTAAAAAACAATTTCTTATCAAATCCGTTAATAAACACATGATCTATTATTCCCACCATTAATACTGGAGTAAAAATAACTGTCTGAGGTTTTAAGATAACACCAATACCATAAAACAAATATGATAAATACATCTTTTTTTCCTTTAAAGAAACACAAATCAATACAACAATTAAAGTATAAATAGAATCAATTTGACCCCAAATAGAAGAATTTATTATTACTACAGGTAAAAATAAATATATACTACTAAATAATACTGATTTAAACTCACTTAAACTTTTCTTAGAAGTTTTATAAATTAAGTAACCAATAGTTATATCAGAAATAATTGAAGGTAGCTTAAGCAATAAAACATGTATATTAGATAACCAATGTAACGAGAAAACATTTCTAATAAATCCAACAAGATATAAAACATACATATATAAAGGAGGATAATCAGTAAGAACTTCAGTAGAATAGAAATTAGATGGTCCTAAACTATACATCCTTTCAGCCCATGCACCATAGGTATTCATATCATATGAAAACCCTGGAGTAATATACGCAATAAAAGTCCTGCTTATTAAAGCAAAAAACAAAACATAATAAATAGTATTATTTTTAAAATTAATCGATTTCTCTTTTTGTGATACATAACCTATCAAACAAAGAAATATAGAAAATATTGTAAAGATATTAATTTTTAACATAATTTCTCCATTTCTTTTATTATAGTAAAACACTAAATTTATATGTGTATTCTATCACACACCATACCTTCATTCAATCAAACACAGACAAAGAAAAGCACCTTATAGCTAAACTATAAGGTGCTTATTTATTTAATACTAACTACTTTATAACCTGCATCTTCAACTGCATTTTTAAGTGTTTCATCACTTACTTCATTAATACTAGTCACAACTGCATTATTTTTTTCTAAATTAACTTCTGCACTTACCCCTAGATCTTCTAAAGCATTTTTAACGTGTTTAACACACATCTGACAAGACATTCCTTCTATTTGTATTTCTTTATTCATAGTTTTATTCTCCTTTTTTTCTTCAACTATTTTATCTCTATCTAATTTAAACCATTTTAGCCTTAACGCATTACTTACCACAAATACACTACTAAATCCCATTGCGGCAGCACCAAACATTGGTGTTAGTCTTAAATTAAAACTTGGATATAAAAGACCAGCAGCTAAAGGTATTCCTAATGTGTTATAAAAGAATGCCCAGAATAGGTTTTGTTTGATATTTGTGATTGTTGCTTTACTAAGTTTTATTGCATTTACAACATCCATTAAGTCATTTCTCATAAGTACTATATCAGCACTTTCCACCGCAACATCTGTACCATTACCAATCGCAATTCCAACATCACTTCTAACTAAAGCAGGTGCATCATTAATTCCATCACCAACCATAGCAACTACCTTACCTTCTTTTTGTATACTAGCCACAACGCTTTCTTTATCAGATGGAAGAACTTGTGCAATAACCTTATCTAAGTTTAGGTTTTTCGCAATACCATTTGCGGTTCTTTCATTATCACCTGTAAGCATTATTGTTTCTATACCCATAGCCTTAAGTTGTTCAATTGCTTTTTTGCTTGTAGGTTTTACTGTATCTGCTACCGCAATAATTCCAATTAACTTATCTTCTTTCACAAACATTAAAGCTGTTTTTCCTTCATTTCCTAATTCATCGATTTTACCTTGGTAGTTTGTAATATCAATTTTATATTCGTTAATTAATCTTTCATTTCCTGCAATATAACTAATACTATTAATACTTCCCTTTATACCCTTACCAGTAATAGATTCAAAGTTATCAGTTTCAACTATCTCAATATCTTTACTGTATTCAACTATAGCTTCAGCCAAAGGATGTTCACTTTTAATTTCTAAAGCTTTTGCTATTTTTAATAATTCTTCTTTTTCTATTCCAATATTTATTACATCAGTTACTTTTGGTTTTCCTTCAGTTATAGTACCTGTTTTATCTAAAATAACACTTTTAATATTATGTGCAGTTTCTAAAGCTTCTCCTGACTTAATTAAAATACCATTTTCTGCACCTTTACCAGTACCCACCATAATCGCAACTGGTGTTGCTAAACCTAAAGCACATGGACAAGATATAACTAGGACTGAAATAGCAGAAGATAATGCAAATTCAAATGATTGCCCTAGTGCTAACCAGACAACTGCACTTAATAATGCTATACCTATAACAACAGGCACAAATATACCAGAAACCTTATCTGCCATCTTCGCAATAGGAGCCTTACTTGCTCCAGCATCTTCTACTAACTTTAATATCTTAGAAAATACAGTATCTTCACCAACACTAGTAGCCCTAGCTTTAATAAATCCAGACTTATTAATAGTTGCTTGAATAACTTTACTTCCAATTTCTTTCTCAACTGGAATACTTTCTCCAGTAATCATAGATTCATCTATTGAAGTAGTACCTTCAATTATGATTCCATCCACAGGTATACTGTTTCCTGGTTTAATTACAATGATATCCCCAACTATTACATCTTCAATCAAGACTTCACTAGTAATACCATTTTTTTCTACTATCGCTACTTTTGGCGCAAGATCCATCAACTTTTCTAAAGCTTCACTTGTCTTTCCTTTTGACTTTGCTTCAAAATATTTACCTAACGTAATTAAAGTTAAAATAACTCCAGCTGATTCAAAATAAACATCCATATGATAAGTATTAACAATTTCATGATTATTAAAACCTAGTCCATAACCAATCATATATAACGCAAATATTCCATAAACAACAGCTGCACCAGATCCAATAGCAATCAAACTATCCATATTGGGAGTTAAGTTAAATAAACTTTTAAACCCTCTTATAAAATACGATCTATTTACATATAAAATAGGTAGTACTAATAAAAACTGAGTTAAAACAAAAGCAATCGAACCTTCATGTCCACTCATAAACTTAAATAATGGTAATCCCCACATAGATCCCATTGATACATACATCAAAGGAATTACAAAAATCGTTGAAACTATTAATCTATATCTTAATTCTTCTTTTTCCTTGTCTGCATTTATTTTTGCAACATTTTCTTTTTTAATAGTTTTAACTTCATTAACTAGGCTAGCACCATAACCAGCTTTTTCAACTGCTTTAATAACTTCTTCATTACTTAGCTTACTACCATCTATATTTACACTCATGGAATTAGTTAATAAGTTTACATTAACATCATTTGCACCATCCAATTTTTCAACTGCCTTTAATACATGAGCTTGACAAGATGCACAAGTCATTCCAGTAATATTAAATTTTTCACTCATAAATTACCTCTACTTTAAAACTTTCATAAGTAAATTAGAAAGTTCATCAATTTTTTCATTTCTTTCATCTTGTGTTTCTGCATTATTTACACAAGATTTTAAGTGAGCTGTAAGTATTTCTTTATTAGTTTTATTTATCATTGCTTCCACAGCCAATAGCTGATGACTAATATCAACACAATATTTATCCTCATCTACCATCTTCATAATTCCTTCAATCTGACCTCTAGCCGTTTTTAAATATTTCATAACTAATTTTTTATCTGCTTTCACACCTACACCCCCTCCTAGTGTTATTATCAAACCAAAATAAAAGAAAGTCAATTATTTGACTCTCTGATTACCTATATTAAATCATAATGTTCAAATGCTTTGTATATACCATCATTATCTACAGTATCAGTTATATAATCCGCAATCTCTAATTCTTTAGGTAAAGCATTACCCATAGCTATACCAATTCCACAATCTCTTAATAATTCAAAATCATTATCACTATCTCCAATACCAACTGCATCTTCATATGTTAAACCATAATGATCTAATACTATCTTAGCAGCTGTTGACTTATTATATTCCTTCATTGTTATTTCAAGGTTTAACATACCCTTCTTTTCATCAGCTTGAGAGAAAGTTAGATTATATCCATCTAAACTCTTATATAATTCTTCATACTCTTCCATCTTATTCGCATAAATACAAATTTTAAATATCTTATCTCTATTATCCCAATAATCCATGTTATAAAACCCATGATGATTTAATAGTTTTTTTCCTTCTTCATAATCAATATTATCACCAATAAAATACTTAATTAATTGTGTTGTAGATTTACCATGACAATATGCCCCTGCATCTCCCTCTAAACAATAACCTAAGTTTAAATCAGTAAAAAGTTTAACTAATCTATTAACTTCTTCTAACTCTAAAGGCTTTTCAAAAACTCTTTTCTTCTCAATATAAACTAACGATCCTGCACAAAATGCAAAACCATCAAAATCATAATTAATAAATAATTTAGATTCACTTAGTGATCTACCAGTACAAACAAATACCTTATGACCTTTTTCTCTAGCTTTTTTTATAGCTAATAAAGATGACTCAGGAACTGTTTTATTCACATGGTCATATAATGTTCCATCAATATCCACAAATATTACTTTCATTTATCTTCCTCCATATTAATACCACTTCTTTCTAGGTATTGAATTATCAAATTATTAACCATTTTATTGCCTAATAATTCTCTATATCTAACACTCTTTTCTTTACCCATACCTTTTAATTTCTCCATTTCTTTTAAAACAATATTTTGTTTTGCAAGAATAGAATCCTTAAATCCTTCATATTTTAATAGAAGCTGTATTAATTCTTCTTTTGAATATTTATCAAATCTGTCTTTTTCCATTAATACCTCATATTTATATTACTATTAAATTGTAAAATATACTTTAAATAAACTTAGATTTTTCATAATTATATGGAATACTACTACCAACTAATACATCTTCTATCTTTTCTATAATTAACCAATCATCCATATTATTTTGTTTTTCAAAATTAAGTTTAGGATTTAATACTTCAACATCCCCAAAAGAAATTAAACATATACATTTCTTATGCCATCTTTCTCTTTGTTTATCACTAAGTAATAAACTATCCATATTATCTTCAAACACTTTATTAATCTGTTCTTCACTTAACTTAACATAATTAAATACCTCTTTTACAATAGCTTTTGCGGAAATAGTTAAAGAACCTTTTTCCATAAAATATAATGTTTCTCCATTAAACACCCTACTATGTGGAATCTTTCTACCTGCAGCACTTCTAATAACCATTGTCTTTTCTTCTGAAATTATTTTATCTAATTCTTTACTTCCTTTTTTACCTGCATTATCTGTATATACTACATGTATCATATAATTACCTCTATAAAATTATATCATTAAACTAACTTTAGGTTTTTAACACTCAAATATAAATAGCCTTAAGTCAATTATATTAATACATATTTATATTAATATTTAATTAGGAAGGGTGTGTTTTTATGAGTGTTACATTTACTTTCAAAGAAGTTCCTAAAACAAAAGATGATTTGTTAAAAATTCCAGAGTTTTCTTTGGATACACCGTTTAAAGCTGCAGCGCTTACTACATTAGTATTATTAAACTATGAAAACAATGTTGAAAAAACTATTGAGATGCTAAATGTTTTAAAAGGACCAAAACCTCTATCTAACTATGATATACAATTCATAAGGGACAGAATAAGTGATAAACCTTATGTAGTTGCATCTTACTTTGAAGGATCAAATCCAACTAATAATTATGAATATAATAAACCTTTAAAAATCACAATACATGAAGATAAGTATTCATATGATAATGAAGGTTATGCAAAGCTTACTATTCAATCTAGTGGTGCAGATTCTAAAAGACCGATTGTATTAAGAGAGAAAGATGGTAAGTGGTACTTATGGGAAAACTTATTACTTGCGGACATAAGAAAACCAGCCAGAATTAGTGGCTGGTAGAATCATCTTGAATTAGTGATTTATTATATTCCATTACATATTTATACTTATGATCTTTA
>CAYQNJ010000023.1:0-19116 GCA_964418835.1 uncultured Erysipelotrichaceae bacterium
TTGCAGGATAAACTATTTCATACATTTCTTTAGGAAAACCATACATATCATATATCATAGATAGGTTATCGTCTTTTTGAATTAGTGTATCATTTATAAACCAATGTGCAGATATCATTAATATAGCTCTAGGTTTGTGTATTTGAGTACTTAGTTTTTCCCATTTGTCTGTCCATCTACTATCTTCAATCAAAGTCATTGGACTACCATGACCAATAAATAATAATTTTTGTCTCATATAACCTCCGTTCTATTTTTATAACATAGTAATAAGAAAAATAATATTAAAGTGAATTACTGTTTATTCTTTCTTTTAAATATAAAACTTTATTTTCTATTGTTTTAATTATCTTTATAAATTCTTCATCACTTTTTCCAGTTGGATCATCTAGTCCCCAGTCTTCTCTATGACTACATCTTACATAAGGACACTCTACATTGCATCCCATAGTTATTAGTATATCTATTTCTGGTATATCTTTTAATAATTTAGGTCTTTGTGCTAATTCCATGTCTATATTATAAATCTCTTTCATCAATCTAACTGCGTCTTGGTTTATTTGTGATTTTAAATGTGTACCTGCAGAATAAACCTCAAATACATCACTTGCCAAAAGCTTAGTAAGTGCTTCTGCCATTTGACTCCTACATGAATTGTGAACACATACATATGCGACTTTAATCATCTAAATTTACCTCTTCTAGTATTTCCAATATTTCATTTTTAGAAAGTACTTTTCCATATGATACTACTTTTTCATTTATTACTAGTGCAGGCGTAGTCATTACACCATATTGTGCTATCTTTGAAAAATCCGTAACATGTCCTATAGATACATCCATATTCATATCTTTTAATGCATCTTTTGTGTTTTGTTCCAAAGTATTGCACTTTTTACAACCACTTCCTAATATTTTTATTTTAGAGTTTGTATCTTCAATGTTTTTATTAAATAATTTCATGGTTTCCTCCTATATTATATATCCTTGAATTAAATTAAATATGAAACCTACTATAATTATTCCTATAGTACATATAATAATAAAAATAGTAAGAAGTTTTGGTTTTATAGCTTTTCTAAGCATTATTAGTGATGGTAGACTTAGTGTTGTAACAGCCATCATAAAGGCTAATATGGTTCCTAGTTGAGCACCTTTACTAAGTAATGCTTCTGCAATAGGAATTGTTCCAAATATGTCACCATACATTGGAATACCAACTATTGTTGCGATTATGACTCCAAATGGGTTGTTTGTTCCAAGTATATTCTCTATAAATGATTCAGGTATCCAATTATGAATAAACGCGCCAATACCGACTCCTAATAATATATATTTAAAAACTTTATTAAAAGTATCTTGTACTTGTGTTTTTGCAAAATTTAATCTATCTTTGGTTGTTAAATTTGCTTCTTGCACATCTACTTGTTTAATAGTTAATATATAGTCTTCAACATATTTCTCTAAGTGTAACTTATCTATTATTGTGCCACCAATGACTGCGATTACTAAACCCAACAAAACATATATTATTGCTATTCTATACCCAAATATGCTCATCAATAATACCAAACTTCCTAAATCAACCATTGGTGAAGAAATTAAAAAAGAAAATGTTACTCCTATTGGTAATCCAGAACTTGTAAATCCTATGAATAAAGGAATTGATGAACATGAACAAAAGGGTGTTACAGTTCCTAGTAATGCTGAAATTATATTTGCAAATATTCCCTTAAAACTTCCTAATATTCGTTTACTTTTTTCTGGAGGGTAAAAGCTTTGTATATACGAAATCATAAAGATTAGTACGCATAACAATATTGAAATCTTAATTACATCATAAATAAAAAAATGTAAACTTGAACCTAATTTAGAGGTTATATCAATATTAAAAAATGTTAATAATGAACTTACTAATTTATAAAGCCAATTCATTTTTAGAAGTTCATTTTCAATAAACTGAAAAATCATATTAAATCTTCCTTCGATAGGTTATTAAAAAATTTAATTACTAAATTAAGTGTTTCTAAGTTTAATGTATAATAATTCCACTTACCATCTTTTCTAGTTTGTACAAGGTTACACTCATTTAGTATTTTCATATGGTGTGATAATGTTGGTTGTGTTATTTCAAATTTCTCTAGTATCTGACATGCACATTTTTCTTTGTTTGATAACATTTGTATAATTTCAAATCTTTTTGGATCACATAATGCTTTAAAAACTAAAGTTAAATCATTCATATTCACACCTCATATTGATAGATATCTATATGATAAATTACATATAGATGCATGTCAATATATTAAATGATATACTAAATTTAATAGGAGGTATTATATGAAAGTAGGTATTTTATTAGCTAATGGTTTTGAAGAAGGTGAAGCTTTATTTCTATTAGACATTTTAAGAAGAGCTAGTATTGATGCTTATTCTATTAGTATTACTGATGATTTAATAGTGGAAGGTTCACACAACATTAAAACAATAGCTGACTATAGCTTGGATGATAGTATATATGAGTATGACATGATTATTTTACCTGGAGGGATGCCAGGATCTGCTAATTTAAGAGATAATGATAAGGTTATTAAAACTATTCAATATTTTAATGAAAATGATAAATATATAGGTGCTATATGTGCTGCACCAATTGCTTTAGAAAAAGCTGGAATATTACAAGGAAAGAAGTTTACTTCTTTCCCAGGAGATAATTACGATAGTTTATTTAAAGGATTAGATTATCAAGATGAAATAGTTGTGGTTGATGGTAAATTAATTACTTCTAGAGGTCCAGCACTAACATTAGACTTTGCGTATGCCATAGTTGATTTACTTGGATATGATAGTAGTAAATTAAAAGAAGGGATGCTTTACAATATGCTTGTAAAGAGTATTAAAAATGAAAACTAGTGGAACAATATATCTTGCTGGAGGTTGTTTTTGGGGGCTTCAAAAATACATGTCATTAATTAATGGAGTAACTAAAACAACAAGTGGGTATGCAAATGGAAATAAAGAAAATCCAACATATCAAGAGGTTTGTAAGGGTGATACAGATTTTAGAGAAACTGTAAAAGTCGAGTATGATGGTGTGAGTTTAGAAACGTTATTATATGCATTTTTTAGAGTTATAGATCCTACAGTAGAAAATAGACAAGCTAATGATATAGGTAGTCAATATCAAAGTGGAATATATTATATTGATGAAGTTTCTAAGAGTGTAATTGATAAAGTGGTAAATATTGAAAGAAAAAGAACTGATGAGTTTAAGGTTGAAATTAAACCCTTAGTTAATTTCTATGATGCAGAGGAGTATCACCAAGATTATTTAGATAAGAATGTTAATGGATATTGTCATATTGATTTGTCTATGTTTAATAAAGCTAAATCATTGAGTGTAGATGCTGGAAAGTATTACTATCCTAATAACATAAAAGAAAAGATTGATGAATTATCTTATAAAGTAACTCAAGAAGCTTATACAGAAAGACCTTTTAATAATAAATACTTTGATCATTTTGAAAAAGGTATTTATGTGGATATAGTTACTGGTGAACCTTTGTTTGTTTCTAGTGATAAATATGAAAGCTCTTGTGGATGGCCCGCATTTTCAAAACCAATTGATGATAATGTTATTGTAAAGAGTATTGATAAGAGTCATTCAATGATTAGAACAGAGGTTTCTAGTAGAGTTGGTAACTCTCATTTAGGGCATGTTTTTGAAAATGATTTTGAATCACCTAATGGAATTAGGTATTGTATAAACAGTGCTTCTTTAAGATTTATACCTTTAAAAGATATGGGAATTGAGGGTTATAAATCATTTATTCATTTACTAAAATAGTTCAATTTTGTATAATTGAACAAGAAACAGTCGTATGTGGGGGTATCGATGTCTCTATTTAAGACTGTTTTTTATTTGAAATGGAGGATTACAATGAAAAAGATATTAATTCTATTAGTTGTTTTATTATGTACTTCATGTGTAAAAGAAAAAGAAGTTAAGACTGATATTAAAGAAAGTACACCTAGTACTGTAATTATTGAAGCTACACCTAAACCTAGAGAAAATGTGGTTCCTTTATATGTAGAACCAATTGTATTTGAAAGTTCTTGGGCTACTATGGCTACTGATGGTAATGCTAGTGTTGTGGCTGAGGGTAATAAACAAGTAATTGATATTGTTTATCCAGGGGCTAATATAGAAGCTATTACTTTATATAGAGAAGGAATACCGTTTAGCAAGGATGCGGTTTATAAGTTGTCATTTAATAGTGAGTCTAGTATTAATAGAAAGATTAATGTTTATGCTAGTAGTGATGATGGCACAAAGATATTTGAACAAACATTAGATATTGGTGGATTTCAAAATCATAATTTTGAAATTAAAATGGAAAGAGATAGTACTTGGAATGGTAAGATAGCATTTAATGTTGGTAGTGATGCTAGTGAGGGTGTTGTGAACCAACATCAAGTGACTATTAGTGATTTGATGCTAAAGACTGATGATGTGGATACTAGGATATTAAAGGTTAATCAAGTTGGTTACTTACCTGTATCTCAAAAGAAGTTTATTGCGCCTTATAGTGTAGGTGATTTTTATCATATAGTTGATACTAAAACAAATGAAGTTGTTTATACTGGAATAATCGGTAGTAAGAAAGTTAATGAAGCTACAGGAGAAACTAATTTTTATGGTGATTTCGGTGAGTTTACAACTCCAGGAACATATAGAGTTGAATCTCAAATTGTCGCAACTTCTTATGAATTTACAATAGAATCATCAGTGTATGATGGTTTGTTAGTTGATACATTAAGGATGTTGTCATTACAAAGATGTGGTGACTTATTAGATGAAAGTTGGGCAAAGGGTTTTGCAAGAGATACTTGTCATTCTAGTGATGCAATAGTTTATGGTACAGAAGATAAGATTGATGTTAGTGGTGGATGGCATGATGCTGGTGACTATGGTAGATATGTTAAGACTGGCGCAAAAGGTGTTTCAGATTTACTTTTAGCTTATAAGTTAAATCCACAATACTTTAGTGATAATACAAATGTAAGAGAATCGGGCAATAATATACCAGATATTTTAGATGAAGCTAAATATGAACTTAGTTGGATGCTTAAAATGCAGACTGAAAGTGGTGGAGTATATAACAAGGTTGTTAGTGATAAATTTGCGGGTTATTTAGCTCCTGAAGATGATTATTCTACACTATATGTACTTGGTATATCTACAAATGCGACAGGAATATTTGCAGGTGCAATGGGACTTGGATATGATGTGTTTAAAGATATTGATGGTGAGTTTGCGATTAAATGTTTAGAAGCAAGTACAAAAGCTTGGGAGTATTTAAGTAATAATCCTGATATGATAGATCCTTTAAATCCTGAAGGTTTTGATGCAGGTGAGTATAGGGATGATTCTGATAGTGATGAAAGATTTTTTGCGTCAATGTCTTTGTGGGATGTAACAAATGAACAAAAGTATCTAGATAAAGCTAAGGAGTTAGTAGCAAATGATGAAAGAGTGTTATTAGGCTTAAATTGGCAGACTGTTGGAACATATGGAGAATATATTTATTTAAGTAATGAAAATAGTAAAAATGATGGTGAATTTTATACAAAAATATACAATCATTTCTTAGCTAAAGCAGATACAATGCTAGGTTCTTCAAAGAATGATGGATATTTTGTAAGTTTAGGTAATGATTATAACTGGGGCAGTAACATGGATATTTCTAATAATGGTATGTTATTAATGTTGGCAGATGATATAGCTCCAAATGATAATTATGTGGATAGAGCATTTGATCATTTACATTACATACTTGGTAGAAATAGTTTAAATATGTCTTTTGTGACTGGTTATGGAGATGTTTATCCTTTAAATATTCATAATAGAATGGTTATTGCTAAGAAGTTACAATTAATAGGGGCTATGGTAGGAGGACCTAATAGAAACTTTGAAGATGCAGTAGTTAAAGAAAAAATAAGTAATACCACTCCTGGAGCTAAGATATATATAGATGATAATATGTCTTATTCTACTAATGAGGTAGCAGTGTATTGGAACTCATCTTTAGTATTCTTAATTAGTTCACTAAAAAGATAGTAAATTTATAAAAATTTACTAAATTTTATAAAATAATATTTTGAAATCAAAAGTTTAATATTAAACTATTTAAACTTAAATTAAATAATAAACTAAGAAATCCTTTAATTTCAAAGGGTTTTTTATTTTTGTTTTAATCTTGAAAACAAGATTAAAAATTTGATAAATTTACAGTTTTTATTTTTAAGTGCTTAACATCGTGTTTTTTATAATTTTTGTAAAAAAGGGCGTTGTTTTTCAAAATATCAAATGATATTATAAAACGGCTGTAGTTAGTAATAACTAATTGAATAGAGAGGGAATGTTATGTTTAAAAGGGGTTTTAAACTATTTTTAGTAATGCTTTTTACGATAATTACATTTAGTAATTTAGCTGTATCTGTAAATGCATCTACTGATTATGGTAGTAGTTTTATTACGGGAGCAACCTTGTATAAGGGAAATGGAGAGGAGTTACAAAGTAACAATGTTAATCATTATGATGTTTATAGAATTGAATATAGTTTTGATTTAAAAGATAATGTTGTGAAAAGTGGAGATACTATGAGGGTTAGTATTCCAGATGTATTTGTAATTCATTCTTTTAATGATTTTGAATTAAAAGATGGTGACTTAAGTATTGGTAGAGCTAGCGTTGATACAATAAACAAAGAAGTTGTAGTTACATTTAGTGATGGCGTTGAAAACATGATTAATGTGAATGGAGGATTCTATTTAGAAGTTAAGTTTCATAATGATTTGTTTAAGGATTTAAATCCAATTGAATATACTATTGAATTTGATAATGATATTCATGCGTATTCTTATACACCAATTCCTATATCTATTGGTGGTATTGTATATCCTTATGATATATTTAAAGATTTTATAAGGAAAAGTTCTGTTGTTGTTCCACCAAGTGAACAGTGTCCTATTCCAAAGATTAGCTGGACAATATTGTTAAATGAGGATGTAAAAGATGATCCAATAAGTGGTGAGGTAAATGGTATTACTTATCCAAAAGAAGTTAAAAACATTGTTTTAGAAGATGTTATGAGTGAGAATCAAGAATTGTATGATGGTCCAGTTTGGGAGTACTCATTTAATATTGAATTAAGAAGTTTTAAACTTTCTCCTGAAGGAGGAGTTGTAATAGATTTAGAAAGTACAAAATGGTTTCCAGATGTATTATCAAACCAAACTAAATTAAATGAATCTGGTTTATATTTAGAACATACTAATAATAGTTTTGTATTAAGAGCTGATGATATAAGTGGAAAAATGGTTTTAATTAACTATCATTCAAAAATGTTGGTTGATGAAACTACAGGTATGTACCATACTGATTTTAATAATAAGGTGGTAGGTACATACAATGAAAATCAAGAGTTTGATTATAGTAAAGAACATTTAATTGTGGATAGTGAAGGATATGGTAATGCAATACCAGGATCTGTAAGACTTATTAAAACCGATGTAAATACAAAAGAAGTATTACAAGGAGTTAAGTTTGAATTATATTCTCATGATACAGATGAGTTGATACATGATAATTTAATAACTGATGAAAAAGGTGAAATACTTGTGACTGGATTAAATCTAGGTTCATATTATTTTAAAGAAACAAAAGCAAGAGAAGGTTATGTATTAAGTGATAAGGTAATTGAATTTGAAATAATTGATAGAAATAGTCCAATTCTGAATTTATCTGCAACAAATAAAAAAGTAGAGATTGAAGTTAATAGTGCAATCAATATAGATGAAACATTTATTGAGAATATAGAAATTGAAATGTCTTCTGATATATTAGAAGTAAATAAGGAAGAAGAACATTTCATAATAGGATATGCATTAGAAGATGTTGAGAATGTTGTGAATGAGTTTAGTATAAGTTCTAGTTTAAATAATTATAGTATTGAAGATATTAAAGAAGAATTAGTAATAGATTCTGATATTATTGATGATGTGAATTTTGAAAATAAAGAAACACTTATTTTATCTGATATAATAAATAACTCAGTTAATGAAGATGAAATAATAATTGATTCAGACATTATAGAAGAAAATAGTGTTGATAATGAGGTTATATTAAATCATTCTAATGATATTAAAGAAGAGTATATTATTGAGTCAAATGGAAATTTAAATGAAAAACCATTTATTTATACAGTACCAAATACTGCATCAAATAAAGGTATATTATCTAATATGATTGTGATGTTCATTAGTGCATTTGCAATACTAGTATTAAATAGAAAAAGATAAAAAAACAGATAACTTATAACACTATAATTAGTGAAAAAAGTTATCTTTTTATATGTAAATAATAATATTTGGACCACCTTTTGGACATCATTGTGATGTGCATTTTCAGGTGCAAAGATAGTACCCAACTGTTGTTGAGAAAGCGCTTTTATTTTCTTAGAATGAAATTAAGGAAGACTAAATTAGCGCTAATTAATAGTCTATCTAAGGAGGGATGCAGATGAACAATTCGCTAATATGTGACGAGCTATGTGAACTTGATTTAGATGTTAAAGATTTTAATGAATTCTTTGAAGTTTTTAGCAAAAAAGCAATGGATCTAAATTATGTTACGGAAACATTCGTCGATGCCATCAAGGAAAGAGAATTGAATTATCCAACGGCCTTACCAACGGAACCATTTCCTGTTGCTATTCCACATTCCGATCCGGTACATATAGTAAACCAATTCATTGCACCAATCAGATTAAAAGAAGAAATCGATTGGCATGAAATGGCAAACAATGACAGTATTTTAAAAGTCAGAATTGTATTTGTGTTGGGTTTCAAAAAAGAAGCTGGCCATGTTGAGATACTTCAATTACTTATTGAAAACTTCCAAGATGAAGAAAAAATGAATAAGTTGTTAAGTGCACAGACAAAAGAAGAATTCTTAACAGAAGTCAAAAGTATGAAGGGATTCAATTAGAAAGAAGGAGGTAATTGAATGAAGAAAGTAATCGTTGCTTGTGGAAGCGGTGTTGCTACAAGCCAAACAGTTGCATCAAAAGTTAATAGAATGCTTAAGGATAAGGGTATTGATGCTCAAGTAGAAGCAGTTGATTTAAAATCAGTTGAAAGACATTTAGTTGATGCTGCTGCTTATATTACTATTACAAAATTAGATAAAGATTATGGTGTACCAGTTATTAATGGTATTGCATTCTTAACAGGTATGAACCAAGCAAAAGAATTTGAAAAACTTGTTGATGCTATCAACAAAGCTAAATAAACATATAAAAGGAAGGTAGAATTATGCAAATATTATCAGATATAGTTAATTATCTATTAAGTTTAGGTGCTGCTATTTTCGTTCCAATAATCATAATAATCGCAGGATTATTAGTTAAGATGAAATTTAAAGATGCATTATCTGCAGGTATTACTTTAGGGGTTGCATTTACTGGTATGTCAATGCTTATCTCATTCATGACTGGTGCAATTGGTCCTGCTGCTAGTGCTATGCTTGAAAATATTGGTATTTCATTACCAATAATTGATGGTGGATGGACTACAATGTCTACTATCTCATGGTCTTGGCCATATGCATTTATCATGTTTCCACTAATGATAGTTGTAAACATTATTATGTTAGTTTTAAATAAAACAAATACATTTAATGCTGACTTATGGAATGTTTGGGGGAAAATATTTACTGCTGTAGGTGTTGTTGCTATTACAAATAGTGTTCCATTAGCATTTGCAGTTGCTGCAATACAAATCATATTTGAATTAAAGATGGCTGATTATCATCAAAAGAGAATTGAAAAGCTTTCTGGAATTCCAGGGGTTACTTGTACTCATAAGATGGTATTCTTAGCTGCTCCTATGTATATGGTTGATTTATTACTAAGAAGAATTCCAGCTTTAAATAAGAAAACTGATGCTGCTGCATTAAAAGAAAAAGTTGGTATCTTTGCAGAAAACCATGTTTTAGGATTTATATTAGGTATCGTGTTTGGTGTTCTTGCTGGATATAGTGTTGCTCAAACATTAACATTAGCTATCCAAGCTGCAACAGCATTAACATTGTTCCCAGTTATTACAAAATACTTCATGCAAGCATTATCACCAATTAGTGAAGCTGTTAGTGATTTCATGAATGCTAAGTTTGAAGGTAGAACATTACTTGTTGGATTAGACTGGCCATTCCTTGGTGGATCTAATGAAATTTGGTTGGCAGTAATTTGGTCAGTACCAGTAACATTACTTGCTTCTATGTTCTTGCCTGGAAATGCTATTCTTCCATTTGCTGGAATTATTAATATCGCTATAGCTGTTCCTGCTTACTTAGTTACTAAAGGAAACTTACCAAGAATGTTAATTCTTTGTACATTGTTTGTTCCTGTATTCTTATGGGTAGGTACTGCATTTGCTCCATTTGTTACTGACTTAGCTAATTCTACAGGTGCTGTAGCATTAGAAGCTGGACAAGTAATTTCTAACTCATCTATTGATGGTCCTATATTTACATTCGCATTCTCTCAAGTGTTTGATGCTATTAATGGAAACTTTATTCCTTTAGCAGTATTAGTTGGTTGGATAGTAAGTTTTGTATTCTATACTAGAGAACTAAAGAAAGAAAACCTAGAAGAAGACGAAGTAGTAGGTGAATAATTGTGAAATTTAGTAATATTGAAGGAAATAAAATTGTTTTAGATATTATTAATGCGATACAAGTAAATAGAGACTATTTAAGTGAAATTGATGGTGCTATCGGTGATGGTGACCATGGAATAAATATGAATAAAGGTGCAACTATTGCATTACCAGATGTTGAAAAAGCTAAAGACTTAACTGAAGGTTTAGGGATACTAGCAAAGGTTCTTATGAATAAAATTGGAGGCTCTATGGGTCCTCTATATGGATCGATATTTATGGGTATGCAAGAGGCTACTTTAGATAAGGAAGAAATTGATGGAGATGTTATAAGAGGTATGTTAAATACTGCTTATGAAAACATTCAAATGATTTCTCCTGCAAAACCTAATGATAAAACATTAGTGGATGTACTAGATCCTGCAATTAATACATATAATCAAGTTTATGATGATAGCAAGGATGTAGTAAAAGCATTAAAAGCGTGTAGTGAAGCTGCTGAAAAAGGTATGCTTTCAACAAAAGACATGCAAGCTAGATTAGGAAGAGCTTCTAGATTAGGTGAAAAGTCAATTGGTCATCAAGATGCTGGAGCAACTTCTTGTTATATAATAATTAATACCTTCTGTAACACTTCAATTAGTTTATTGAAATAATAAAGAAAGGAAATTAATACATGCAAAGATTTGTGAATAATCCTGATATGATAGTTGAAGATATGATCAATGGGTTTGTAAAGGCTCATAAGGATACTATCGTTATTAGTGAAGAAAATGATCACGTTGTTGTAAAAAAAGACCTTGTAAAAGGGAAGGTTGGTATTGTTAGTGGTGGTGGCAGTGGTCACGAACCATGTTTCCTTGGTTATGTTGGTAAAAATATGTTAGACTCAGTCGCAGTTGGTGAAGTATTTTCTTCACCTCCTGCTACTGCTTTTTATCAAGCATTTAAGGAAGCGGATCAAGGTGCTGGCGTAGCTTGTCTTTTTGGCAATTATGCTGGTGATAATATGAATGTTAAAATGGCCGTTAAGATGGCTAAGATGGATGGAATTGAAGTTAAATATGTAACTGCTACTGATGACTTGGCTAGTCAACCTATTGAAAATAAAGAAAATAGACATGGTATTGCTGGTGGTTTCTTTATGTGGAAAATAGGTTGTGGTAAGGCTGCTCAAGGTGGAAGTTTAGATGAAGTAATTGACTATGCTCAACAAGCGGTTGATGCTACTAGAAGTATTTGTGTAGGCTTAAGTGCTTGTACAATACCTGCAGTTGGACATCCAAATTTTGAAATAAAAGAAGGTACTATGGAGTATGGAATAGGACATCATGGTGAACCTGGAATTAACGTTACTGAAATTAGACCTGCAAATGAGATTGCAAATCATTTAAGTGATAAGATTTTTGAAGACTTAAAACTTAATGAAAATGATGAAATTGCAGTTATTTTATCTGGTTTAGGTAGTACTCCTTTAATGGAACTTTATGTTTTATTTGATGAGGTTGAAAACTACTTTAAAGATAAAAAGATTAGTATTTATAAATCATTTATTGGTGATTATGTAACATCACTAGATATGAATGGAGCAGCACTAACAGTAATGAAGTTAAATGATGAATTTAAGGAATTACTAGATTTACAAATTGATACTCCTGCAGTAACTATCATTTAGAAATGAGGTGATGTTTTGTCGTTGGATGATAGAGGAATAACTATTTTAAATATTATTGTTGATAATCCAGCGATTACTGGATCCCAAATCGAAAAAGAGTTATCTATATCTAGAAAACAATTAAGTTATTCATTAGAAAAAATCAATTATTATTTAATAGAAAATGGTTATGAAGAAATAAAAAGATTAAAGACTGGTAGATTTGTTTTATCAAATGAATTGATACAAGCTTTTAAATCAGAGAAACATGAAATTAATAATAAAGACTATATCCTTAGTGAACAAGAAAGATTAAATTTAATTACTTTAGCTTTGCTTGTTCACAAGGAAACTCTTATGATTAATGACTTTACTTATTCGTTAAAGATTAGTAAAAACACTGTTTTATCTGATCTTAAGAAACTTCAAAGCTTATATTTAGATAATTATGATCTAAAAGTAATGTATGAAAGACAAACAGGATATTACATAGTTGGTAAAGAATATGAAAAGCGTAATCTAATGATAAAGATGGTAAACAATATTTTATCGACTTTGTATGGTGAAACTGTTTTATTGAAGACCTTAGAGGTCAATGAAGAGAAGATAAAAAACCTAAAAGAAGATGTTGAAGAAATTGAAAAATCTTTAAATGCTAGATATACAGATGAAAGATTAAAAGAGATTCCTTATATCTTATATTTCATATTAAGAAGAATTGAGTCTAATAAGATACTAGATTATTTACCTGAAGACTATCATCATATAGTTGGAACAAGTGAATACAATAATGTAATGAAGATATTTGAGAAATACAATATAGTTGATACTATTGAGAAAATGTATTTAGTTTCTTTGTTTCAAGTGTCTAGTGTTAAGTATGATTCAAATAGAGAATCTGAAAAGGAACTTCAATTAGTTGTAGATCAAGTTTTATCAAACTTTGAAACTTTAGTTTGTGTTAAGTTTGATGATAGAGATGCTTTATTAGATGCTTTACTTCAACATATAAAACCAGCTATTTATAGAATTAAATATAATTATCATATAGAGAGTAATATATTAAATATGATTTTGCCTATGCATCAATCATTATTTGAACTTACTAAACATTCTATGAAACCTTTAGAAGAGATGATTAATAAACCATTCTCTGATGAAGAGATAGCTTATATTACAATTTTATTTGGTGGTTGGTTAACTAAGTCTGGAAGTTTAGATTTTATTGAAAGTAAGAAGATTGCGATTGTTGTGTGTACTAATGGTATTTCAATATCTAATTTCTTATTTATAAAATTGAAAGAAGCTTTTCCTGAATTTTACTTTTTATCATCAATGTCCTTAAGAGAATTCTATGAGTTTGAACAAGATTACCATATGGTATTTAGTACAGTTAATTTAGATTGTGAGAAGCCTCAATTCTTTGTGAAACCTATAATGGATGATTATGATATTCAAATTTTAAGGGGTAAAGTTTTTAATAAGTTAATTGATAAAACTATACATACTTTTAATTCTACAAAGTTAATACCAATTATTGAAAAATATACAGATATTAAAGATATAAAGGGTTTGATTGGTGCTTTGAAGGTTTACTTTGGTGAAACTATATATGAAGTAAATAAAGAAGTTGATCAAGAGAAAGCAAGTTTAAATGATTTATTAAGTTTAGACAATATTACTGTTTTAAATAAATGTGTTGGTTGGGAAGAAGCAATAGATATTGCTAGTAAGCCTTTATTAGATAAGAAAATTATTAATAAAAGTTATATAGATTCAATGAAAGAAGAAATTGTTACTTCTAAACCATATTGGGGAATTGCGGATGGATTAATACTTGCGCATTCTGGTGTAGATAAGGGTGTTAATAAACTTGGGATTTCTTTATTAAAACTACCTAAAGATATATTAATTAATGGTTATTTAAAGGCTAGGGTAATAATAGTAATCGCTACTCCTAATAGAAATGCACATTTAAGAGCATTAAATGAATTAATTGAAATAACTGAAAATAGAGAGTTATTACAAATGATAAAAGATTCAAAAGATAGTGAAGAAATTTATAAATTAATATAAAAGAAAAGGAGTAATTATGTTAGAACAATTAAAAAAAGATGTATTAGATGTTGCTAAAAGAGCACAAAAAGATGGTTTATGCAAACATAAATCAGGTAATTTCTCAGCGAGAGATAAAGAAACTGGATATGTAGTTATAACTCCAGCAGGTATTGATAGAGATGTTTTAGATCCTAAGGATATGGTTGTTATTGATATGGATGCTAATGTTATTGAAAGTTTGGCTGGTTATAATCCAACTAGTGAAACATTAATGCATTTGAAGATATATCATACAGTTCCTGAAGCAATGGCAGTTGCTCATACACATTCTATGTATGCAACAACATTCGCTTTACTTAATAAACCTCTTCCTGCAATTGTTTATGAAGTTGCAACTATGGGTCTTTCTAAGGGTAGAGTTCCAGTAGCTCCTTATGGTAGACCAGGTACTCCAGCTTTAGCTGATAGTGTTATTGATGCTTGTCAAGAATCACAATGTTTCTTAATGGAATCTCATGGTGCAGTTGCTTATGACAAAGTTAATATATATGAAGCTTTCTTAAAGGCTGCTTATATTGAGGAACTTGCTCAATTGTATTTCAATGCATTAACTGTTACTCAAGGTAAAGAACCTAATGCAATTCCTTTAGAAGAACTTACATCTTGGCAATATCCAAAAGAAGTTACAGTTAAAAAATAATGCTTAAACTGTATTTTGTTAGACATGGTGAAACATTATCTAATGTTTGGGAAACCCTTCAGGGATGGTCTGATACTCCATTAACTAAAAAAGGAATTGAACAAGGAAAGTGGTTAGGTATTGGGTTAAAGGATATTCCTATATTAAAGATATATACTTCTACTAGTGAAAGAGCTTATGATACAGCTGATTATCTTAGGGGAGATAGAGATTTAGAAATCATTATGTGTAGAGGTTTAAAGGAAATGAATTTTGGTTCATTAGAAACTAAACCTAATGTATTTGAAGGTTGTACAACATATGAAGAAAGACTTTTCTATCCTTATGATAAATATGATGGTGAAAACTTTGAAAAGGTTTATCAAAGACTTAAGAAAACAATTAATGAAATTGTAGAAGAAAATAAAGATTTAGATGGGAATATAGTTTGTGTTTCTCATGGTATTTCAATACTAACTGCAATTAAAGCAGCTAGTATTGAAGAATACGAAAAACAATTTAAAAACAAAGGTTTTGGTAATTGCTCTGTAACGATTTTGACTTATAGTAACAACAAATTTAGTGTAGAGTTGGTTAATAGTTTAGAGTTTGTTGAGAAAGGAAGATTGTATGAAGAAATTAATAAATAGTCCTGATAACTACCTTCAAGAGATGTTAGAGGGAATATATATTGCGCATAAAGATCAAATATCATATGTGAATGATGATAGACAATGTTTGGTTACTAATATTAAAAAACCAGGAAAAGTAGGTATTTCTACTGGTGGTGGTAGTGGTCATTTACCTTTATTCCTAGGTTATGTTGGTGAGGGTATGTTAGATGGTTGTGCTATTGGTGATGTTTTCCAATCACCTAGTGCAGAACAGATGCATGAAATCACTAAGGAGATAGATCAAGGTGCTGGAGTTTTATATATCTATGGTAATTATAATGGTGATATATTTAACTTTGATATGGCAGCTGAAATGGCTGATTTTGAGGATGGTATTAGAGTTGAGACAGTACTGGGCGCTGATGATGTGGCTAGTGCTGGACCTGCAAGTCCTGAGGAAAGATCTACTAGACGTGGTGTTGCGGGTATATTCTTTGTGTTTAAGTGTGCTGGTGCGGCTGCGGATAAGATGATGGATTTAGATGAAGTTACTAGAATTGCGAAGAAGGCTAGTTGGAATACGAGAACTCTTGGTGTTGGTTTAACTTCTTGTATAGTTCCTAGGGTTGGTCATGAAGGGTTTAGTATAGCTGATGATGAGATGGAAATCGGTATGGGTATCCATGGAGAGACAGGTATTAGACGTGGTAAGATGGAACCTGCAGATCAAATTACTGAGGAAATGATGGATAAAATATTATCGGATTTACCATTTGAAGAAAATGATACAGTTGCTGTTTTAGTTAATGGTTTGGGTGCTACACCTTTAGATGAACAATACATAGTTACTAGGAAGATTAATGAAATTTTAAGTAGTAAGAATATCAATGTTCATAGATATTATGTTGGTGAGTATGCAACTGCTATTGAAATGGCTGGTTTATCTATTTCTCTTATCAAGTTAGATGATGAATTGAAAGAACTAATTGATTATCCAGTAAATACACCGTTCTTTAAGCAGGTTTGAGGTTAATTATGGATGTAAAATATATTAAAACTCTCTTAAGTTTAATTTCTAGTGTTATGAGTGAAAATAGGGAAAAACTTATTGAGATGGATAGTATTGTTGGTGATGGTGATTTAGGACTAACAATGAGCGATGGATTTAAAGCAGCTTATGGTGCTGTAGAAAATTCAGATGAAACTGATATTGGTAAGATGTTGTATTTTGCGGGTAAAGCAATGTCAACTGCTGTTCCTTCTACTATGGGTACACTTATGGCTAGTGGTTTAATGAATGCTGGTAAGGTGTTAAAGGGTAGAGAGAATCTTGATAATAATGGCTTATATGAATTGTTTAAAGCTTATGAAGATGGTGTGGCAAATCGAGGTAAGGCTAAGGTTGGAGAAAAGACTTTCTTAGATGGTTTACATCCTGCTGTAGAGGCTTTGAGTGATAGTGATAAACCTTTATATGATCTAGCAAAAGATGCATATAATGCGTCTAAGGAAGGTTATGAGAATACTTCGAGTATGTTAGCTGTACATGGTAGAGCAGCAACTAGAGGTGAAGCTAGTAGGACTTTAAAAGATCCAGGTGCTTATGTGGCAAAACTTATAATGGAGGCTTTCTTAAAGTCAGTAGTGTAGAATTAAGACTCTCTGTAGGAATACAGAGAGTTTTTTAGTTGGACAGCAAAATTATTAGGGGTAGCAAAACTTAATTAAGTAGCAAGAATAATATGGTTTAGTATTAGTCTAGCAAAATTATTGAGGGTAGCAAAACAGTAAAGAAATTAATTACTGAGGCTTTTATGTATTAGTCTAGCAAAATTATTGAGGGTAGCAAAACTGTCTCCTATTGCTGCTGGTTCCCATAAATGTATTAGTCTAGCAAAATTATTGAGGGTAGCAAAACCGTATCACTTACCGGTGGCAAGCAATATTTGTATTAGTCTAGCAAAATTATTGAGGGTAGCAAAACACTTTCGTGATAGTTCCTACCATACAAACCGTATTAGTCTAGCAAAATTATTGAGGGTAGCAAAACGCCCAGTTGCTCCTACTTTGTTCATGATGTGTATTAGTCTAGCAAAATTATTGAGGGTAGCAAAACTAACAGAGAGTGTTACTTTAGTTACTTCAAGTATTAGTCTAGCAAAATTATTGAGGGTAGCAAAACGTTCCGCCTTAGCGTATTCAGTGCCAGTTGGTATTAGTCTAGCAAAATTATTGAGGGTAGCAAAACTGAAGTTGGTAGTTTAACATTTATATTTTCGTATTAGTCTAGCAAAATTATTGAGGGTAGCAAAACTAGTTGATACTTTCATACTACATTCTTGATGTATTAGTCTAGCAAAATTATTGAGGGTAGCAAAACTGACTTGGTTAAATCAAGAAAGGTGGAAAGGTATTAGTCTAGCAAAATTATTGAGGGTAGCAAAACCACGCTTAATTATTTCTTCTACCTGTTTTAGTATTAGTCTAGCAAAATTATTGAGGGTAGCAAAACCTGTTAGAGTGAATGAACCTGAGGTGGATGGTATTAGTCTAGCAAAATTATTGAGGGTAGCAAAACCTGTGTTGTAGTAACCTGTGTTACAGTTTCGTATTAGTCTAGCAAAATTATTGAGGGTAGCAAAACCCATTTCAGCACACTTATAAGCTGCATACTGTATTAGTCTAGCAAAATTATTGAGGGTAGCAAAACACATACTCATTTGATTATCATCTTTATTTTGTATTAGTCTAGCAAAATTATTGAGGGTAGCAAAACCATCAACTGTAAGGAAAGTCAACACATACGGTATTAGTCTAGCAAAATTATTGAGGGTAGCAAAACATTCCATAAAACTTGTTCTTGTTGGTTCTGGTATTAGTCTAGCAAAATTATTGAGGGTAGCAAAACTGCCAAAGTTACGTTGTGCTTTTCTAGCGAGTATTAGTCTAGCAAAATTATTGAGGGTAGCAAAACCATTAGCTAGATATTGAGTTTCCTCATCGTGTATTAGTCTAGCAAAATTATTGAGGGTAGCAAAACACATAGCAGTGCTTAGCGCTTCTACTACTTGTATTAGTCTAGCAAAATTATTGAGGGTAGCAAAACTCCTGTCCATTGAGTAGGTATCGTCGATTAGTATTAGTCTAGCAAAATTATTGAGGGTAGCAAAACCGTCAACACTTCCTTTGATATAAACGATATGTATTAGTCTAGCAAAATTATTGAGGGTAGCAAAACTAGGAAAAGCAACAGCTAGAGAGTTAGTGAGTATTAGTCTAGCAAAATTATTGAGGGTAGCAAAACTGCTTGGCTTGACATAATGCTGAACTTGGTGTATTAGTCTAGCAAAATTATTGAGGGTAGCAAAACCTCAAATCTATATTATCA
>CAYQNJ010000024.1:0-17050 GCA_964418835.1 uncultured Erysipelotrichaceae bacterium
ATCTTGAATTAGTGATTTATTATATTCCATTACATATTTATACTTATGATCTTTAATAAATGAATATGTTTCTTTCTCTTTATAAGAGATAATAAATCCTAAACTTTCATATAGAGGAATAACTCTTTCGTTACCTTCTACTACATCTAATCTATATTTAGAGTACTTTGTGTCTTGAAGTACTCTTTTTAATATACTTCTAGCTATGCCTTGTCCCCTAGCACTTTCTTTAACACTCACAAAGTCAATGGAACTTTGATCTTCTAAAAATACCTTAGGTCTATAAAACTCATCAACCATCACCATTTTAGAGATTATACTTTAAAAAATCCTAATTCTTTTCTTAAAACTTTATTATCAATTTTTACATGATAACCTGTATTATCACAATATCCTACTATACCTACAACTTCATTATTTTCTTGATTTATCGCAACATAAAATCTATTATGATCAATTCCAGCATGAATTATATTTAATAATTTACTTGTATCATTTGTAATATTTTTAAAAGAATATCCAAAAGCTGATACTATGATTTTACTTATTTCATATTTATCTTGATTTAAAGCTTTCCTTATTTCTATGTCCATATCACTACAGTTTTTCGTTAATAATATCTCCTACTATTAATCCATTTGCGGCAGCTTGAGCTAAACTTCTTGTAAAACCAGCACCATCACCTAATGCATAAATATTTGGTGCATCATCTAATTCAAAGTAAGTACACTTAGGTCTAGCACTATAAAACTTACATTCAACACCATGTAATAAGGTATCATAATTTGCGGTTCCAGGAGCCACTTTATCTAAAGCATGAAGAGTTTCTATAATATTGTCTAATTGTCTTTTAGGCATACATAAACTCAAATCACCAGGTATTGATTTTAACGTTGGTCTAACAGTAGATTGAGCTAAACGTTTTTCATCAGTTCTTTTACCATTTTCTAAATCACCTAATCTTTGAACTAATACTGTACCACCACTTAACATATTCGCAAGAGAAGCGACAGATTTAGCATATTCAATTGGTTCATCAAAAGGTTCTGTGAATCTACTTGTACTAAGTAATGCAAAGTTACTATTATTTGTTTTCTTTTCTTCTTCTTTAAATGAGTGTCCATTAACAGTTAATATACCATCAGTATTCTCTGTAACAACATGTCCTCTTTCATTAAAACAAAACATCCTTGTGACATCACCATATTTCTTAGTACGATATAAAATCTTCGGTTCATATATCTTCTTAGAAAAATGTTCCCAAACAATTGAAGGTAATTCTACTCTTACTCCAATATCAACTTGATTATTTGAACTCTTTATTTTATTTTTATCGCACCATTTCCTAAAGTTACTTGCGCCAGCTCTACCTATCGCAAATATTATATGATCTCCTTTAGTCACAATATCGTTACCTTTTTGTGTAATAAACACCTCTTTTGTATCCTTATTCACATCAGTAACTGTAGCTAAAGTTTCAATTTGTATCTTATCTTGTAAGTATTCAACCAACTTAACCATTGTAGTAAAGTTAGAATCTGTACCTAAATGCTTAACTTCAGCTTGTTGCATATGTAAATCATATTGTAAACACAATCTTTTTAATTCATTGTCAGGTTTGTACGTATCCTTAGTAGCCCCAAAAGACATTAAGATATTATCAGCTTTATGGATATAATCCATTACTACATCCTTATCCATAACATCTGGTAACCATCCACCATATTCAGTAGAAATAATATATTTGCCATCAGAAAAAGCACCAGCACCACCCATGCCTTCCATGATATTACAAGGTACACATTTTATACATCTAGGAGTCTTACCAGTCACTATTGGACAAGCCCTATTATTAAGACCTCTTCCTCGTTCAACTAGTAAAATATCCTTATCTGGATGCTTTTGTACAAGGTTATACGCAAGCATTAACCCACCAATACCTCCACCAATAATAACTACATCATACTTTTCATAAAACATACTATCCCCACTCCTTTAATCTTTCTTCAAGTTTGTTTTTCTCTAATTCAACCTTATCACTTACATCTTTAATTGGTTTATAAATTGATTGATAACTAAATATAGAAACACCTTTTAAATTCATGTTCTTTGAATCATTAATTTGCCTAGAAATAATATCATTATTATCTATCCATTCAGTTTTTCCACCTTTTGCATAAACATCTTCTACACCAATCTTATAGCCAGCTAGACCAACAATAAGATCAACATCGCTATCTTTTACTACTTCTTTCCACTCTTCTAATGTTTTTAAGAATGGTTTTGTAGGATGGCTATATCCCCAATATATTTGAGGAATTAAATAATCAATTATTCCAGCATCCACCCAATCATTAAAGTTACCATAAATACTATCAATTGAATAGGACATATTTCCAGAAGGACTTATTCCATACACAATTCCCTTTTTCTTAACCTCTTTATTTATTAAAGAAACAAGATTATTCACATTACTTGTCCTAAATTCTTTAAGACTACATTTATTCAAACATCTTTCGTTATATATTTCATAATCAAAATCATCACTTATATTCTCTGGATAAAAATAATCATCCATATGAATACCATCAATATCATAATTAGAAATTAATTCATTAACTACACTTAATATAAGATTATTAACTTCTTCATAAGCAGGATTAAGATAATATCTTCCTTCAACATTTCTAATATAAGATTTACCTTCATTAATCCATTTCTTTACTATAAACTCATTATCTACTTTATCTAACTCTTCAACTAAGTAAGATCTCATAGGGTTTATCCAAGCTTCTACTCTAATTCCTTTTTTATGAGCCTTTTCTATAAATATCTTTAAAGGATCATACTCAATACCAGGTAGTATTAATGTTTTAGGATATATATCAGAATTATAAAATGCATCAGTAAATGAAACTGCATGAACATATATAGTATTAAATCCACCATTGTATAAATTATCAATTATATTATCAACTTCATCATTAAAAACATCTTCGCTCATATTTTGCATGTTATCTCTATAGTCCACAAAACTAAACCAAGATGCCTTAATCACAACATCATCATACTTTGGTATCTCTACTGTATCTTCACTTTTGGGTGTACACCCAAACATAAGTGCTATCAATAAAAAAATTATGAATTTTCTCATAATTTAATTATACCTTTTTCCATTACTTCTCTAAACACTTTATTCATATCTTCTTGAAATACCAATACATTATCTTCATTTATATTAATACTTTCTTTATTAACCACTACAATATACTTACCAATAAAATAATTAATTAAACCAGCGGCTGGATAAACATTTAAAGATGTTCCTGCGACTATAAGCATATCAGCTTGATTAATTGCCTTTATTGAGTTTCTTATATCATTGTCATTTAAGTTTTGTGAAAACAATACTACATCATGTCTAACAATACCATTATCATAAGTACATCTAGGAATTCCATCCTTATCTCTTAGTTTAAATATTTCTTTTCCATCATATCTTTTATTACACTTCATACAAGTGGCAGTGTTTTGTGTTCCATGTAGTTCAATCACATTACTACTTCCTGCTTCTTGATGTAAACCATCAATGTTTTGTGTTACAACCACAACATCCCTATCATTATCTTCTAAATAAACAGGAAACTTATGTGCAACGCTTGGTTTTACATAAGGAAAAAATAGATGATTAAACGAAAAATCAAAAAATTCTTTAGGGTTATTATTAAGAAAACCTATGGACAATATTTCTTCACTACTTGTGGAATAGCCAAGTTCTTTTTTATATAGTCCATTTTGACTTCTAAAATCAGGTATACCACTAGCTGTAGATACACCTGCACCACCAAAGAATACTATTTTTTTACTATCATTTAATTGTTTAATAAACAAATCAATATTAGTCAAATCTTTTCTCTTTTCTTGTAATAAATTCACTATATGGTAATGTTTCTAACCAATCACAGAATATTTGCCATTCTGGTAGTCTATGATATCTTCTTTGTTTGTATATAGTTTTTAGTTGTCTATAGTTTGTGGTCATTCTTGCGGTAATTTTAAATCCTGCAGGATTAGAATAAAGAATTTCTAAGTATTTAACTTTCGCAATTTCACTTAGTGTAGTAATATCTTTACCCTCATCTTTAAGTTTTTTAATATCACTAATTAATTCATTATATTCCTTAGTCTTTTCCTTCATTATTTCAATGATTCTACTATCCACATAATCAATATATGCCTTATCTAAATCAAACTTAGTAATTCTATGCATTGTAGATTGTGAGCTAATGAAATCTAAGAAATGATATCTTTCCGCTTCTACCCATGCCTTATTAGTAAAAGTTAAATCAAATTGAACAATAATCCCATTCATGAAGTTATCATGTCCTTCACCAATATTTGATTTAGCAAGTTCAATAGTTCTTGTAGTAACTTCCTCATCCAAGTTTTCAATGTTTACACTCATAGGGTATTTACTTCCTCTTACAGAGCTTTCAAACCCATAGATTTCTACATTATTAATTATGTCATTTATCCTCATTTAACTTCCCTTCCTATGCCTTTGTTCTAAGACCATCGCAAGTATAGCTATATCAGAAGGATCAACACCAGATATTCTTGATGCTTGACCTATTGTAATAGGTTTAATCTTACTTAACTTTTGTCTACCTTCTAATGATAGATTACTAATTTCATTATAATCTAAATCTTCTGGCAGTTTAACATTGTCCATTGCTAAAAGTTTATTAGCTTCTTTCTTTGCTTTAGTGATGTAACCTTCATACTTAACTTCTATATCAATTTGTTTACCTATTTCTTCTTCTATCTCTTTAGATAAATAGGGTTGTAAATTCATACAAGTAACATTAGGTCTTTTTAATAATTCTAATGCAGATATTCCATCACTTAATCTTTCATAGCCAATATTTTCCAACAGCTCATTTACTTCACTATTGATACTAAACTTAGTTTCTTCTAATAACTTTTTACCTTCAGTTATCTTATTCATTTTCTCTTTATAACTTTGGTATACTTCATCTTTTATTAAATTAAATTCTCTAGCTTTTTCAGTTAATCTTTGATCAGCATTATCATGTCTTAATAATAGTCTAAACTCAGCTCTTGAAGTTAATAATCTATAAGGTTCTTGTGTTCCTTTAGTAACTAAATCATCTATCATAACTCCTATATAAGCCTCATCTCGTTTTAGTATAAAATCTGGTTTACCAGTTAATTTATTTATTGCATTTATTCCAGCAATAAGTCCTTGTCCTGCGGCTTCTTCATATCCTGAAGTACCATTAATTTGTCCTGCAGTATATAAATTTTCAATTACCATACTTTCTAAAGTTGGTTTCATTTGTAATGGATCTATTGCGTCATACTCAATTGCATAAGCATATTTTTTTATTACTGCATTTTCAAAACCTGGTAATGTTTTAACCATTTTTTCTTGTATGTCTCTAGGAAGAGATGAAGAGAATCCTTGTATATACATAGTATCTAAGGATAATGATTCTGGTTCAATAAATATTTGATGTCTTGGTTTATCTTTAAACCTTACAAGCTTATCTTCAATAGAAGGACAATATCTAGGTCCTACTCCCTTAACTACTCCTGAGTACATACTTGATTTATCTAGATTATCAAATATTAGTTTATGAGTTTCTTCATTTGTATGTACTAAATAACAAGGTACTTGTTTTTCAAATGGTAATATTTCTTTTGTTTGATATGAGAAAGATACAAACTCTTTTGTGCCTGGTTGATATTCTGCCTTAGAAAAATCTATTGAATCTTTTAACACTCTTGGAGGAGTTCCAGTTTTTAGTCTAAATAAACTTAAACCCGCATCCTCTAAAGATTTAGATAACTTATTTGTGGTTGGTTCTAAATCAGGACCCCCTACAGTAACCTCATCAGATATCATGTTTACTGCTTTCATATATGTGCCTGTAGTTAGAATTACAATTTCTGAATATAGCTTTGTACCATCATCAAAAACAACACCTTTTACCTTGTTGTCTTCAATAATTAATTCAGTTACCATGTTTTCTATTACAGTTAAATTTTCTTGGTTTAATAAAACTTCTTGCATATATTTTTGATATGCCAGTTTATCAGATTGTACTCTTAAAGCTCTTACTCCAGGTCCTTTATTAGTATTAAGGATCTTAAATTGAATCGCTGTTTTATCTGCGCTAATACCCATTTGACCACCAAGAGCATCAATCTCTCTAACTACAACACCTTTTGCAGGACCTCCTAAAGAAGGATTACATGGCATTTTAGCTATGTTTTCAATAGATAAACTTATTAATGCTGTTTTTATATTTGAACGTGCTGATATTAAGGCTGCCTCAATACCTGCATGTCCTCCACCTACTACTATAATTTCATAATTTTTCATTTATTAATTCCTTAAGAATCTTTTCATCTTCTATTTCTAAATCATCCTCACTTAAAATATCAAAAACATGTTTAATATTTTCTAAGTTTAGATAATGATCAAGTAATATTATATGTCCTAATAGTCTTTTTAGACTATCATCATGATTTTTGTTGTTAAATACAAATGGCAAAGCTATGTAAATTGTATCTTCAATAATCTTATAATATTCAAATCTTTTTTCTCTTATTGGTTTATATTCATTTGATTCTTGCATAAGTTTATATGCAAGTTTATTTTGTTGGGGATTAAACTTTAAGTTATTTATCTTTTCAATACTTTTAGATACTTTATGAAGTAATTGAGTATCTTCTAAAGATTCTTCATCTACTTTACCTGTAGCCATACTCCATAAATCTATTCCATCCTTACTTGCATAATCTAATATCTTTGAAGTAAGTTCTTTATCCTCTTTATCAAGATAGAAGTAACTTTCTAACCTATTAGAAACCTTCATTCCAAATTGACTTAAGTAAATAGGATTTTGAAAGAATATAACATCTTCTAAGTATATACAATTCATAGTCTTAGGAACAATTTTATTTTTACTTGCTTTTAAAATAGATTCTTTTAGCTCTTCTTTAGAAGAATAACCATTTAAAGTTTCGTATTTATTCCACATTTGATTTAAGGAAAGTTTATTTAATTCCTTAAATTTACCATATCCAGATATATATCTTTCTTTTTGTTGGACTCTATCTTTTAC
Source organism: uncultured Erysipelotrichaceae bacterium (assembly GCA_964418835.1). GTDB lineage: Bacteria > Bacillota_I > Bacilli_A > Erysipelotrichales > Erysipelotrichaceae > UBA9076. The sequence continues at coordinate 7,155 of CAYQNJ010000024.1, forward strand.
AAAGAAAAACAACAGGTCTCCCTTAACAAAATTACTAAAGTTCTTTTGGTTTGAAAGCCTCCAAAAATTCATCGTTGTATTTCCATTTAAACGATGGTATTCAATCATTTTATTGTCTGTAACATAAACAATTGAACTCATAAATTCACCTAAAATATGCCGTAGCTATTTCCTTCTTCATCTATTCCCATATCAAGAGCTGCAGGATGTTTTGGTAGTCCTGGCATTGTCATGATAGAGCCTGTATAAACAACTACAAAACCTGCGCCAGCAGATACTTTTAAGTTAGTTACATTAATTCTAAATCCAGTTGGTCTTCCAATAATCTTTGGATCATCAGTTAAAGACATAGGTGTTTTAGCCATACATATTGGTAAGTTATCAAATCCTAGTTGTTTTAATTGTTTTAAGTTTTCTTTAGCTGTGTCTAAAAATTCTACTCCATCTGCGCCATATATCTTTTTAGCAATTGTTTCTATTTTGTTTTCTATAGATTCATTTGTGTCATATATAGGTTTATAGTTATTTTCTTCTTCACAGATTTCTACAACTTTGTTCGCAAGGTCAATCATACCTTTTCCACCTTGTGCCCAACCATCAGCTTCTTCAACTGGATAATTATTTTTATTACACCAATTAATTAGTGCATCTACTTCTTCTTTTGTGTCTTTTGAAAATTTGTTTATTGCAACTACAAATGGAAGGTTAAACTCTTTGATACTTTCAATATGTTTTTCAAGGTTTGCACAACCTTTTAATAATGCGTCTACATTTTCTTCGTTGATTAATTCTTGTGAAACACCACCATGCATTTTTAGTGCTCTAATTGTCGCAACTAATACTATTGCGTTTGGTTTTAAATTACCTAATCTACATTTTATATCCAAGAATTTTTCAGCACCTAGATCTGCACCAAAACCTGCTTCAGTAACTACATAGTCAGCTAGTTTTAATGCGGTCTTTGTGGCAATTATAGAATTGCATCCATGAGCAATATTAGCGAAAGGGCCTCCATGTATAAATACAGGAGTATGTTCTAGAGTTTGTACTAAGTTTGGTTTTAGTGCATCTTTCATAATTACAGTAAGTGCACCACTTATTTTTAAGTCTTCTATAGTGACTGGTTTATTATCATAAGTATACGCAACTATACATTTTTTTACTTTTTCTTCAAATTCATTTAAATCATTTGATAGACATAATATTGCCATAATTTCAGTTGCGACCGTTATTACAAATGTATCTTCTCTTTCTATACCATTTGTTTTCTTTTTTTGTGCAATGGTAATATTTCTCAATGTTCTATCATTCATATCTAAACATCTAGTCCACACTACTTTAGTAGGGTCAATGTTTAGTGGGTTTTCTTGATATATGTAGTTATCTAAAATAGCTGATACAAGATTGTTTGCGGTAGTAATTGCGTGCATATCTCCTGTAAAGTGTAAATTAATATCTTCCATAGGTACTACTTGTGCATATCCTCCACCTGTAGCTCCACCTTTTAAACCAAATACAGGTCCTAAAGAAGGTTCTCTTAAACATGCGATTACGTTTTTGTTTATTAACGCTAATCCATCAGTAAGTCCTACTGTTGTAGTTGATTTTCCTTCTCCAGCCTTTGTTGGATTAATAGCTGTAACAAGTATTAATTTACCATCTTTATTATCTTTAATGTCTTCCCAGATTTTATGGTCAATCTTTGCTTTATATTTACCATAGTTTTCTAGGTATTCACCTGATACATTTGCTTTTTTCGCAATTTTTTCTATAGTTTCTAATTCTATTGATTGTGCAATCTTAATATCATTGTTCATTTTAGTTACCTACATCTTCTTTCTGCCTTCTAGTGCTTTTATTAGTGTTAGCTCATCAGCGTAATCTAAGTGTCCACCCATTGGTAGACCATGAGCTATTCTTGTGACTAAAACATTTTCTTGTTGTAATAACTTATCTAAGTATAAAGCTGTTGTTTCTCCTTCAAGTGTTGGATTTGTAGCAATAATAACTTCTTCAACACCTTCTTTTGATCTTTCTATTAATTCCTTTATTTTTAAATCTTCAGGAAGTATTCCTTTACTTTGTGATATAACTCCACCTAAAACATGATATACACCTTTATATTCCAATGTTTTTTCCATAGCAATGATATCTTTAGGCGATTGAACAACACATATCAACTTATGATTTCTTGTCTTGTCTTTACATATAAGGCATTCATCTTCTTCACTATAGTTTCCACATGTTGTACATAATTTTATCTTTTGTTTTGATTCTGTTAATGCTTCTGTAAATCTTTTAACTTCTTCATCATCTTTTTCTAACATTAACAAAGCATATCGTTCCGCTGTTTTATTTCCTACTCCTGGTAGCATTTTAAAACAATCAATTAATTTATTTAAACTTTCGGGATACATTAAAACATTCCAGGTATATTCATACCACCAGTAAGATTTTTCATCTTACCTTCTCTATCTTCTTTTGCAAGAGTTGAAGCATTGTTAAATGCCACTAATAGTAAGTCTTGTAACATTTCTTTGTTATCAACTTCTAATAGTTCGCTGTTAATTTCTACACTTAATACTTCATTTCCTCCTGTTAAGACAATCTTTACACCATCTCCTCCAGCAGTTCCTGTATATTCAGTATTTACTAACTCTTCTTCAGCTTTCCCTAATTGACTTTGCATTCTTTGTGCTTGTTGCATTAATTTTTGTAAATCCATTTAGTTATCCTCCTCGACTATGTTTACATTTTCTAAACCAAATAAGTCAATTACCTTCTTTACAGGTTCTATAACCACTGGTTTTTCTTCTTTTATTTCATATCTTCTTACTAGATATGGATTTGGTAATGTGCCTTGTTCAACGCTTTTTTTAAATAAAGCTAGAACTTCTTTATATTGATCTTCTGTTAATCCAAATATCATTTTATCAATATCTAACTTGTCTTTTATAAACTTATATAATTCTAAGTTCATTGTTTTTTCATTTATCTCATTCACTATAGTTTCATGTGGACTCATTAGTAATATGCAGTCTTTTCCACTTGCGGCTATTTGTGTTTTGCTGAGTAAGTTTACATACCTTGCAAGTTCTAAATCGTGTTTATATTTCCAGTTTTCTTTAAACTTGATTTCATCTTCAGTTCTGATATCTCTACCACACTGAACTACTAACTGAAGCAACATATCATTGTCATAATATTCAACTTCATCCACTACTTCTTCACTTGAAAATAAATCAAGTGTATTTTTTTGTTTAGGTTGTGTTTGTATTGTTTCTTGTGGTTCTACAATATCATCTTGTATGTCTTCATCTTGATATTCTATTTCTTTTTGTGGTTCTTGTTTATCATCAAACTCTTCTGATAAAGAATTTTGTTCTTCTATATCTTCAGTAATTTGTTCATAATTATCTTCTTCCTCTACAACCTCTTCAATATGTTCTTCTGTATCCATATTGTTTTCTACTTCTTCAATATTTCTTATTATTGTAGAGTCTTCTTTTGTTGTTGGTTTTAAAAACGGGTTTTCATACGCCTTTACATTCATCATTTTTAAACAAGCCACTTCGAAGTAATTATAAACATTTGTCGCATTGAAATATGATTCACTAGCCTTCATTAATATGTCAATCATTTCTAATAGAGATGACTCATCATATATATCTAGTATTTGTTTAGCTTGTTTCTTATCTAGACTTTCAAGTATCTCTTCATTGTTAGTATAAGAGTATAAAATTGTTTCTTTATATATATTCACAAAATCATTTGTTAAACGTTTAAAATCAACACCTCTTGAAAGAAATTCTTTCAATTGTATCAAAACATCCTTTGCCTTTTTTTGACTTATTATTTCTATAAAGTTGATCTTATCTTGAACTGATGTTAAACCATATATTTCTTTAATACTGTTTTCAGTTATTTTATATGTGTCTCCAGAATAAGCAATACACTGATCTAAAATACTTAAGGCATCTCTCATTCCACCTTCTGCTAAATCTGTAATCATTTTTAATGCAGTTTCTGTGATATCTATGTTTTCTTCCTTTGATACATGTTTTAATCTTTTAATGATACTTGGTTTATCTACCCTTAAGAAATCAAATCTTTGACATCTTGAAATAATTGTAGGTAACACTTTGTTTGGTTCGGTTGTGGCAAGTATAAACACTACATATTCTGGTGGTTCTTCTAAAGATTTTAATAGAGCGTTAAATGCACTACCACTTAACATATGTACCTCGTCTATTATGTAAACTTTATATTTACTTTGAAATGGTACATATTTTAATTGTTCAATTATTTCTCTTACGTCATTTACACCATTATTACTAGCCGCATCTAATTCAATAATATCTTGATTTACATTATTATCACTTGCGACACAATTTTCACATCTATTACAAGGTGCTTCTTCTGGATTAAGACAGTTTATTGTTTTCGCAAATATTTTTGCGACACTTGTTTTACCAGTACCTCTTGTACCACAAAATAGATAAGCATGACCAACCTTGTTTTGCTTTATAGTTTGTTTTAAAGCTTTAATTATATAATCCTGTCCAACAACATCTTCAAACACTGATGGACGGTATTTTCGATAAAGTGCTTTATATGCCATTACTTGTCTCCTAACTATATAATTATAACAAAATAAAGGCTTATTTTATATAGAATAAGCCTTTAAATATCACTTTTTTATATCAAACCAAAATAGTGTTTAGATTTGTTTGTTTCGTTTAAGTTTAAAATAATCTTTTAGTAAACTAGAACATTTTTCTTCTAATATTCCACCAACTACGTTTGGGTAATGGTTTAATCCTTTTATCTCATTTAAATTAAAGTTACTTCCATAGCTTCCACCTTTAAAATCATAAGCTCCAAAGAATACATTTTTTATTCTTGATTGCATGATTGCGCCTGCACACATAGGACATGGTTCTAATGTAATGTATATATCGCACTCATCTAAATACCATGAATTTAGTTTGCTGCAAGCTTCATCTATCGCAATAATTTCAGCATGTGCTATCGATCTTTTTGTTGTGTGTCTAAGATTATGAGCCTTACTTATAATTTCTCCATCTTTTACAATTACACATCCTATCGGGACTTCATCAATTTCACTTGCTTTTATTGCTTCTTGTATAGCTAATTCCATATATTCTATATTCATACTTCACCTAAATAAAAGGTACACACAAGCAGAGGTTTGTATGGCTGCTGTCTTCCGACCCTGACCAAGTTGTATACTTACTTGTTGTACCGTTTTATATTATACATAAAATCTTTAAATCTATCAACTTGATTGTTTCACGTGAAACAATTACCCAATAATAGTTTTTCCACCCATATAAGGTTGTAGTGCTTGTGGAATATTAACTGTTCCATCTTCATTTAAGTTGTTTTCTAAGAAAGCAATCAACATTCTTGGTGGAGCTACTACAGTATTGTTTAATGTATGTGCAAAATATTTACCATTTTCACCATTAACTCTTATACCTAATCTTCTTGCTTGAGCATCCCCTAGATTTGAACAACTTCCTACTTCAAAGTATTTCTTTTGTCTTGGTGACCAAGCTTCTACATCACAACTTTTAACTTTTAAATCTGCTAAATCTCCAGAACAACATTCTAAAGTTCTTACAGGTATATCAAGTGTTCTAAAGAAATCTACTGAATTCTTCCATAGTTGATCATACCAATACATTGAATCTTCTGGCTTACACACAACTATCATTTCTTGTTTTTCAAATTGATGAATTCTATATACTCCTCTTTCTTCAATTCCGTGTGCACCAACTTCTTTTCTAAAACATGGAGAATAGCTAGTTAGTGTTTGAGGTAATGAATCTTCGGTTAAAATAGAATCAATAAATTTACCAATCATTGAATGTTCACTTGTTCCAATAAGATATAAGTCTTCTCCTTCAATCTTATACATCATGTTTTCCATTTCCGCAAAACTCATTACACCAGTCACAACATTTCCGTGAATCATATAAGGAGGAATGCAATATGTAAAACCTCTATCAATCATAAAATCTCTTGCATAAGATAATATTGCTGAATGTAATCTTGCTACATCACCCATTAAATAATAGAATCCAGTTCCACTCGTTTTTCTTGCGCTATCTAGATCAAGTCCACTTAATCTTTCCATTATATCCACATGATAAGGAACTTCAAAAGGCTTTTCTAATGGCTCACCATATCTTTCAACTTCCACATTTTCACTATCATCTTTACCAACTGGCACAGAATCATCAATAATATTTGGTATTACAAGCATTCTATTCTTTATTTCTTCTTCTAAATTAGCTTCTTCAACTTCTAGCGCTTGTATTTCTTCGTTTATTTTAGAAATTCTTAGTTTTGTTGCTTCAGCCTCATCTTTTTTACCTTCTCTCATTAAAAGGCCAATTTGTTTAGATGAACTGTTTCTTTCAGCTCTTAAATCGTCAGCTTTTGTTTTTGTTTGTCTAAATTTGATATCTAGTTCTACAACTTCATCAACTAAAGGTAGTTTTTCATCTTGAAACTTCTTCTTTATATTCTCTTTAACTAATTCTGGATTTTCTCTAATCAATTTAATATCTAACATATATTTCTCCTTTAAAATAAAAAAACACCTAATTTTAGGGACGATATCTCGTGGTGCCACCCTTTTTATATAAATGTTTCACGTGAAACAATTACATCTCTTTCCACATATAACGGTTGTCCCGGGAAGGTTCTCTTCCACTCAGAGGTAGATTTCAATACATATTTATTATAACTTTCACCATCCGTTATCTCTCTATGAATAAACTTTGTATCTACTTAGCCCCATCTTAGTTTTGTAAGCATATTTAACCATTGTAAATATTTTTTGTCAACTAATGGTATGTTATAATTACTTAAACAAGCGAGGATTAGTCAATGAAAAGGTTTTTGGTAATATTTGTGATAGTTTTACTAGCTTTGAGTGGGTGTGGTAAAGAAGTGGAATACGATGAATTTGGGAATGAAATCACTCCAGAACCTACTTCAGATACTGAAAAAGCTCTGTTTATGATTAATCAAGCAATAGATGACTATAATAATGGTGTAATCAAAGAGAAAGAAGTTGAATGGAACACAACTATCAAACCTTTGCCCATAGAAATTGAAAGTATACCAAATATCAAATCCTTGAATGAATTAGATGATATTGAAATAAAAAACAGAATTACCAATGCGGTTTATGATGGTTTGTATAATCTAGATAAGTATTCAATGGTATTTGAAATATATAATTATGGTACTAGTTTCTGGTTAAATGGTACTACATCATTTCAAGTTGATGTTGATAGTATAGAAGTGAATAATCCAAAATTCTCGGAAATAAAATCAACTCTTGATACATTAATGGCTGAAGATATTGAAGTATTAGCTTGGTTATATGGTGTAAATGTAGAGTTAGGCCAAGAAAGCGTTGAATATCCCGGTTTCTTCAAGGTAAACTTGGTTGGTCCTAATAAATATAATTCTATTCAAGAATTAAAAGACAAATCAGAATCTATATTTACACAAGATTTTCTAAGCACATATTACCAAGTTGCATTTGAAAGTGAAGATCCAATATATAGAGAAATAAATGGTGATTTGTATTGTTCAATATCAGAATCAGATATATATGAAGGGTTACCATATGATACATCAAGAATAATTGCGACCAAAGAAACTGATAATGAAATACTTGTAGATCTGGTAGTTTCATTTGGACAAGATATAGATTCCGAACTTCAAAGAATAATTCTTGTTAAAACAGATCAAGGCTTAAGATTTAATAATGTATATTAAAACCACGATAATAATCGTGGTTTTATAGTTTAAATAGTTTTTTTAATTCAGAAATTACTGAATATTCATCATTTGGACCAATTATATGTTTTGCAATAGCCTTAACTTCATCGTGAGAGTTTTCCATTGCATAAGTTTCTTCAGCACATTTATACATCTCATAATCATTTAGGTAATCCCCAAAAATCATCGTTTCTTCTTTAGATATATCTAATCTTTGTTGTAGTATTTCTAAAGCTGTACCTTTATTTGTATTTCTACTATAAATATCTAACCATTCATGAGTACTTACTAAAACATTATAGTCTTCATAAAACTCATTTAATAATGGATAAACATACTTTTCTGTACCATTTAAGTCAAGAATTGATATTTTGCATATTTCATCAGTAACTTCATCAAAGTTCTTTACTATTTCAATTTTGTCATAGTATTCATTAAAATAAGGTGATGATACCTCATTCATATCTTTAATATAGGCACTTTCTTTACCACATAAAACTAAATATGCACCATCTATACCATCAATAATCTCAGATAGCCTATCGATCATATTAAAATCCATCCCTTTGAATCTAAATAAATTACCATCTTTATTAATATATGATCCATTTTCAGCAATATAAATAATATCATCTCTATTATTAAATCTATTGTGAAGATTAAAATACTGTCTTCCACTTGCGACAACAAATAATATATCCTTCTTTAATAATTTATCAATTATACTCATTGTTTCTGGGTGCATTTCTTTTTTACTATTTAAAAGTGTACCATCCATATCTGTAACAACCATTTTAATTGAATTCTTCATATTCTTAGGCCTCCATTACAATATAAATGCTACACTATTTTTGTAAATATTTCTATCTGTAAATTACATGTAAAGCACTCTTATCTACATCTTCTAAAGCTTCTAGTATACCTTCACTATAGCTAGGATGCGGATAAATGCTTTTTTTCATTTCTTCAACCTTCATCTTTGAATTAATTGCGTTTGTAAATATTGTTATTAAATCACTAGCTCTATCACACATTAAACTAGCGCCAATTACACAATCATTACTATCAACAATCACTTTGATAAATCCTCTATCACTTGATGTAACAATAGATTTACTATTAGATAACATAGAGAATTTACCAATTCTATATTCTATCCCTAAAGATTTTGCTTTTGTTTCATTTATCCCAACTTCAGCAATCTCCATATTTGTATAAACACAAGCAGGAATATTATTTAAATTAATACTAGATTTACCTTCAAACATATTTTCTACAACATATATTCCACAAGAACTAGCATAATGAGCTAATTGTATTCCCTTTATGCAATCACCAACTGCGTATACATTATCTAAATTGGTTTTAAAGTTTTCACCAACCAATAATGAACTACCGTTCTTTATTAATAAATCTTCATCAAAGAGGTTATAAGTATTACTTTCTCTTCCTACAGCCATTAATATAGCATCTGCCTCTATCTTTTCTCCATTTACAATAACACCATCATCAACAATTTCATTTACAACAGCTTTAAGTATAACTTTTACTTTAGATTTCTTTAATTGCATACTTAAATTTGTAGAAATTTCTTTATCCATTCCTGATAACAGGTTATCTAAAGCTTCAATTAATATAACTTCTTTTTGTAAATTAGAATATATAGTTGCAAATTCTACACCAATTACTCCTCCACCGATTATCACAAGCTTATTAACATCCTTAAATTCTTTTAATAAATCATCACTTGTAACAACAATATCTTTATCAATTCCTTCTATATTAATTCGTTTTGGTATTGAACCTGTCGCTATTAATATATTTTTAGTTTCTATTAATTCATCGTTAACTTTAACAGTATAATTGTTGATAATTTTTCCTTCCCCATAAATAACATTAACTTTAGCATTCTTTAACAGCATTTCAATACCTTTTCTCAGTTTTTCAACACTGTTATTTTTAGTTAAATCAAGCTTTTCAATGTCGAAAGAAATATTCTCCACATTAATACCTATATTATGTAATTTAAACAAATCATAATATGCTTTAGTAGTATGTAATAAAGACTT
>CAYQNJ010000025.1:0-16327 GCA_964418835.1 uncultured Erysipelotrichaceae bacterium
AAAAATAAAACTGATTTCTAATAGGAATCAGTTTTTTAATTAATTTAGAATAATTCATAAATGGCTTTTGCTAGTTTTTCGTGTCCATCCTTATCCATATGTAATCCATCTATCAGACTTGGTTTTGCATGTTTAGATGCATCTAAATAAATTAAATTGTATTTCTTTGCGACTTCTAGATATGCATTTGCAAACTCTTTTGATTTTAATGCACTTGATAATTCAAAACATCCTGGATCGACAATATCTTCTCTTATTAATATAGGTGATATTAATACTATTTTTGGTGGATTACTTTGATATGAGTAAGGGAATTTTAATATATAATTAATTATTTTTTCTATACCAAATACTATTCCTTCAATACTTACATCATAATAAACCTTAGTATCATTAGTTCCTAACATTACAATAATATAATCTATTGGTTCTTGTGAATGTAGTATTACATTTAATGCATTATAACCATTTCTTTCAGGTTCTTCTTCTCTATTATAAATTGTAGTTCTTCCATTCAAACCTTCCTCAATAACATTATATTCATTACCTAAAAGGTTTTGAAGAATACCAGTCCATCTAGTATTTTTATCGTATCTAGCACCATTAGGGATATAACCAAATGTATTTGAATCTCCAAAACAAACTATGTTTATCATTTTTTTCTCCTTGAAATTATATTTTGCTTTTATTATTTCTTGTTTCAATCTATACTAAAAGCCATAGGGAGTCAATATCAAATGAAACTAAAACTCACAATAAAATCTCACTATCCAAACCTAACAAAGTCTGAAAGAAAAGTAGCTGACTATGTTTTAGAAAAAAACAAAGATTTTTTAAATGAGACTTTAGCTGATGTGGCTAATGCGACTAATGTTGGTGAAGCAACTGTTTTAAGGTTCTGTAATAAAATTGGATGTGAGAAGTTTGTAAATTTAAAAATACTTATTGCTCAAGAAGCTGATGACTCTGAAGAAATGAAAAATGGAAATATATTAGATGATTTATCAAATGAAATGATTGAGGTAATAAATAATACTAGACAAATATTGGATATTGAAAGTATTAGAAAAGCTGTAGACCTAATCGAAAGTGCGCATACGGTATTCTTCTATGGTGTTGGATCTAGTGGCTTAACTGCTATGATAGCTCAAGGTAATTTCTTGCGTATTGGTAAAAGTAGTATAGCTATTTCGGACAGTCATTATCAAATTATTAATTCATCAGTTGCTACAAAGGATGATTTAATTGTCGCATTTTCTTTAACAGGAAATACAAAGGATGTTTATGATTCATGTCTAACAGCCAAAGAACAAGGTGCTAAGATTGTTGCGGTGACAAACTATATTGAGTCTCATATAGCAAAAATTGCAGATGTTGTTTTACTAACGGCAGCAAAAGAACACATTATGAAAGGTGGCTCTTTAGCAGGAAGCATTACACAACTTTATGTGGTAGATGCTTTAAAGGCTGAGTATGCTGTAAGAAACAAAAAAATGGTTAAAAAATTAAGAGAAAAAACAGCTAATTCAATAATTAACAAATCACTGTAAATATTTAGTAAACTTATATGAAAAATATAAGTTTTTTAATTTTTAATAAAGAAAGCGTTTACAAGTAAATATTATCATGCTATATTGGAGTAATTTGTCAAAAGTAACTTAGGAGGAAAGAGAATGAAAAAGTTATTTACTCTATTATTAGCTTCGATCATGTGTCTAAGCCTAGTAGCGTGCAGTAGTGGTTCTGGTACAACAGAAACAACAGAAACAACTGAAACAGAAGAAACTACTGAAACAACTACAGAAGATGTAACTCAAATGACAGCAGAAATTACATGGTGGGCATTCCCAACATTTACAACTGTTGATGAAACATCTGGTAAGTATGAACAAAGATTAGTGGCTGCGTTTAACGAAAAATATCCAAATATTAAAGTTAATGTAGAAATGATTGACTTCCAAAATGGACCTGAAAAAATAATTACAGCCGTTGAAGGAAATACAGCTCCAGACGTATTATTTGATGCTCCAGGTAGAATTATCGACTATGGAACTTCTGGATACTTAGTACCATTAAATGATTTATTTGAAGAAACAGGTTTAGCAAGCGATATTACTTCTGAAGGTGTATTAGGTTCATGTTCAGATGGTGAAAACTATTGGATGTATCCAACAAGTGCTGCACCATTTGTTATGGCAGTAAATAAAACTGCTTTAGAAGAAGCTGGTTTATACGACTTAGTTCCTACTGATGGAGATCGTTCTTGGACTACTGAAGAATTTGTTGAATTATCAAAACAAATGGCAGACAAAGGTTATAAAGGTGTTGAAATATTCGCTGGTGGACAAGGTGGAGACCAAGGTACACGTGCATTCATCACTAACTTAACTGGTGCAACAATAATGGATTCTGATCGTACAAAATATACAATGGATACTCCTGAAGGTATCGAAGCATATCAATTAGTTAACCAAGGTGTTGAAGAAGGTTGGTTAACTGGAAATACAGCTGGTGTAGCTAATGATGCATTAGAACACTTTACAACTCCAACTAACTCAACATTCTGGGCAGTAGCACTTTGGTCACCAAACTTAGCAGCTGCTAGAGCTGAAGAATTAAACACTTCTGGAATCGAAGCAACTGCAGTTTCATTACCATCAAAGAGTGGAACTCCAAACTTAGAATACTTAGTAAATGGTTATGCAATATTTGATAACAAAGATGAAACTAAGATTGCTGCAGCAAAAGAATTCGTAAAATTCTTATCTGATGATGAAGTTATTGGAAAACAAAACGTACTTGCAGCTAATTGCTTCCCAGTTCGTAAGAGCTTTGGTGATTTATATGCAGGCGATGCTGAAATGGAATACTATTCATCATTATCTGGATACTATGGAACATACTACAATACAGTTCCAGGATTCGCATCAATGAGACCATTCTGGTGGGGATCTCTACAAGCAATGTTAACAGGTGATAAAACTCCTGAAGATGCTGCTAAATACTTTGTAGAAAATGCAAATCCAACATTAGAAGAATAATTTATTAGCATTTAATGACGGGGCACCGTAAAGGATGCCTCGTCTTAATTTTATAAGGAGTGATACTATGAGCGAAAAAAGCAAAAACCCAATTACAAGATGGTATCAAAGTCGAAACATCAAGACTAGACAAACACTTGTTGCTTATGCATTTTTAGCACCAGCACTCTTTTTCTTCGCAACTTTTGTTATAGTTCCAATACTAACTGGTGTAATAACAAGTATGTTTAACTACACAAATAAGAAGTTTGAATTTAATGGATTAGAAAACTACATCAAACTATTTACAAATGAGATTTTTCTGAAATCATTAAAGAATACAGTAGTACTAGTTTTAATAGCAGTACCAATAATTGTATTATTCTCCTTATTTGTAGCAGTTGTTCTATATCAAAAAAGTGCATTTACTCGTAGTTTATTTAGAGGGATATTCTATTTACCAGTAGTTACAGGTACTGTTGCAGTAGTTGTAGTATGGAAATGGATTTTTGATCCATATAATGGTGTTTTAAACTATGTGTTAATGCAGATGAATTTGATTAGTGAAGAAATACAGTGGCTCGGTGATAAACGGTTTGCAATGTGGGCAATAATAATAATACTTATTACTACCAGTGTAGGGCAACCAATAATATTGTATATAGCAGCCCTGGGAAACTTAGATACATCTCAAATAGAAGCAGCACAAATAGATGGTGCTACAGATTGGCAAGTATTTAAACATATTAAATGGCCAGGAATACTTCCAACTACTTTATATGTAGTAGTTATTACTACAATTAATACCTTCCAGTGTTTCTCTTTGATACAACTATTAACATCTGGAGGACCAAACTACAACACATCCACAATTATGTACTTAGTTTATGAAACGGCATTTAAACAATATAAATTTGGGTATGCGAATGCTATGGGTGTAGTACTTGCTATTATCATAGGTATATTCTCATTGATTCAATTTAAGATGTTTAGCTCTAAAGAAGTTCAATAGGAGGGAAAGTATGAAAAAGAATAAGACATTTAATGTGTTCAATATAACATCAATGACATTATTAACTCTTGTTACAGTCGTATTTATATTTCCATTCTATTGGGTTATAACTGGAGCATTTAAAACAAGAATAGATTCATTGAAGTTACCACCACAATGGTTACCAAGTAATCCTACATTAGAAAGCTGGCAAACATTATTTAAGCAACCAGCATGGCAATGGTTATACAATTCAATATTTATAGCTGTTGTAACAATGGTATTAGTTTGTGCAGTATCAGCTTTAGCTGGTTATGTACTTGCCAAGAAAAGATTTACTGGTGGAACATTAATATTTAGTATATTTGTATTTGCAATGGCACTACCAAAACAAGTAGTATTAGTACCTTTAGTTAAACAAATTAGTGCTATGGGGTTCCATAACACATCATGGGCTGTAATACTACCAGCTGTTGGATGGCCATTTGGAATATTCTTGATGAAGCAATTCTCAGAAACTATTCCTACAGAATTATTAGAAGCAGCTAAAATTGATGGATGTAGTGAATTAAGTACATTTATTAATATTGTATTACCTATTGTAAAACCAGGTATTGCTGCATTAGCTATATTTACTTTTATATCAGCATGGAATGATTATTTCTTACAATTAATCATGTTAAATACAAGAACAAATTTAACGTTACAACTAGGTTTAGCGACACTTCAAGGTGAGTTTGCGACAGACTATGGTGTATTAATGGCAGGAGCTAGTTTAGCAGCTATACCAATTGTTATTATGTTCCTTGCATTCCAAAAATCATTTACACAAGGTATTACCATAGGTGCTGTAAAAGGATAATAAACATAAGAAAGGTATTTTATGAAACGTTTGTTTGAGATTGATTCGCCACTTTATAGATGGTTAATGAATCTTGCTAATTGGATGATATTAAATTTTTGTTTCCTAATTGGATCTATTTTCATAGTAACTATAGGAGCTAGTTTAACTGCTTTGTATAGTATTGCATTAAAACTTGCAAAAGATCATATCCCTTCAATATGGAGTGAATTCTGGTTAGCTTATAAAAACAATTTCAAACAAGCAACGCTTATTTGGATGGGATGTCTACTATTTGCAGGGATGATAATATTTAATATTTATATCTTTGGAAATAGTGGCTCATCATTCTTTGATGCATATCAAATAATGATGTTGATATTATTTGTTGTATTAATAATTATTACTGTTTTTATATTTCCTGTTTTAGCGAAATTTGATAATACAATAACTGAAACATTTCAAAATACATTTATGTTTATAATAAATAATTTTTCTACATCAATATTAGTAATACTAACTGTAATTTCAGTTATACTAATCACATTTTATAACACGTTTACTTTAGCGTGGGCGATAGGTATTTACTTAAGTTTTGGGTTTGGTTTATTAGCGGTTATTTTAAGTAAGTATTTTAACGTCATTTTTGATAAGTATATTAATAATAAAAATATAGAAAGTGAAGACTCAAATGGATAAAAAAGAATTAATAGAAAAGATTAGGGGAAAACTAATAGTATCTTGCCAGGCTTTGCCTCATGAACCGCTATATACAGAAAAAGGCGGTGTTATGCCTTTGCTTGCAAAAGCAGCCCAAGAAGGTGGTGCCTGTGGTATTCGTGCTAATAGTGTAAGAGATATTAAAGAAATAAAAGAGATGGTTGATCTACCTGTAATAGGAATCATAAAGATTGATTATCCTGGTTATGAAGCTTATATAACACCAACTATGAAAGAAGTTGATGAGCTAGTTAGTGTTAACTGTGACATTATTGCGATTGATTGTACAAAGAATACAAGACCTGGTAATAAAGATGCGACTAAATTTATTAAAGAGATAAAAGAAAAATATCCTAATCAATTACTAATGGCTGATTGTGCAGAACTTGATGAAGTTTTAGCCGCAAGTGAAGCAGGTATAGATTTTGTGGGAACTACTTTAGCTGGTTATACAAAAACATCAGTTAAAACTGAGGGACCTAATTTTGAACTAATAAAAGAAATAGTTGAAAAATGTAAAACACCTTTAATTGCGGAAGGTAAAATTCATACACCTGAACAAGCTAAAAAGGTATATGATTTAGGAGCTACATCTATAGTGGTTGGCGGAGCTATTACAAGACCAAAAGAAATTACTGAAAGATTTGTGGCAGCTATAAATAAATAGGAGAGAGAAAATGGCTAACTTTAAACATACTGAAATAAAAGGTGTAATTCCTGCATTAATTACACCGTTTGATGAAAATGAAAATTTTGATGAAGTAAGAATGCGTAAGATTGTTAACTGGTTGATTGATGAAAAAGTTGATGGTTTTTATTTAACAGGTTCTACTGGTGAAGGTTTTTTAATGACACCAGAAGAAAGAAAAAAAGTTGTGGAAGTAGTAGTTGATGAAGTTAATGGTAGGGTACCTGTAATAGTACATGTTGGAGCTATTTCAACTAAGATATCAATAGATTTATCAAAACATGCGGAAAGTGTTGGTGCTGATGCTATTAGTTCTGTTCCACCATTCTATTGGAGATTTGATGAAAATCATATATTTAAATATTATGAGGATATTGCTAGTAGTGTAAGTATACCAATGATTATATATAATGTACCTCTTACTGGTTTATTAGGATTTGATTTTATTGTTAGATTATCTACTATACCAAATGTAAAAGGTGTTAAGTACACTGCTTATACACATCAAAATATATATAAAATCAAGGATGCTTGCGGGGATGATTTCTTAGTATTTTCAGGAGCGGATGAAATGGCAGTAAGTGGTTTATTTAATGGAGCAGATGGTATTGTTGGATCATTCTATTCAATGCTACCTGATTTATTTGTTAGATTATATGACAATATTAAAAATGATAAATTTGATGAGGCACAACACTTACAACAATGTGCTGTAGCTATAATTGATGCTTCACTGAAATATGATTACTATTCAGTAATTAAAGAAGGCATGAAGTTAATTGGTATTGATGCTGGTTATGTAAGAGCTCCATTTATTAATGTAACTCCTGAACAAATGGAATCTGTAAAAAAAGAATTTAGAAGTATAAGAGAAAAATATAAATCAGACGATATTCTTGTTTTAAAGAGTGTTGGATAATTAAAAATGGTATTTTATTAAATACCATTTTCTTACATTTTTATTTTAACAACAGCCTTTTTAACATCTTTATAGTTTGTATAAATTTTATGCATATGTAAATCTTCTGGGAATGTTATAGCTAGATTAGTATTATCTAGGTAATAACTTGTATACTTATTACCATATGCAAAATATACATCTTTATCTTCTTCATAAGGAGTACTACTATCAATATCTTCTAGTGTAGTTATTGCGATAGTTTCATCTCCTTGTAATACTATATGTATATCTATGTAATTATGATGACCTTCAAACTTTAATTCATTAAATAAACCTGTTTGATAGTCCATAATATTTAAATAAACATTATCTCCATCAATCTCATTTCTACCATAAGGTAGTTTTGTAAGATCATTGTTTAAAATAAAGTTTAATGCAGTATCTAAGTTTTTAGATATTCCAAGATAAGTTTTTATGTTTTTTTGTTTAGATAGAATCATGTTTTCACCTCGTTAAAATTATATCACGATAGGAGGGTTTATTATGTATTATTTAGGTGTTGATATTGGTGGTACTAGTGTAAAGATGGGTATTGTGGATGATAATGGAAACATTTATGATAAAGCACAATATGAAGTAGCATTTGATGGCTATGTTACTCCAATAATTCAAACAGTTAAAACAAAGGTAAAAGAATATTTAACTAATTCATCTTATGAGGTTATTGGTATTGGTATTTCAGCCACAGGACAAATAGATAGTGTTAAAGGTGAAGTGATTGGCACAGCTGGGCACATACCTAATTATATTGGCTCTAAATTTAAAGAAGAAATTCATAATGATACTAAATTACCTGTCACAGTAACTAACGATGCTAATTGTATGTTATTAGGTGAGATATGGAAGGGTAATGCATCTAATTATAAAAATGTAGTGGGTATAACTCTAGGGACTGGTGTAGGTGGAGGAGTTATGGTAGATGGTAATATCTTGCTAGGTAATAGAGGTATTGCTGGTGAACTGGGGCACATGATATTAAACAATGATGGTATTAAATGCTATTGTGGTAATATAGGTTGTTATGAGCAATATGCATCTACAACAGCCTTAATAAAACTATGTGAAACAGAGTTGAAGGTAAGTGATTTAAATGGTTCTAAAATATTTGAAATGGCTAAAGATAATAATGAGAGTATTATTAAATGTATGGACATTTGGTTAAACAATATTGCGGATGGTTTAATTTCATTGATTCATATATTTAATCCAGATTATATTTTAATAGGTGGAGGAGTTAGTGCTCAAAAAGAATTACTGATGAGTCCTATTGAAGAAATAATTAGAAAAAAAGCAATGCCTCGCTTTAGTGAAAATCTTGTGATTGAAGCCGCAACTTTAGGTAATGATGCGGGTATAATAGGAGCAATATATTTTTATAAAAAAGAAAATGGAATCTTATAGGGATTCCATTTTTACTTCCATGTTATTTTATCTTCAAGGTTTTGTGTATATACTACTTTAAATCCTTCTACTTCTTTTGAAAACTGTGATTCTATTTCTTCATTTTTATCCATAATCCAAATAACCTCTAATGTCTCATTTGGATTATCTTTTTTAAACTTTTCTATTATTTGATTACCTGTTTCATAATCCACAGTAAATAGTGTAGTACTTAATGCATCAGCCACTCCACTATCTTTAGTAATAACAGTTACAGAGTGGAAATGATTTGATGGAAATAGTGTTGTAGGATCTATTATATGGTGATATGAATAACCATCATTAGCTACATAATATCTTTGATAATCACCACTAGTCACAAATGAATTACTTCCTTCACTGTTTACTACAAATATTGAACCATTTCCACCAGAAGGTCTTTGAATACCTACTCTCCAAGGTGTTCCATCTAGTTTTGTGTTTATGGTTCTATTATTTCCTCCAGCATCCACAAAACCTACTTTTATATTTTGTTGTTCTAGTTTTTTTGCTACATATTCTGTCGCAAATCCTTTTGCAATTCCTCCTACATCTAGTGATGCACAAGGTTTGTTTAAGTAAACTGTAGAATCTTCTTTGTTTATTTCTACTAAGTCCCATCCAGTACAAGTGCTAGCTTCTTTAAGTTCTTCTAAACTAGGTGTATTTCCAAGTTTTCCTTCTTCCATCAAGGACATTCCTTCTTCTCTATAGTTATGCCAAATCTTTAACACAGGACCAAAGGTAATATCAAATTCTCCATTAGAAATATCATAGTATTTTTTTGACAGTTCTAGCATATAAATAATAATAGGATCTACCTTAACAGGTTTTATACCGGCATTATCATTAATAGTTTTAATATTATTTATTCCATCATAATTTTTATATATATCAAATAGTTTATTCATATAACTAAAATCTTCAATAGAACTATTGAATAATTTATCAAACTCTTCTTGTGAAGAGGATGATGTAGATATACTTATATAAGTATCAAAACCTGCAGATACAGTTACATTGTTAAACATGCTTAATTTGGATGTATTACTTTGACATCCAACTATAAAAAGTAGTAGTAATGTTATTGTGATTATTTTAATTTTTTTCATAGGGTATATTATAGCATAATTAGTATAAAGTGATATAGAAAATGCACATTTGTAATGGTATAATATCGTTGTTATATTATGAAAGGTGGAATAGTATGTCGTTTTTGTTAGGTCAGATGCGTCATCATGTTAATGGTCAAAAAGAGTTAACTGCTCATAATGATATTATTAAAATTGGTGCACCTTCTGAAATCTATATTCCTTTAGTTATTAGCAATGTTGCTTGTGAAGTACTTGTTAAAGAAGGGGATAGTGTTAAAGTTGGAACAAAGATTGCTGCTAGAAATGATCATTTCTATGTACCTGTTTATTCATCAGTTTCTGGTGTTGTTAAAGGTGTTAAGAAGATGATGCATTCTAGTTTGAAACAAGTAGATCATTTGGTTATTTTAAATGATGGAAAGTATGAAGTTGAAGTTCCTCTAAAACCAATTGATTTTGAAAAAGCAACTCATAAAGAGTTAGAAAACTTTGTTAAGGAAGCAGGTTTAGTAGGATGTGGAGGAGCTGGTTTCCCTACATTTGTTAAGTATATGATGCCTGAAAAGATTGATACATTAATAATAAATGCAGTTGAATGTGAACCATTTATTACTTCTGATTACAAAGGTATTTATGAAAACCTTGATTTATTTGTTCATGGTGTAAGAGCTATGTTTAAATTATCAGGTGGTAAAGTAGGTTTGGTTGCTATTAAAGAAAGTAAGAAAGATTTAATTCCAGTATTACAAGATGCTTTTAGCAAATATCCAAACATTAAAGTTTCTTTAGTTCCTGATGTTTACCCAATGGGTTGGGAAAGAACATTAGTATATGAACTTACTAAGAAACGTTATTCTAAATTACCTTCAGAAGTTGGTTGTGTAGTAAGTAATGCGACTACTGCAATTGCTTTAGGTGATGCTTTATTAAATGGTATGCCTATTACAAAAAAATTAGTTACTGTATCAGGTGATGGAGTTAATAAACCAACTAATGTATTAGCTTATGTTGGTACTCCTGTGAAAGAACTAATTGATGCTTGTGGTGGATATAAGGGTGAAGAAATTGTTGTTGTGGCTGGGGGACCTATGATGGGTAAATCAATGACTACTGATGGGTATGTTGTTGACTTAGCTACTAATGCGGTTACTGTTCTTCAAAATAAAGTGTTGGATGAAGTAGCTTGTTTAAGATGTGGACGTTGTAGTGATTATTGTCCTAGTGGATTACAACCTGTAAGAATTAATACAGCTGAAAAGAATAAAGATTTAGATTCTTTAACTAAATTAAGTGTTATGGATTGTATAGAATGTGGATTGTGTTCATTTGTATGTCCTTCAAAATTAGAAGTTACAGAAGGCGTTAAAAAAGCGAAAAGATATTTTGCTTTGAAGAGTAAGAAGTAGGGGGCAAAGATGAAATTAAATTATAAATTTTCTCCTAACTATCGAGATGAACTTTCAACTAAGGGAATAATGTTTCAATTGTTGATCGGTTTGTTAGTTGTATTTCTAGCAACGGATATTTATTATTTTGTTGAATTAGGAAGTGAATATGGAATTAGAGCCATTGGTTTGTTATTAAGTTCTGTAGTTGCATCTATACTAACTGAGGTAGTTTGGTGTTTAGCATTAAAAAAAGATATTAAAACTTATTTGAGTAGTTCATTTCCTTGGATTACTGCAATTATCTTAACTTTAACAGTTCAAGTTTCTACTAGTTATTATGCATTAATAATTAGTACTATTATTGCAATATTCTTTGGTAAATTAGTATTTGGTGGTTTTGGGCAAAACATATTTAATCCTGCTGCTGTAGGTAGAGCTGTAATAGCTTCTAGTTTTACTGGTAGTGTTGTTAATGATTTTGTTTCTGGAGCTACTCCAACAGCAAGTTTTGCTAACCAAGGTTGGTTTGCTGCTAGTGATGCTGCATTTAATACTTTCATTGATAAATTTGGTGGTTTAACTAATATGTTTATTGGTATGTATCCTGGGTCTATTGGTGAAACAAGTGCACTAGTATTATTAGTAGTTGGTATTTATTTAGTTTATAAGAAGGTAATTGATTATAGAGTTAGTGTTGTTTATATAGCTACTATATTTGTAACTACATTAATTATTGGTTTAGCTAATGGACAAGGATTATGGTATCCATTATTCCATGTATTAACAGGTGGAGCTATGTTTGGGGCTGTGTTTATGTTAACTGATCCTGTAACAAATCCTACTTCTATTCCTGGAAGAATTGTATTTGCAATGGGTGCAGCTTTCTTTACAGTTTTAATTAGAATTAATGGTAACTTACCTGAAGGTGTATTATACTCTATACTTTTAATGAATATATTAACTCCTGCAATTGAAAAGATGTTTGATTCACATCAAGTTCATGCAGAAAAGAATAATTTAAAGAAAGTCATTATTTGTTTTGTAGTTGGACTAGTTATTGTGTTTGGAATGGCTATGTTTAAAGTGAATAATGCAGAAACAGCAATTAATACTAGCGCTTTATTTGCGCTTGTGAAATAGGAGGGGCATGATGAAAAAGACTGTGTATTTGGCATGTTTCCTTGCTGTATTGTGTGCGATATTTGGTGGGGCAATTGCTTATGTAAATAATTTAACTGCTCCAATTATTGCTCAACAAGCTATGGCTGCAGAAACTGCTGTGTTTGCTGAATTAGATCCAGATGCAACATTTAGTGAATTAGATATCACAAGTGATGCTAGTGGTTTAATTAAAAAAGGTTTCTATGGAGAAGGACCTACAAATAAGTATTGGGTTTATAGTGCTAGTGTTTTAGGATTTAATTCTGGTACTCCAATTGATTTCTTAGTTGGTTTTGATCAAGATGGAAAAATAGTTTTATACAATGTTATTAATCAACAAGAAACTGAAGGAATTGGTACAAGAATTACTACTGATGAATTCAAGGTTAAAGATTTAAATGTTAATGAAGGTATTGCTCCATTATCAGGTGCAACAGTTTCTAGTGATGCTGTTATTAGTGGAATTAACGCTGCTAAAACATTATATTCACAACAAGCTGGTGTTAGTGTTGAAACTACAACTGCTGAACCTACAAAACCAGCCCTTGCATTAGGAAGTAAAGTTGCTGTTAGCGGTGACTATTCTAAGTTTGATGCAGTTTGTGAAGCTGGTGAACCAACAAGCGAAGGTTATTTAACATTTAATTGTAGTTCAGAAGGCTATGGTTTAATTGATCCAGATGACCATGCGGCTGAAATGGGTGATATTTATTCTAGAAATGAAGTTGTAGTTACTGTTGATCCTGCAAATAAATCTGTAGTTAGCATTACATTAGTAAACTTTGGTGATACTGCTAATATTGGTGATAAGGCTACTACTGAAGATTATTTCACATTATTTAATGGTGTTACAAAAGACATGGAAATTGATACAGTTACTGGTGCTACATGGACTAGTGAATCTATAGTTTCTATGGTACAAGCAGCTTTGGCTGCTAGCGAGTAGGGGGTGGACTTATGGATAGAATGAAAAACTTTAAAGCAGGATTCATTGATGAAAATCCGGTGTTTGGTTTATATTTAGGTATTTGTTCAACTCTTGCAATAACTACGACTTTAAACTCTGCTTTAGGTATGGGTGTTTCTGTTATTGCGGTTCTAGTGTTTAGTAATGTAATTATTTCGTTATTAAGAAATATTATTCCTGATGAAATTAGAATTCCAGTTTATATTGTTATTATTGCTAGTTTAGTTACTATTGTAGAAATGTTAATTCATGCATATTCTCCAAGTTTATATTCAGCATTAGGTTCATTTATTAATCTAATCGTTGTTAACTGTATAATCATGGGAAGAGCTGAAGCATTTGCTAGTAAGAACTCAGTATTTGATTCAGCGTTGGATGGTATTGGAATGGGCTTAGGCTATACACTTAGCTTAGTAGCAATGAGTGTTATTAGACAAATTATTGGTACAGGTTCAATTGGTCTATCAAATCCATTTACTGATGCAGTAATATTTAATTTCCAAATAATTCCTACGGGATTTGAAGTTTCATTGTTTAAGAGTAATGTAGGTGCTTTCTTGACTTTCGCAATGCTTGCGGCTGCTTTGACTGCATATAAAAATAGTAAGGAGGCTAAGAAATAATGGCTGAAATATTCTCGCTATTTATAGCTGCTGTATTAATTAATAATATAGTTTTGACAAAATTCTTAGGAATTTGTCCGTTCTTAGGTGTTAGTAAAAAATTAGATTCGGCATTTGGTATGGGTGCTGCAGTAATATTTGTTATTGTTGGTGCGTCTATCATGTCATATGGTTTATATCATACAGTTCTAGTACCTTTAGGTATTGAATATATGAAGCTTATTACTTTTATCTTAGTTATTGCGACATTTGTTCAATTTACAGAAATGTTCATTAAAAAATATTCTCCTGCTTTATATAAATCTTTAGGTATTTATTTACCTTTAATTACAACTAACTGTGTTGTTTTACAAGTAACTTTAGATAATATTTCAAATGAATTTAACTTTGTACAAATGTTAGTATATTCATTTGCGGTTCCAGTTGGATTTATGTTGGTGTTATTGTTATTTGCGACTATTCGTGAAAGACTTGAAACATCAGATATTCCGACTGCATTTAAAGGGAATCCAATTGCGCTTGTTGTTGCTGCTATTATGGCTTTAGCGTTTAGTGCATTTGCAGGTTTAGTATAATGCCACAAAATATTGTTCCAGCTATCCTATTTGCGATGGCTATAGCTGGTGTATATGCTGTGTTATATTATTTAAACCATAAAACACCAGTCCCAAAAGGGTGTGAAGATTTAAAAGTAGATTGTGAGGGATGTAAAATTAGTTCTTGTGAACTTCATCCATCTCATGACATAAAGGAGGAAGTTCATGGTTAATTCAGTACTTACAATGTTAGCTTTAGGTGCTATATTAGGTGCTATATTAGGTATATCTAGTAAGATATTCTATGTTAAAGAAGACAATAGAGTTGAAGAAGTTAATGCATTACTACCTGGTTATAACTGTGGTGGTTGTGGATATCCAGGTTGTGCTGGATTTGCGGCTGCTTTAGTTAGTGGTGAAGCTGAGGTTATATTATGTAAACCTAGTAAGCCTGATCAAAGAGTTGTGATTAATGAATATCTAGAAACTCATAAAGAAGCATAAGGTCGAGAAATCGACCTTTTTTTTAGGTTAAACTTTATTTTTATAAATACTTAATTGAGGTATTAAATATGAATAAGATTTTAAAAGTAATTATTGGTGTTTTAGTTTTAATTGTTTTTTGTTTATTAAATTATTTAGGAATTAAACTCTATAGTGAATATAAACTTAATTTAATTACAGTTGTTGTTTCTAGCCATAACATTAGTGGAAGACACTTAATTAAAGAGGAAGATATAACATATATAGAAATTCCTTATGCTTATATTGATGATAAAGCTTATGTAGATAAAGAAGATGTTATTGGAAAGTATACTGATATACAAGGTAAGATACCAGTGGGTTCTTTATTTTATAAATCTATGTTATATGAAGAAAAAGACTTACCTGATAATCCAGTAAGTCAATTAAAAGATAATCAAACTCTATTTACAATGCAGACAGATGTTTTAGCACTGTCTGGAAATGTTGTAGTTCCAGGACACAGAGTTGATTTATATGGAAGTATAAATGATAAACAAGAAAGTTTTATAGAAGATTTAATAGTTTCTAATGTAAGGGTAGTTTCTATAAAAGATAATAAGGGTTATGATTTAGATCATCCAAACAGTAATAAGATTCCTTTTACTATTTCATTTGCAATAAATAACGATAGTTTACACATACTATCTATGATTAATAAGTTAGGTAAAATAGAAATATATCCTACATCAAATTCATATTCCACTATAGATGAAGCCAAATTAAATAAAAAATCTAAATTGATTGAATATATAAATTCTTAATAAAATCAAAATTACTTTTTTAGATTTTTTGGAAAAATCTTATTTTATTAATTCATATAAAACGTATCTAGTGAACTCTTGTATGATGTCACATAGTTCTTTTGATAGTATATCAATGTTTTCATAATCAAAGTCTTTATTTATTTTATGTTTTAAGACATAGTAAGTTTTAGAAGGATCGTTGCTTAAAGTGTATTTTACAGTGTTATCTTTGATACTATTATAAAATTCCATTTGTTTTTTTCTATTTATTCCTGATAAGCATATTTCATATTTAAATTCTTTATGTAAAAAAACTAATACTAATTTTAATCCTTTTGATTTTAATATGTCATTTGAAAAGTGAAAGTAAGTAAATTCAATATTACTTTCTATTATATTTTTAGAAAAATCAAAACTAACCATTTCTTTTTCTAAACAAGTTTTTACGTGTTTTATCGAATTAGTTAATTCTTTATAACCTAGTTGAATGTTAGTAGTTTGAATAATGTTTTTATATTCATTTATGTATTTACTATTAATTTTAATATTAATCAACTCCTTAATAAATTAATTATATAACTATAATACTAAAGAAATAAAAAAACCGATATATCGGTTTTATAAACTTAATGGGGCGATCGACGGGACTT
>CAYQNJ010000026.1:0-15202 GCA_964418835.1 uncultured Erysipelotrichaceae bacterium
GGTGAGTGAAATTGCAATGTAAGATAGTAATGATACTAGTGATAAGATAAGTGAAATTTTTTGTATAGCAGTACCATTATACCAAACAGTAATTTTACCAATAAAAGTGGGATCATTAAGAATTACTTCAGTTTTTCCTGTATCAACATGCAATGCAGTTTCTAATTTTTTTATATTTCCATCGATATCGACACAATTAGCTTGCATGCCTTTATAATAAGTTACTGGAAAAACAATTCTTTCGTTTTCTATATAATTTTCTACATAGAATGATGTAGATACTCCATTCTTAATTATTTTATTTGAAATAACTGCATTCACTACATTAGTAATTTCTTGTTTCCATTCAGTTTCTTTTAACATTAAAAGATTTAAATAATTATTACCTGCAAGCTCATTCATGCTTTTTTGAGTTATCTTACTTATGCTAGTAAGTCCTGGTTTATTTACTGTAGATTCCATTATAAACTCATATGATTCCTTATCTTGATAAAAGGTTTCAAATTTATTTATTTGATAAACATGAAATCCAAATTGAACAAGAACAATAATTATAACCATAAAAATATTTTTATTTGATAAAAATGCTTTTGAATTGAAAAGAAGTATTGGTACGGAAACACATAAACATGTATTAGAAATTAAAAGTAGACGAGTAGGAAATTGAATTGTAGATAAAAATCCAAGATATTTCCAAGGAATAATATTAGTTGTGAAAATAATAGAGATTACACCAATCAATGCTATTAATTTTAAAAATCTTTTTATTTCATTATTTTCTGATTTATATATAATAGTTAAAAATAAACATAAATATATTGAAAATCCTAAAGAATTTCGTAATGCATATGGGTGATCAAAACCAATTAAAGTATCTGTTATTAAGCTGATTGGATTTATTGCATTAGAACTTAAAAGTTGAGCAGAGTTCAATTGATTAAAAACAAGAAAATTTTGTGTTATAGACATCTCTATCATTGGGAAAGTGAAAAATGCAGTTACGGATATTGTTATAATTATTGATATAATTACTGTAATTACTTTTGAAGGATTTTTCATAAAGACATTAATGTGTGGAATGAATATTATTGCTAATAAAATACATCCCATAAAAAAAGAAATATTGTGAGATAGCACCAATCCAGAAAAAGCAATAATTAAATAAATTATTTTCGGTTTAGAATCAAATAAAATAGATTTTGCACCAAGTATTATAAGTGGGAAAAAAACAAAGCCAAATAATTCTCCTAATGCACCTCTTACATAAATATTAAGTAGTCTATATTGTGATAGAACATATAGCATAATACCTAAGTAAGGAGCAAATTTTTTGTTTGAAATTTTTGATATTGTGTAACCTATACTAATTCCACTTAAAACACTCAATATAAACATTGTCAATTTATAGGTCTTTATTATTGATAGACCACTGTTATATATTAACGCTGGTATTATTAATAAAAAATCACAATAAAATGTAGGACTAACATAACCATATCCATTTAGTTTGTGAGGATATACTTTAGGAAACCAATTCCCATCTAATATGCTTCTAGCCATACCTTCTATTCTACTAAAGTGAAAAATAGTATCATATCCTGCTCTAGAAGTATCTTTAAAAAAAGGAATTGAAGCTAAAAGAGCTATAGAAAATGAAAATATTATTATTTTATAAATATTTTTTATTTTAATTGAATTCACATTGATCTCCTGGTTAAGTTATAATATCGATAGATTTTATCATAATTCGATTAGACATTTTATTAATTTTTTCTTTAACTAATCAATAATTTTATAAACTGTAAAATTATTCAAATCATTTAGAAATTCATATTTATATCCCATTTTATCTATAATCTTTAGATATTCTTTATCATGTATAATTAAATAATTTTCATTATTTAAATCAATTACTTTTACTGAATCTGTTGATTTTACAATACCGCCGATATTATCTGCTTTATTAATTGAATCATTTTGTAACCAATATTGATCTTTGTAATCGGAATAGTATCTTAAAGGTGAATATTTAGTTGCATAATGACTCATATCAGTTATTATTACAGTATCATTATCAAGTAAATTAATAAGATAGTCGTTTGCTTCTTTATTAGATTGGTTATACTGAATTTTAAATACATTTATATAACCAACTATTAGTGCTAATATTAATAAAATATTGTATGTACTAATCAACAATTTAATTTTTATATTAGAAATGAAAATTGCAATGTATACTAAGCACATCCCCAACCCTAATGTGATGTATCTAGTTAAAAAAACTGGTTCAATCAGTTTCGAATAAAGCAGAACAAATATTAAAGTTTCTATAAAAGGGAGAACAGTAAAATAAAATAAATTTTTATCAAATTTAACATATGAATTAATTACTAATCCAACAATACCCACCATCACACCTGCAATTAAAAATATATCAAGGTAATTATTAATTTGACTGTAAGATATCCAAAAACCACCTGAAATAGTTTCAACTTGATTAAACAATACATAAAACCATGGACCGTAAAGTAGTAAGCAAGTAATACTTGAAATAATTAGGTTTTTCATAGGCTTTCCCTTTATTATAAAATAAGTGATTAGATTAAAATATAAAAAACCTATAAAAAACAATGCATATGTATGTGTATAGGAAGCCAGTAAAGAAAAAAAAGTTAAGAATGTTAAATCTTTGTAATTTTCTTTTATAACCGATACTGCATATATACAACTTAAAGTAACAAATAGTATAGCTAAAGAATACATACGTATATTTATTGAGTGGCTAATAATAAATGGAGTACATAAGAGTATTAACTGAAAATTAATAGCCTCCTTTATAGAAAACATGGATTTTATTTTTCTTGCTCCAAAATAAGACAAAATTAAAAGTGGTATTATTGATAAAACTTGTAACATATAAATATTGTCAGAAAAAATCATAATGTAATATTTCATAATTATATAATAAAGAGGTGGATGTACATCAGCTGCCGTTACTTTGATGAGTTCAAATAAAGGTAGTTTTGCAATATACACAGAAAAACTAGAATCAAATGAGATCACAGTATTAAATGCTAATGTTAAATATATA
Source organism: uncultured Erysipelotrichaceae bacterium (assembly GCA_964418835.1). GTDB lineage: Bacteria > Bacillota_I > Bacilli_A > Erysipelotrichales > Erysipelotrichaceae > UBA9076. Next base: position 3,092 of record CAYQNJ010000026.1, read on the forward strand.
AAAAATGAAACGATAGGTATTGTAGAGATATTGATTTTTTGACTGATTTTCATATTTGACCTCGCTATTATATAATATCAAATAATCCTATTAATATTAAGAAATATTAAAGATTAAATTAATAATCTAACATGTTATAATAATAAATGGAGGATTTTATATGTTTGAAGGAAAAATATTACTAATTACAGGTGGAACTGGTTCATTTGGGAATGCAGTTGCTGATAAATTTTTAAATACTAATATAAAAGAAATTAGAATTGTTTCTAGAGATGAAAAGAAACAAGATGATATGAGACATGAATACCAAAAGAAAGATCCAGAGCTAGCATCTAAATTAAAATTTTATATTGGAGATGTTAGAGACTATGATTCAATATCTGATGCTTTTAAAGGAGTTGATTATGTATTCCATGCTGCTGCTTTAAAACAAGTACCTTCATGTGAATTCTATCCTTTAGAAGCTGTTAAAACTAATATTTTGGGAAGTAATAATGTTATTACTGCTTGTGTAAAAAATAAAGTAAAAAAAGCAATCTTTTTAAGTACAGATAAAGCTGCTTATCCAATTAATGCTATGGGAATGACAAAAGCTTTAATGGAAAAAAATGTTATTGCTAGATCTAGACAAATGGAAGAGGGAGATACTGTATTTTGTTGTACAAGATATGGAAATGTAATGGCTAGTAGAGGAAGTGTTATCCCATTATTCTTAGACCAAATTAATGCTGGAAAACCTATTACAATTACTAATCCTGATATGACTAGATTTATGATGACATTGGAAGATGCCGTTGATTTAGTTTTATATGCTTTTGAAAATGGTAATCAAGGTGATACTTTTGTGCAAAAAGCACCTGCAGCTACTATAGGAGTACTTGCGGATGCTATACTTGAACTAACAAACTCAAAATCTGGTAAAGCTTATATTGGTACTAGACATGGTGAAAAATTATATGAAGTATTAGTTGCAAGTGAAGAAATGGTTAAAGCAATTGATATGGGAGAGTATTATAGAATTCCTGCAGATAATAGAGATTTAAACTATGATAAATATTTTTCAAAAGGAAATGAAAAAATATCAATAGTTGAAGAATATGATTCACATAATACTGAAAGATTAGATGTAGAAGGAATGAAAAAATTATTACTTAAGTTAGATTTATTTAAGTAGGTAAGTACATGTTAGAAAATATTAAAATATTCGTTTCTAGAGTTTTAGATATATTAGGTATATTAAACTTATTAAATAGTTTTATATTACGTAAAAGAAATACTATTAGAGTTATCAATTATCACAGAACTCCAATAAATGAAATCAAAACATTTGAAAATCAATTGAAATATTATAAAAATCATTATGTTAATGTTAACTATGAGTTTTTTAAAGAATTTAAAAATGGTAAAGTAACATTACCTAAACAAGGATTAATAATTACTTTTGATGATGGTCTATTAGATAATTATATTTATGCTCTGCCTTTATTAGAAAAATATGGATTTACTGGTTATTTTCTTGTTTCTACTGGAAAAATAGGAAAAGAAAAATATATGGATTATAATCAATTAAAAGATTTGATAGATAGAAATCATGTTGTTGGTTGTCATACTTATACACATCATAGAATGAATGAAAATGACACAAAAGAAATATTGGATTTTGAAATTGTACAATCAAAAGAAGAAATTGAAAAAAACATAAATAAACCTGTAGATATATTTTGTTGGTGTGGTGGAGAAGAGGATACTTATACAATAAATGCCCAAAAATATATAGAAAAAAACTATAAATACTCATTTATGACAAATAGTGAATTATTAAATGTTGATACTAATAATTACTTTATACAAAGAACTAATATTGAAGCTAGATGGCCAATATGTTTAGTTAAGTTCCAGTTATCTGGTATCATGGATTATCTTTATAAAGGTAAAAGGGAAAGAGTAAATAGGTTATTAAGAAGTGAAACTAACTGATGTAAAAATTAATGAACTTTTTTTTGATGAAGAATATGATAACCAATCAAAAAGTTTTTTTGCATCAATAACTTGCTTTAAACATATAAAAAAAATAAAAAACATTCATAAGATAATAGTTGAGGATACTATTTTTTATTGTTCAATAGATAAAAATGCTGAATTGTATGTTGCAATGAGAACAATTGATAAAATTACTCTTGATTATCTAATAGACTATCTATTTAATAAATATGATATTAAAACTATATTTATTGATCATTTATACAACATGTATAACTCCATTAAATACAATGTTATACAAACAGGTATTAACTCAGATGTATTAATGAATATACCTAGTAGCTTGCAAGAATATAATGCTATGTTAGGTAAAAAAACAAGAAAACATTTAAGATATTATATAAGTAGGTTAGAAAAACAATTTAATAATATTGAGTATAAAACATTTATTAAAGATGAAATAGAGTATGAATTAATTGAAAAAATGTTTGAATATAACTCAATTAGATTATCAAAAATAAAGAATATTGATAGAAATTATAATAATAGTGAAATTAATAATACGTTTAATTGTTCAAAAGATAATGGAATTCTTTTTGTTTTATTTATTAATAATATTCCTCAAGCTATATCATTGTTAGAAAACATTGGCGGAGATTTTTATTTAACTGATATTGGTTCTAATTTAGAATTTGATTCATTTAATATTGGGCAAATAAACTTATATAAATCGATTGAATATGCAATTAATAATAAAGAAAAAAATGACAGTAAATATCATTTTATGTTTGAAATTACAGATTATAAAAAAAGATTTGGAGGTAGAATGGTTGAACTATATCCATACTTAATTTATAAAAATAAAAGTTTAAACTATTATTATAATTTTGTTAAATATAAAAGTATCTTAGAAATTCAAAAATTAATAAAAAGAAATGATGATATAAAAAAATTAATTAATAAGGTTAGAAAGATATTTAATTAATAAAAGTTATTAATTAAGTTATGTTAGAATTATATTGGTGATTATATGAAAATACTTGTGACTGGCTCAAATGGATTTATTGGTAAAAATCTATGTGTAACTTTAAATACTAAGGGATATGATGTAATTCCTTTTGATACTAATACAAATATGTCTTTAGAAGATTGTGTTAAACAATCTGATTTTGCAATTCATTTGGCTGGTATTAATAGACCATTAACTCCAGAAGAGTTTTATGATGGAAATACTAATTTAACTTTAAAATTAATTAATATACTAAAAGAAGATGGAAGAAATATTCCTTTATTACTAAGTTCATCAATTCAAGCTGAAAGAGATAATGATTATGGTAAGAGTAAAAAACAATCAGAAAACCTTGTTTTTGAGTATGGTAAACAAGCAGATGTATTTGTATATAGATTAGAAAATGCGTTTGGTAAGTGGGGAAGACCAAACTACAACTCTGTAATAGCTACTTTTTGCTATAATGTTGCAAATGATTTAGAAATAATAATTAATGATCCAAGTGCTTTAATTCCTTTTGTTTATATTGACGACATTGTTAGTTCTTTTATTTCTTGTATTGATAGTAAAGGAAGTAATGAATATTTATATGTAACTCCATCTTATAATAAAACTATAGGAGAGGTTGCAAATTTAATAAAATCATTTAAAGAAAGTAGAAAAAACTTACAAGTAATTAATATGAAAGATGAATTTACAAAGAAATTATACTCTACCTATTTAAGTTATTTAAGAGAAGATGATTTTAGTTATCCTTTGGATATGAAAAAGGATAATAGAGGTTCATTTACAGAGTTTTTAAAAAGTGATGATAGAGGTCAAGTATCTATAAATATATCTAAACCAGGTATAGTAAAAGGTAATCATTGGCATCATAGTAAAAATGAAAAATTCCTTGTAGTCAAAGGAAAAGGTATAATAAGATTTAGAAAACTAGACAGTGATGAGATAATAGAATATAAAGTTAGTGATAAAGAGTTAAGAGTAGTAGATATTCCTACCGGATATACTCATAATATAGAAAATATTGGAGATAGTGATATGGTTACAGTTATGTGGGCAAATGAAGCATTTGATCCCAATAATCCTGATACATATTACTTAGAAGTTTAAGGAGATAAGTATGCGTAAGTTAAAAGTAATGACAATATTAGGTACTAGACCAGAGATAATTAGACTTGCTGAAACAATAAAAGCTTGTGATAAGTATTTTGATCATGTATTGATACATACTGGTCAAAACTGGGATCCTACATTAAATGATATTTTCTTTGATGAGTTGGAGTTAAGAAAGCCAGATTATTACTTAGAGTGTGTTGGAAAAGATCTTGGTGAAACAATGGGTAATATTATAGCTAAAAGCTATGATGTAATTATTAAAGAAAATCCTGATGCAGTACTAGTATTAGGTGACACAAATAGTGCACTTAGTGCTATTAGTGCTAAAAGATTAAAAAAACCTATCTTTCATATGGAAGCTGGTAATAGATGTTGGGATTGGAATGTGTCTGAAATGATTAACAGAAGAATCGTAGATTCTATTAGTGACATAAACTTACCTTACACTGAAAACTCTAGAAGATATTTACTATCTGAAGGAATTGATGGAAAAACAATATTTGTGACTGGTTCTCCAATGATGGAAGTGTTAAGTAAATACAAAGAAAAAATAGAAAATAGTAAAGTTTTAGAAGAATTAGGGTTAAAAGAAAAACAATTTATACTAGTATCTGCACATAGAGAAGAAAATATTGATATAGAAGAAAATTTTATGTCTTTAATGAATGCAATAAATAATGTAGCACAAAGATATGATATGCCAGTTATTTATTCAACTCATCCTAGAAGTAAAAAGTTTATTGAAAATAGAAATTTTGTATTTGATAAAAGAGTTAGAAACTTAAAACCTTTTGGATTTTTTGATTACAACAAACTACAAAAGAATGCATATTGTGTATTAAGTGATAGTGGTACATTAAGTGAAGAAAGTGCAATGCTTAAGTTTAATGGTGTTTTAATAAGAACAAGTACAGAAAGACCAGAAGCATTAGATGCTGGGTCTGTGATCATTGGTGGTATTACTACTGAGTCAATTGAACAATCAATAGATATATCAGTATCAATGGATAACAATAATGAACCTATGGGTATTTCTAATGATTATAAAGATACTAATGTATCAATTAAGGTTGTAAAGATAATTCAAAGCTATACAGATATTGTAAATAGGACAGTTTGGAATAAAAAATGAGAGTACTTCAAATCAACTCTGTTTATGAATATGGTAGTACAGGAAGAATAGTTGAATCCATTCATAACTCCTGTAAAAACAATAGCATAGAATCCTATGTTATTTTCGCAAGGGAAGGTGCTATTAATAGTTCAAAAAAAGAAGTTGATATTAATGAAAATATCATTAGAATTTATAATGATTTAGAATTTAAAGAACATGTAATTAAAGGTGTTTTCTTTGATAAACATGGCTTATACAGTGATAAAAGCACATATAAAATCATAGAGAAAATTAAAGAAATTAATCCAGATATTATTCACTTACATAATATTCATGGGTTTTATTTAAATTATGAAATCTTATTTAAATATTTAAAAGAATCAAAAAAGAAAATAATATGGACATTACATGATTGTTGGAGTTTTACAGGATTTTGTTCACACTATGAATATAATAATTGTTTTAATTGGAAGACTGGATGTTTAGATTGCAAATATAGAAATGTTTATCCTTATAGAATATTAAGTAATTCAATAGATAACTTTCAAAGAAAACAAGAATCTTTTTTAATAGATAATCTAATATTAGTAACTCCATCATATTGGTTAAAAAATCAAGTATCGCAATCTTTTTTGAAAAACATTGAGTGTAGAGTTATCAATAATAGCTTATCTTCAAATAAATTTAAATATAAACAAACTAATATTCTTGAAAGATATAATATAGATAACAAAAAAATTATTTTAGCAGTTTCTAATATTTGGACTAAACAAAAAGGATTTGATGAATATATTAAATTATCGAAATTAATAAATGATGATTGGAAAATTGTAATGATAGGACTTTCAAAAAAACAAATTAAAAGTCTTCCAGACAATATCTTAGGAATAGAAAGAACATCTAATATTGATGAGTTGATAGAATGGTATAGTGCATCAACTGTATTTATTAACTTTACATTAGAAGAGACTTTTTCATTAGTAAATATTGAAGCACAAGCATGTGGATTACCTGTAATTACTTATAATACAGGAGGTAGTCCAGAAACGATTATTGATAAAGAAAATATTGTTGAAAAATATGATTTAGATAAAGTAATAGAACTATTAAATACAAAGTCTTTTGAAAAAAAGGATTTTATAGTTAAAAACAATATGTTTGAAGAATATATTAATTTATATAAAGAGGTATGTAATGCTTAAAGTATGTTGGATATCAAATATACCATCTCCTTATAAAGTTAAATTAATGAACATGATAAGTGAAGATGTGGAATTGTATGTACTTTTTGAACAAAAATCTGTTTCAGATAGGGATAAAAGTTGGTTTTTATATGATTTTAATAATTATTATGTTGAATACTTAGATGAAAATGCTAATGAAAAAATAAATAAAGCAAGTGAAGTATGTGATGTATTAATAAATGGAGATTATTCAAATAAATTATGTATAAAAGCAGTAAAGAAATTTAAAAATAAAAATAAGCCTGTTGTAATGCTTGCGGATGGTGGACTTGCGATTGATAGAGGATTATTAAATCATGCAATTTCTTTTGTTATGAAAAAGAATGATTATTTTATGTCCAGTGGTAAAGAAGTTAATAAATATTATAATTTCTATGGTATAGATGATAATAAAATATTCAATTATCACTTTTCTTCACTAACTAAACATGATATTGATAAAAATAAATCTTTTGATAAATTAAAAATAAAGGATGAATTAGGTATAAAAGAAAATATTATCTTATTTTCAGCTGGCCAACAAATACCAAGAAAAGGATATGATATTCTTGCAAAAGCTATGATTAATGTAGATAAGAGCGTTGGATTATATATAGCTGGTGGTAGTCCAGAAGATAATGTTAAAGAGATCATTGAATCCAATAAATTAGATAATATCCACTTTGTTGGTTTTAAAGATAGTGATGAACTAAATAAGTACTTTAGTTCTAGTGATATTTTTGTTTTACCCACACGTTATGATATTTGGGGATTGGTAATAAATGAAGCAATGTCTTTTGGTTTACCTATAATATCTAGTGATACTTGTATTGCTGCAGTTGAATTTAATAACTTATTTAATAATGCATTAATATATAAAAATGAAGATGTTACCGAACTATCTGATTCTATAAACACATTAGTGAATGATTCAAATTTAAGAGATCAATTAGGAAGAAATTCATTAGAAGGTATAAAAGATTATACAATTGAACAAACAAAAGATGATTTCATAAATATTTTAAATAATATAATGGAGAAATATTATGGATGAAAAGATTAGTATAATTGTACCTATATATAATGTTGAAAAATACTTAGGTGAATGCTTAGACTCTTTAATAAACCAAACATATACAAACTTAGAAATGATATTGGTAAATGATGGATCTACTGATAATTCATTAGAAATTGCTCAAGAATACTCTTTAAAAGATAGTAGGATAAAGCTATTTTCCAAAACTAATGGTGGGTTATCTGATGCTAGAAATTTTGGTTTAAAACAAGCAACTGGAGATTACATTGGATTTTTAGATAGTGATGATAAAGTGTTTAATAACATTTATGAAGTATTGTTAAAACTTATAAAAGAAAACAATTCAGATATGTCTATGTGCTCATATTTAAGAAGTGATGAAGAGTATGATAAAAATGAAATAATAGTTAATACATTTGAAATAAAAGATATATATAATGATATTTTACTAGATAAAATAAATGCTCATGTTTGGGATAAGTTGTTTAAAAAGAATGTTTTTGATGATATTACTTTTCCTTATGGACTTCATTTTGAAGATCTTGCTATCTTTTATAAATTGGCTTTTAAAATGAAAAAAATAACTATTTCAAATGAGAAACTTTATTGGTATAGGGTAGATAGAAAAGATAGTATAACCCAAGACAATAAAAATTCATTATTTAATGCTGTATGTATTTCACAGATATATAGAGAAAAAACTGATTTTGCATATTTAAATAATATTGAAGTGAAAGATCAGGTTTTAAAAATGTCTATTAAATATAATACTGATACTTATAGAAATATAAAAAAAGAAAATAAACATATTGAAGAATTATTAAAAATACAAGATTATATTAATAAATATTATAAAGATATAATGAAAGATAATAAGATAGATATATTAAAGAAACTTTTTACATTTCTAATAAAGCATAGGTTATACTAATTGTATGAGAAGTAAAAATTCATTGTTAAATATTATATCAATAATATTAATGCAAGTTTTAGCTCTTATTTTAGGATTTGTGGCTAGAAGGCTTTTTATTGATAATTTACCGATAGATTTATTGGGAGTATCAGATTTTTTTAATTCTTTTTTTTATAGTGTTAGCTTAGTCGATATTGGATTTGCATCAATATTAATTTATAACTTATACAAACCAATTAATGAAAATGATGAAGAAAGAGTTAAGTGGTTAGTAGGTGCATTTAAAAAGATATATATAATTATTGCTTTAATAATAATTGGTATTTCAATTGCGGTTATGCCATTAATTTATTCTGTATTTAAAATTGATTATGATAATAAAACAATAGTTTATATCATATATGTAATTCAATTAGTTACTTCTGTTTCTAAATATTTCTTTATTCATAAGTCTAATATATTAACCGTCTCCCAACAAAAATGGAAGATAAACTTTATTACTATAGCATTAAATATCTTATGGTTTATATTAAAAGCCATATCAATGGTTTATTTTAAAAGTTATATTTTGTACTTGATAGTAATATTGTTAGATGGATTAGTTATAAATTTCATTAATATTTATCTTACAGACAAGATGTATCCATATTTAAAGAATTTACCAAGTGTTAGTATAAAAGAAATACTAAATTCAGGAATAATAAAACAAAGTAAGAATTTCTTGTACCATACATTCTATAACTTTGTTTATTATTCTACTGATAATTATATAATTGCTTATAAAATTGGAACTAAACCATTAGGTTTTATTAATAACTATACAATGATAATAACTATTTTTAATGAGTTTATTTCTTCTATTATTACTTCTTTAAGAGACTCATTCGCAAATTTTTTACATACAGAAAATAATATATCAGGTTTATATAATCTTTATAAAATGACAAATATATTTAATTATTTTATGACTTCTATTTCAATAGTAGGTTTATATTCAATGATAGATAAATGGATTCCTTTATGGTTAAATGAATCATTTGTTATTAGTAGATCAGTATCAACATTGTTAATAATAAATTTAGGAATAGATTTAATATTTAGACCACTAGAAAATATTTATACTATTAAGGGATATGTATTTAAGGAAAGATGGCCAATTTTCATATCAGCTATAGTTAATTTAGTAATCTCTTTAGCTTTAGTAGACAAATATGGACTATCTGGAGTATTTTTTGGAACTTTTTTAGGGAAAATAGTTTTTTGGTGGGGTAAATTTTATTATGTTACTAATGATGTGTTCTTTGAAGATAAATTTGAAACATTTTTAGATTTATTAAAATTGTTTATTATATTAATTACTCAAACATTATTAATTAATTATTTTGCGGATATATTATTTCCTGTGATAAGTAGTATTGTTTCATTTATAATTAGAGGTGTATTTGTTGTTTTACTTGTTATAATTAGTAATATATTAATATTTATTAGATCACCACAATTTAAAGAATTAATTACATTGCTTATTAATACAATTAAAAACTTTAGAAGGGAAAAAGTAGATGCCTAAGATTTCGTTTGTAATACCAATTTATAATGGTGAAAAATTTATACAAAAATGTTTAGATTCAATTTTGAAAGAAAAAGAATTTGATTTTGAAGTAATTTTAGTTGATGATGGCTCAACTGATAATACAAAGAATATTATTGAAGATATTGCATCTAAAGATAATAGGGTTAAAGCATTTAGTGTTTACCATCGTGGTGTTTCTATGTCAAGAAATTACGGATTGAAAGAAGCTAGTGGTGATTACATTAATTTTTTAGATATTGATGATTATTTATTAGATAATTATTTTAATATAGTATCAAATAGAATTACATCAAACGATGATTTATATGTTTTTGGATATGATTTATTATTCATTGACGAGGGTTATAAAATTTCAGTTGATGCTTTAGATAAATCATATGATAATCAAACTATAGCTGAATCTTTAAAAGATATGTTTGAGCTAGATTTGTTTAATTTTCCATGGAATAAATTATATAAAAAAGAGATACTTAATGAATTAGCTTTTTCTGATGATTTCTATCAAGGTGAAGATTTGGCTTTTAATTGTGAGGTAATGAAAAAATGCAATACTATTACTATGATTAAAGATTGTATGTATGTTTATATAAAAAGAAATATAGAAACTATGACTAGTAAATTTGTAAAAAACTATAGTCTAGTATTGAAAAATAAGTATGGTGTACTTAAAGATTTATTTGATACTTTAGATCCTCAACACAAATATAACCAAGTATTTGATGATTATATGGTAAAAGAATATGAGGTATTTGTAATAAATTTATATAAAACAAATAATTATAAAAAAGAAGTTAGAATAGAATTGATAAAAGAGAATGTATTAAATGAAGTAGCTTTAAAGCAAATTAAAGACTCAAAGCCTAATACTTCATATTCTAAGTTGTTTAAAAAGGTCGCAAAGACAAATAATCCTAAATTTATTAATACAGTTTATAAAACTTTATATTATTTTAAATCTAATTTTAGTGATAGTTATTTAAAATTAAGAAAAAAGATATATTTAAAGGATGATAAGAGGTCTAGTTAATATACAATCTTTTTTGTATAATAGTACAAGGAGAGTCAAATAAATGAAAATATTAGTTATTATTCCTTGTTATAACGAGGAGAAAAATATTCAGATATTAGTAGAAAAAGTAAAAAAACTAGATTATGACTATCTAGTTATTAATGATTGTTCTACAGATAGTTCTCCTAGATTACTAGATGAATATAATATAAAGCATTTAGACTTAGTAAATAACATAGGACTTGCTGGAGTAACACAAATTGGTTTTAAATATGCTGTAGATTATGGATATGGTGGTGCTATAGTAATCGATGGTGATGGTCAACATCCTCCTGTATATATAAAAACACTACTTGATAAAGTAGGAGAAGGTTATGATTATGTTGTTGGTAGTAGATTTGTAAATAAACCAAAGCCTTATACTCTACGAATGATTGGTAGTAGAATTCTTGCTTTAATGATTAAATTAAAAACCGGTAGAACTGTTAGTGATCCAACTAGTGGTATGAGAGCAATGGGTGGAGAAGTATTAAAAGATTTTGCTGGTGATATGAATTTTGTGGCAGAACCAGATGCATTATGTCATGTTTTAAAAAGAAATTTTAAATATACTGAAGTTCAAGTAGATATGGAAGATAGAGTAGGTGGAGTAAGTTACTTTGTAAATCCAATAAGATCTATTAAGTTTATGGCAAGTGTTATAATAAGTATATTGTTTTTTCAATGGTAGGAGCCTTTATGAATAGTTATCAAACAACCTTATTTATAGGAACATTACTTACTATATTATTTATTATAGTATCTGTAATTAAAACTAGAATGAATATTAAATACGCTATAGTTTGGATGCTATGGGGTATTATCATGCTTGTTTTAAGTGTTTATCCTGTAATAATAGATGAAGTAAGTGTTATTTTAGGAATTGCAGTACCTGTAAATACTGTTTTCTTAATTTTTATATTCTTACTATATATAATGAGTTTCTATTTATTTACAAAGGTTTCAAATCTATCAAATGAAATAAAAAATTTAACATATCAAATTGCAGTATTAAAAAAGAATATAGAGGAAAAAAATGACTAAAAAAATGTTAGTCATTCCTGGAGGTTTTGTTCCT
>CAYQNJ010000027.1:0-2401 GCA_964418835.1 uncultured Erysipelotrichaceae bacterium
AATGAAGAAGTACTCAAGAGGCTGAAGAGGTGCCCCTGCTAAGGGCATAGGTCGGGTGACCGGCGCGAGGGTTCAAATCCCTCCTTCTTCGCCATTAACATGGTCCGGTGGTGTAGGGGTTAACATGCCTCCCTGTCACGGAGGAGATCGCGGGTTCAAATCCCGTCCGGACCGCCATTGATGCAGATGTAGTTCAATGGTAGAACGCGACCTTGCCAAGGTCGACACGAGGGTTCGATTCCCTTCATCTGCTCCATTGAACTTAAAACCTATAGATATAGGTTTTTTTTATGATTAAGTTATATAAAAGTATAAAAAATAGTATTAGTTCAATCCCTAGACTCCAATTGTCTAGCAACCTCACCAATACTAATGAACTCATTATATATTAAAAATAAACAATGTCAATAATTACTTGGATACTGCAATCATACAATGTTAAACTAAATATGCGATTATAGATAATCTATTCAATAGGAGGACATTATGAGTTTTTTTGAAAAAGTACAAAATGAATCAAGTTTCTCTACAGCTTCAGGTTTAAATCTACATTATGTTGTTTTACAAGTTACACTTAAGGAGAAGTTTTTTGGAACTGGCTCTGGTAATTTATCTGAGTTAGAAGATGTTATAAATAACCAAGCTTCAAAAGGTTATAAATTACATACCATTTCAACTAGTAATGGAGGAAGTAAAGGTTTAATGGGTGGAGATAGGATCCAAGCCACATTAGTATTTGAATCTATAATTTAAAAAGATGTGATACCTAGATAATTAGGTACCACATCTTTTTTATCTAACACAGTTCATCTATTGGTACTGTGCTTTTATCTCTTGGAGATACTGATAAAAATTCAAGCTTATGTAATATTAGTCTTTTTGGAAAAGTTTTTCTTTCCTTATTAAATTCCTTATTTTGATTAAATTTAAAGTATACTTCAATGAGATGAGGTTTATTTTGAAGAATGTAGTTAATCGTTTCCATAGGTCTATACCCAAATATATCTTTTTCATAATCTAAATCAATCTTATAAATTCTATTTCCCATATTTAGTTTTCTCCTTTGTCAAAGTATTATAGCACATGCCTTTTTTGAGAATTAAGCCTCAAAATAGTTAATGGTATAATGAAGATAATGTTATAATTGTTCTAGGTGATATTATGGAATATTTTAAACTTAATAACGATATAATGATTCCTGCTATAGGGATAGGTACTGATACCTTTGGTAAAGCAGAAAGAGATTTTAATAATATAGCTAATCAAGATTTTATTGAAGTTAAAACTGCCTTAGAAAATGGGTATAGATATTTTGATTGTGCTGTTTATTATGGTAATGAAGATGGTATTGGTAAGGTAATAAGTGAATCAGGAATTGATAGAAAAGAATTATTTTTATCTTCTAAGATACCTACAAAGTATTTTGATAATATTACATATGATGATGTTTTTAGATATGTAGAAGCTAGTTTAAGAAAACTTAGAACTGATTATTTAGATTTATATTTAATACACCATTATGTTGATGATAAAGACCAAATGCATACGGTATATAAAGCTTTATTAGATCTAAAGAAGTTAGGAAAGATAAAATCTGTAGGTGTATCTAGTTTTAATAAGGAACAACTTATTTCATTAATAGAAGCTTTTGATGAAAAACCAGTTATTAATCAATTAAAACTAAATCCTGGTGTAGACTTTTTAGAAACTGTAAATTATTGTTTGGAATTAGATATATTACCGGTAGGATATTCTGTATTAAAACAGGTAAATGATATGAGAAGGATTGTGTTAAATACAATTGGAGCTAAATATAATAAAACATGGCACCAAGTTCTTTTAAGGTTTAATTATCAAATGGGTGCTGTTTCTATTCCAAAATCACATAATCCAGTTCATCAATTAAATAATATTTCTATTTTTGATTTTAATTTAAATGATGTGGAAATAAATATTTTAAAAGAAACTTTGTATTTACTAAGGTAGGAGATAATATGAAAAAATATATTTTATCTATTGATCAAGGTACTACTAGTACAAGAGCTATATTATTTGATAAACAATCAAATATTAAAACTATTGCGCAAAAGGAATTTACTCAATACTTTTTAAAACCTGGATGGGTTGAACATGATGCTAATGAGATTTGGTTAAGTGTTTTATCTGTAATTGCTCAAGCTATTACTACATCTTCAATTCAACCAAATGAAGTAGCTGCAATTGGTTTAACTAACCAAAGAGAAACAGTTGTAGTTTGGGATAAGGATACTGGTCTTCCTATATATAACGCTATTGTTTGGCAATCAAGACAAACTAGTGATATTTGTGATGATTTAAAAGAAAAAGGATATGAAGGATTGTTTAAGAGTAAAACAGGTTTAACAATAGACCCTTATTTTTC
>CAYQNJ010000027.1:2501-12673 GCA_964418835.1 uncultured Erysipelotrichaceae bacterium
ATTCAATGGCTAAGGGATGGTTTAGAACTGTTTCCTAAAGCAAGTGATTCTGAAGCTTTAGCAACTTCTGTTATTGATAATGGTGGGGTTTATGTTGTACCTGCTTTTGTTGGCTTAGGAGCACCTTATTGGAATGATAAGTGTAGAGGTGCTATCTTTGGTTTAACTCGTGGTAGTAATAAAGGTCATCTTACAAGAGCTACACTGGAGTCTCTTGCATATCAAAGTAAAGATATTTTAGAGGCTATGGTAAAAGATTCTAATACTAAATTAGTTAGACTTAAGGTAGATGGTAAAGCAACAGATAATAATTTCTTGATGCAATTTCAAAGTGATATAATACAACAGGAAGTGGAAAGGCCTTCAATGCTTGAAACTACAGCATTAGGTGTTGCTCATCTTGCAGGTTTAAAAGTTGGTTTTTGGAGTGGTGTTTCAGAAATTAGCGAATATAGAAAAGTAGATAGAATTTTTTCTCCTCAAATATCTAAAGAGGAGATGGAAAAGTTATATGGAAAATGGATTATTGCAGTTAATGCATGTATGCATTTTGTGGAGTAGATAAATGAAAAAAGTTGGTTTAGTTTTAGGTGGTGGAGGTACCAAAGGTGCTTATCAAGCTGGTGCAGTAAAAGCATTAAAAGAATTAGGTTATTCTTGGGATATTATTACTGGTACATCTATTGGTGCACTAAATGGTGCTTTACTTGTTCAAGAAGATTATGATGAACTTTATGACTTGTGGGACAATATTAAAGCAGAAGATATAGTTAATGGTTCTTTTGATTTAAATTTTGATTTTGAAGATGTTATTTCAAAACCTAATCAATACTTAAGTTTTTTTAGACAATACATTGGAAGTAAAGGTGCTGATGTTGAGCCTTTAAAGAAGTTAATGGAAAAGTATTTTGATAAGGATGAGTTTTTTAATTCAAATATTAATTATGGATGTGTTACTGCTACTTATCCAGGGTTAAAACCAGTTTATGTAAATAAGGAAATGATGTATAACCATGGAATAGATTATATGTTGTCTAGTTCTGCTTGTTTTCCTATATTTCCAACTCATAAGATAGAAGATAATATTTATATTGATGGAGGTTATAGTGATAACCTTCCGATAGACTATGCTTATAAATTAGGGGCTACTGATATAATTGCTATTGATTTGTTTAGAAATCCAACTCATTTAAAATATATGAATAGAGATTATATTAAATATATTTCTCCTTCCATACATTTAGGTCCTTTATTTAATTTTGAGAAAGATATTGTTAGTAGGAATGTATTGTGTGGATATTATGATGTTTATAAAGCATATGATTTATATTATGGTTATAAATATACAATCAAGAAGTTTGATAAACCTGACTTCTTTAAATCTTTTTATTTAGAAGTATTAAAAATGGAGTCTTTAATATCTAAGATGGTTAATTTTAAAGATGATTCATATATTACAAACTATTTTAAAAAGGTTCAAAATAAAACTGTGCTTACAGAAATGGATTTACATTTTGGAATTATTGATGAAGTAATGACTACGTTAAAACAACCTTTGAGTAAGGTTTATAGTTTTGATGAAATCTGTATATTAATTTTAGAAACTTTTAAAATATCATTTAGTAAAGATTATGAGGTGTTACCTAGTTTATCTATTGATAAGTTTAGAGAGTATTTTGATGGTTTTGATAGAGTTGGAATAATTTCAAAGATAATAAATCAAAAGTTATATCCAAATAAAGTTATAATAGGAGAGGATATATTGTTGTCAGTGGATCCAATTAATTATGCTGTAGCACAATGGATTATTGATTTGGTTAAATATTTAACAGTTAAATAGGAGGTTTTTATGAATAAGGTCGCAAAGTTTTATAAAGTAAGCGAAGATAGATTTGTGAAGGATTGGTTAGATATTTTTAATGTGAGTGAAAATGAAGCAAAAGAAATATATAATGATATTAAGTTACCTAAAAGAGCTACTACAGGTTCTGCAGGTTATGATTTTTATTCACCTATATCATTCAGTTTAAAACCGAAAGCTCAAATAAAAATACCTACTGGTATAAGAGTTAACATTAAAAATGATTGGGTTTTATGCATGTTTCCAAGAAGCAGTTGGGGTTTTAAGTTTAGATTACAAATTGATAATACAGTGGGGATAATTGATAGTGATTATTTCTATTCAGATAATGAAGGTCATATATTTGTGAAGTTTACTAATGATACTATGGAAGATAAGGTGTTTTCTATAGAAAAGGGCATAGCTATGTCTCAAGGTATATTTATGCAATATGGAATAGTAGAAGATGATGATGCGAAAGTTATTAGAAATGGTGGTTTTGGAAGTACTAATGAGGGGTAATGATGGAAACTTATAGAGAATATCAAGCAAGAATTGAATCAAAGATTGAGGAGTATAGAAAAGAAGGACATCAAGTTCCTGATCTTTCTTTAATTAAAACTCCATGGCAAATTAAAAAAATAAAAGATGCATGTAGTATAAATACTGCAGTATTAGATTATGTTCAAGATAATATTAAAGTGGGAATGAGTACTCAAGAGGTAGATGATTTAGTTTCTTCTTTTACATTAAAATCTGGGGCACTGTGTGCTCCATTAGGGTATGAAGGTTATCCTAAAAGCGTTTGTACATCTATTAATGAAGAAGTATGCCATGGTATACCTAGTAGATTAAGAAAACTTAATGATGGGGATATTGTAAATGTGGATGTATCAACAATTCTTGATGGTTATTATGCGGATGCGTCAAGAATGTTTGAGATTGGTAATGTAAGTGAAGAAAGAAAAAGACTAGTAAAAGTCACTAAAGAATGTTTAGAACTAGGAATTAGTGTAGCTAAGGCATGGGGACATGTCGGAGATATTGGTGCGATTATTAGTGAACACGCTAATAAAAATGGTTATAGTGTAGTTACTAGACTAGGAGGTCATGGGGTTGGATTAGAGTTCCATGAAGAACCTTTTATAAGTCATGTAGGTATTAAAGATACTGGAATGTTGTTAGTTCCTGGTATGATATTTACAATTGAACCAATGATTAATGTTGGTGGTGCTGATGTTGTGATTGATAAATACAATGGATGGACTATTTATACAAAAGATGGTAAAGATTCTGCACAAGTTGAACATCAAATATTAATTACTGAGGATGGACCAGAGATACTAACTTATTAAGGAGGCATTATGGAACTGAATAATAGAAAAATAATACAGAGTTTTATTGATAAACCTATTGAAGGTAAAATAATTGATAAACTTATTGAATCATTTAATGATGTAAATGGTGCAAAGAAAGAATCATGGTTTTTAGTGTTTATTTATAGAAAAAGTATTATAAAGGAAATTGCGGCTCTTTCTGGTGATGAAAATATATTTAAAGGTGCAAATACTGTGATAATTGTGTTTTCTAAAAAAGGTGGAGTTACTAATTTAATAGATACATCATTTGCGATTAAAAATATGATTGATGTAGCTAGTGATAATGGATTAGATGCATATTTTGATGTTGGAATTGCTTCTGTGTTTAATGATCCTGAGTTTGATAAACTTGGGGAAGTTTGTGGAGTTAAAGAGGGTTATGCTTGTGTTGGAAGTATTTCAGTAGGATATGCATTAGATTATAAACTTGAAGACAAATTCAGTGGTGATGTGTTTTCTATTATTCTATAATTTAGATAGGAGATATGATTATGGATAATAATTTATATGTGATTGGACATAAAAATCCAGATACCGACTCCATATGTTCTGCATTAGCTTACGCTGAAATGAAAAGAAGAGTAGGGGAAAATGCAATAGCATGTAGGCTAGGACCTTTAAATGAAGAAACAAAATTTATTTTAAAGAAATTTGGGTTTGAAAATCCTTTATTAATGAAAGATGCAAGGAGTCAATTAAGAGATATAGAGATGGATACTCCTAACTTTATTAATGAAAATGCATCAGTGAATGAAGCATGGAAAACTATTGCAAAATCTAATAATAGATCATTATTTGTAATGAGTGATGAAAATAAAATAGTTGGAATTTTATCTACTTCTAATCTTTCTATGGTTAGAATGAATGATAAAAAAGAAATGCATAGGCTTATGGCAACTGCAAGTTTACAAGCAATTTCAAAAACTGTAGAAGGTAGTATTGTGGTTGAACCTACAACATATAGTGATAATGGGAAAGTATATGTTGTTACATTAAATGAGAGTAGTGATTATGACCAAGATTTTAAAGGTAGTATTTGTATACTTTCTGATGGTCATCAAAAACAAAAGCAATTAATTAATGTAGGGGCTAAGTGTTTAATTATTACTTGTAATGAACAAGTAGATGCAGAAATACTTAGACTTGCTACTGCAAAAAACTGTGGAATTATTACTACTAAATTAGATACAATGGCAGTTGCAACTGTTGTACAAGAATCATTTGCAATTAAAAATATAATGACAACAAATATTATTTATTTCAAAGAAGATGAGTTTGTGGAAGATGTTGCTTCTAAGATGATGAAAAGTAGAGTAAGAAGTTATCCTGTATTAGATTTAGAGGGTAATGTTATTGCGGCTGTTTCAAGATTCCACTTACAAAACTATAAAAGAAAAAGATTTGTGTTAGTTGATCATAGTGCTAAGAATCAAGCGATTAACAATATTATGGATGCTTCTATAGAAGAAATAATTGATCATCATCATATAGGTGATATTCAAACAGAGAAACCTATATTCTATAGAAATATGAGATGTGGTTGCACAGCAACAATCATTTCCATTTTATATCAAGAAAATGGATTGTTGCCTGATGAAAAATATAGTGGAATATTACTTAGTGCAATATTATCTGATACTTTAAACTTTAAATCAGCTACTACTACTGAATTAGATAAGGTTACTGCTAGTTGGCTTGCTAAAAGAGCAGGTATTAAAGATATAGATGCTTATGCAAAAGAGATGTTAAGTGCTTCAGTATCTCTTACAGATGCATTGCCAAGTGAATTATTAAATAGAGACCTTAAGCATTATGAAATGGGTAAATATAAAATTGCAGTTGGACAAACAAATTATGTAAATATGGCGGATGTTCAATTAATATTACCTGAGTTTAAGGAGAATATGGAAAAAGAACAACAAGATAGGAAACTTGATCTTCTAGTAATGGTATTTACCCACGTACTAGCTGAAGGCTCACTATTGTTGTTCTATGGTCCATTATCTTATGTTATGAAGGATATTGTAGAAATTAACTTTGATGATAATTCTGGTTATGATAAGGATATTATTTCTAGAAAACAACAATTAATTCCTAAACTTTCAATGTATGTAAAATCTTTATAAACAAATATAAACCCCTATAGTTAGTGTTATTACTAATTAAAGCGGTTTTAAAATGTAAAAATTTTCATTAAATGACTTGTTAATGAAATAATTTACAATTTTGTTTGACTGATTATTTCATATTGGGTATACTTAACATATATTTTCAAGAAAGGGGAAATATTAATGAAGAAATCAAAAATTTTAATTGTTATTGGTTTAGTTTTAGCACTACTTGTTGGATGTAGTGGTGGAAACCAAACTGATTCTACTACCACAGATTCTACTGAAGGTGGTTCTAAAAAAGCAGTAATTCAAACAGATGTTGACTTAAGTACCATGAATCATATGATTGCAACTGATGGAACTTCATTTATAGCTATTATGCTTACAATGGATGGATTAGTTGAATTAGATGCTAATGGTGTTCCTTATCCAGATGTTGCTAAATCTTGGGATATTAGTGAAGATGGATTAGTTTACACATTCCATTTAGATGAAAATGCAAAGTGGAATGATGCTTCTGCTGTTACAGCACATGACTTTGTATATGGATGGCAAACTCTTGCAAACCCAGAAACAGCTTCTGAATATAACTATTTAGTTCAAACACTTAATATAGTTAATGCTGATGCAGTTGTTAATGGTGAAAAACCAGTTGAAGAATTAGGAGTTAAAGCTATTGATGATGTAACATTTGAAGTTACTTTAACTACTCCATCATCATTCTTAGTTAGCTTAATGGCATTCCCTAACTTCTTCCCGTTAAAACAAGAATTCTATGAAGCACAAGGTGATGCATATTCTACTGACCCAGGCAAATTATTAGCTAATGGTCCATATGTATTAGATTCTTGGACTTCAGGAAATAACTTCACATTCGCAAAGAATATGAATTATTGGAAAGAAAACGATAGTAATGTAGATACTATTGAATTTAAATTTATTCAAGATACTCAATCAGCAATGCTTGAATATCAAGCTGGAAATATTGATGTAGTTAAACTTTCAGGTGAAATGGTTGAAGCTTATAAAGCTGAACCAGGTTATACAGAAAGATTACAAGGATACTTATGGTATCTAGATATCAATAGATTACAAGAAAGATTAACAAATGAAAACTTGTTAAATGCAATTTCATTTGCAATAGATCGTAAAACTATAGCTGAAAATGTGCTAAAAGATGGTTCAATTGAAGCTAATGGATTTATTCCTGTTGGATTAGCTTCTAGCCCAGATGGAAAAGACTTTAGAGATGTTGCTGAAGATTTAACTAGCTATGATCCTGCTAAAGCTGCTGAATTCTATGAATTAGCAAAAGCTGAACTTGGTGGAGATGTTAGTTTAGATCTATTATTTGAAGATAGTGAAGCATCTAAAGCTGTTGCAGAATACATTCAAAGTAATCTAGAAACTAATTTACCTGGTATTACTATTACATTAAATAGTAAACCTAAGAAAACTAGACTAGAACTTAGAAGAACTAATGAATTTGATTTAGTATTACATAGATGGGGTCCTGACTACCAAGATCCTCAAACTTACTTAGATCTATATAGTGCTGGTGTAAGTGATAGATATGTAAATCAAAAATATGAAGATTTAATTTTATCTGCTACAAAAGGTGAATTATCTACTGACCCTCAAGCAAGATGGGATGCAATGTTAGAACTTGAAAGAATTCTTGTTACAGAAACTATCGGAGCAATTCCTATTTACCAAAATGGTGGTGGTATGATGATTAATCCTAAACTAACTGGAATTATGTTCCAAGTTGGTGGTGTTGATAACTACCGTCATATGGTTATTGCAGAATAATAATTTAAATAACAATTACATTAGAGCGATTTTCGCTCTAATGTTTATTGATTAAAGGAAGGAGAAAAATGAATAAATATATATTAAAAAGAATATTGATTAGTTTGGCAACGTTGTTAATTATTCTTTTCATTCTTTTCTTATTATTAGAATTTATGCCAGGGTCACCGTTTAACGATGAAAAGTTAACAGAATCTCAAAGACTTTTGTTATATTCTAAATATGGATTGGATCAACCATTTCCGGTTAGATTTATTAATTATGCAAAAAATATGCTTAGAGGTGATTTAGGTGATTCTTACGTAATTAATAAAAACTTCCCTGTTGCTTCAATGGTGGGTGATAGATTAGCTGTTTCAGTTAGAATAGGTTTACAAGCTATGATACTTGGTAGTGTTATTGGCTTGGTATTAGGTATAGTTGCTGCTTTAAATCACAATACAATAATAGATACTATTACCTCTGTTATTTCTATACTTGGTGTTAGTGTACCTTCATATGTTATTGCATTAGGGTTATTGTATTTTATTGCATTTAAGATGAGAGCTTTACCAATTTTGTATAATACTAGTTTACCTGGTTTATCTAGTGTGTTACCGACTGTTGCTTTATCATTTTCTACAATTGCCAATGTAGCCAGATTTACAAGGTCTGAAATGATAGAGGTTTTAAACTCAGAATATATGCTTTTAGTTAGGTCTAAGGGTGTAAATGAGAGAAAGGTTATACTTTCACACGCATTAAGAAATGCATTAATTCCAATTATTACAGTTATGGGTCCATTGCTTGTAAGTTTACTTACAGGTTCTATGGTTGTTGAAAAGATATTTGCTATTCCTGGTATTGGTTCATTAATGGTTCTTGCAATTCAAAATAATGATTATAATGTTGTAATTGCTTGTGCGTTTATTTATTCTGCTTTATACATCGTTATGATGTTAATTGTAGATATATTATATGGAGTTATTGATCCACGTATTCGTGTTGCAAAAGGAGGAAATTAGATGACTGAAATTAAAGAAGAAATTTTTAATTCTGATGACTTTACATTTGCTAATGTTGGAGATACTTTAATTGATAAGAATTATAAGTTTTCATCTTTTGCGAAGGATGTTTGGGATAATTTCAAAAAGAATAAAGGTGCTGTAATTGGCGCAATTATCATATTTATTATTGTAATAATGGCTATTATCGGACCTCATCTAACAGGTCATACATATAAATCAATTATTATTGAACATGCTTCATTAGTACCAAGAATGCCCGGTATTGAAAAACTAGGGATATTTAATGGTTATTATAAGGGAAATGATCAATATGCGGCTAAGGGATTAAGTGATATATTCTATTGGTTTGGTACAGATACTCAAGGTAGAGATTTATTTACTAGAGTTTGGTCAGGGACTAGAATCTCTTTGTTAATTGCTTTAACTGCAGTTTTAATTGATATATTTATTGGTATGGTTTATGGATTAATATCTGGATTCTTTGGAGGTAAAGTTGATATTGTAATGCAAAGAATTGCGGAAATACTTAATGGTATTCCTACATTAGTTGTAGTTACATTACTTGGTTTAGTTCTTCCTCAAGGTATTATTTCTATTATATTTGCTTTAATGATTACAGGTTGGATTCCTATGAGTAGAATTGCTAGAGCACAAGTTTTAAAACTTAAAGAATCTGAATTCATATTAGCTTCTAAAACATTAGGTGCTAGTAATATGTCTATTATATTTAAGGATATTCTTCCAAATATATTTGGTCAAATTATAGTTATGAGTATGTTCTCTATTCCAAATGCGATATTTACTGAAGCATTCTTATCGTTTGTTGGTTTAGGTGTTCCAGCTCCAGTAGCGTCTTTAGGTTCTTTATTATCCGAAGGTTATAAGTCTATAACAATATTTCCACATATGTTATTTAGTGCACTTATAGTTCTTTCATTATTAATGCTTAGTTTCAATTTATTTGCGGATGGACTTCGTGATGCATTTGATCCTAAGATGAAACAAATGTAGGTGATATTATGAGTGAAAATAAACAAAAAGTATTGTCTATAAGAGACTTGAATATAAGTTTTGAAACAGCTAGTGGAACTGTTAAGGCAATTAGAGGTGTTAAATTAGATTTATTTAGAGGAGAAACAATAGCTATAGTTGGTGAATCTGGTTCTGGTAAATCAGTTACAGTTAAAACAATTATGGGTATATTAAGTCCTAATGGATTTATAGATAGTGGTTCTATTCTTTATTATCATAAGGATAAGAATGGTGAAGATGTTTGTGATGACTTAGTTAAGATAGGTCAAAAACAAATTCGTTCAAGATTTTGTGGTAAGAAAATTGCGATGGTTTTCCAAGATCCAATGACTTCATTAGATCCAACGATGACTATTGGTAAACAAATCATGGAAGCAATGTTAGAACATACTGATATTTCAAAAGAAGATGCTAAGAAAAAAGCTTTAGATTTAATTGAAAGAGTTGGTATTGAAAATGCGGATAAAAGATTTAAACAATATCCTCATCAATTGTCAGGTGGTATGAGACAAAGAGTGGTTATCGCAATTGCGTTAAGTGCTGATCCAGATGTGTTAATTTGTGATGAGCCAACAACTGCATTAGATGTTACTATTCAAGCAAAAATACTTGAACTTATTAAAGAGATTCAAAGAGAGAGAAATATCTCAGTTATTTATATAACACATGATTTAGGTGTTGTGGCTAAGGTTGCGGATTATGTGGCTGTAATGTATGCGGGTAAGATAGTTGAAAAGGGTGATATTAACGAAGTGTTCTATGATCCTAGACATCCTTATACATGGGGCTTATTAAGTAGTATGCCAGATGTTGATACTGATAGTCATAGATTATATGCGATTCCTGGTAGTCCACCAAACCTTCTTGATGAGGTTACTGGTGATGCTTTTGCGCCAAGAAATCCAAATGCATTGAAGATTGATTATATTAAAGAACCACCATTATTTGATGTTGGTGGTAAACATAGAGTTAGTAGTTGGTTATGTCATCC
>CAYQNJ010000028.1:0-11750 GCA_964418835.1 uncultured Erysipelotrichaceae bacterium
TACTTTACAAGTTTTGATTTAACCACTCAACACTTCTTTTTATTGAATCATGAGGATCTAACCAATAGATAGAATCATTAATCTCTAAATCAATTATTCCATCATATTCATATTTTGATAGTTGCTCTAGATATTCTTTAATAGGAAGTGGATTGTCTCCACCATCTCCTAATACATAGTGATATGTATCACTATAGTGAATTAATCCTATTTTGTCTTTTCCAAACTCTTCAAAGTATTGAGGTATTGTTTCATTTGCGACATGCATCGCTACTACATCAATACATATTTTTAAAGCGTCTGAGTTTATAGCATCCATGACTCTTTTAATGTCATTTATATTTATTACTAAGTTACTTTCATATGGTTGAAGTTGTTCTAAAACAATATCAATTCCATTTTCTTTTGCATAAGAAACAATTTCTTTAAAGCTAGATATCATTCTTTCAAATGACTCTTCTCTATCTAAATCTCTCATGCCACATCCTGAGTTTATAAACACTTTGTTTGTTTGAAGAATTTTTGCATCATCTATAGCGTTCTTCATGTATTGTATAGCTCTGTCCCTTACAGATTTTAACGGATGGCTATAGCTAAATGGGTACGCTAATGTTTCTGGTGTATAAACTACTACATCCATACCATAAGAATCAATTAATTCTTTAATTTGTATTAATCTTTCTTTAGAATCATTTAAGTAATTGCAGTAATGTGGTTCTCCACCCCAAAAATCTATATGTTTTAAACCACATTCCTTCATTGACTTTAGATAATACTCAAATGAATGTTGAACATACTGTACACTCATTACCGCAAAATCATTTAAAGTGAATTTTTTCATATCAATAACCTAGTTGACGATAGTAGCGTCTAATTGTCATTGGATGTCTAAACGCTCTTTCTAGATAAACGTCAATTCTTGCATTAACTCTCATCATAACTAAGTGAGAAATTGAACCTCTAAACTCTTCACTTATACCTTCAAGTGCATAGTCTTTAGTATCAATTAACAAGTAGTTTTTACAAATTCTTGGTAAGAAATTAGCAACTCTTTGAGCTAATGGTCTTTGTTCATCTTCACCTAAGAATACAGTTACTGGAGTTTCTGCTTCAACTATTTCAAACATTCCGTGGAAGAATTCTCCTGCAGAAATTGATTTAGTTCTAATCCATAATTGTTCTTCCCAGTAGCACATTGCATATGAATAAGTTGCGCCATATTGATTTCCTGCACCTACAAAGTAGTGAGGCATATCTGGTCTTTTTCTAAAGTATTCATATTTTGCTTCTGCATATTCTTCAGCCCAAGCTTCAGCTTTCTTTTCTACTTCAACTAATGCATTAGCTAAGTGTGCTTCCATTTCTTTGTTGTATCTATCATAAGCATCAAATTCTTTAGCATTGTACATTAAGCGATTTGCTACCATGTAGAATTTTAATTGTTCATTCATTGGATAAGACACACACCAGTCACATACTGCAACAAGTGGAGAATCTTCTTTATCAATGAATCCAAATATTTTTGATCCTATTCCTTTAATTACATCTAATGCTTTAACCATTTCTTCTGTACTTCCTGTAACTGAAGAGAATATTACTACTGATTTATCTGTTAATTTTTTATTTCCAGTTAGTAAGTATTCAGCCGCATTTTCTACATATACTGGAATAGAACTTTTGCTTTTCATGTATATTTCAACTTGAAGAGCTGAAGCCCATGTTCCACCAATTCCTATGAAGAATATATTTTCAAAGCCTGCACCTTGAAATTCATCTACTATTTTTTCTATTTGTGGTCTTAGTGCTAATGCTCCATTAACGCTATTTAGTTGTTTTTGTTCATCAAAGTTATACATAATTTTCTCCTTTTACTTACTGAATTTAACTTTATATTTGCTTATGTCGCCTCTTGAGAATGTTTTTGCGTATTCTATAACATTGTCGCTTTCATCATATGTTGTACATGTAAACAACAAGATAGAATCATCTTTGGATAAACCAATCATCTTTGCATCTGATTGTTCTAGACTTGTTATCTCAAGAGTTTGCCAAGCCCTAACCGGTTCAATCCCATAAAATTTATAAATTTCATACAGACTAAAAATAGTTAAGTCTAATCCTTCAACTTTATCTACTAAGCTGTATGGTATATATATGTCTTCAATAGCTATTGGCTGATCACCTTGAAAATTAAGTCTTTTAATATAGTAAATTAAATCATCTTCTTGAATATTAAATATTTTAGAGTATTTTTTGCCTGCTTCTCTTTTATATCTTCTCAAGATTTTCTTTTTAGTTTCAACTTTTTTATCTAACATTGTTTGAGTAAAGCCCTCTAAAACTTCAAGGTCTCTTTCAATCTTAGCAATGACATAAACTCCTTTTCCTTGCACTGGCAATAGAATTCCTTCTTTTACTAGTGCTTCTATTGCACTTCTAACAGTTAAATTACTTACGCCATAAGTCGAAGCTAAAGTATTCTCTGAAGGAATTGCAATTCCTGGAGGGTATTCACCACTTTCAATTTTAGATCTAATAACTTCTCTTAGTTGAATATAAATTGGATGATTATAGTTTACTGTACTCATATATTAATCCTCTACCGACCAAGCACCGCTATAAGAAATAGTTTCACTAGAATTTCTAGCTCCCATTTCCATACATTCAATTATTTCTTTGTCTTCTAAAATTCCTTTTAAAAAGCCTGCAATATAGCTGTCTCCAGCACCCATTGTATCGACAACTTCACATGGAATAATTCCATATTTTATAAAGGTTTCTCCATCATAAACCATACTTCCATTTGCGCCCATTGTAACAATTACAAGCTTAGGACCTTTACTATGCAAATCCTTCATTTGTTCTCTTAACTCTGGACTATCATCATTTTCATCTGCAGAATAGAAGAAATAATCTACATAAGGAATGATGATTTTTGGTGCTTCATCATATGGTCTATTGTGTGAATCAAATGCTGTTTTAATTCCTCTATCGTGTAATTCTTTATATTCATTATGTACATTACCCCACAATCCAGTAACTACTAAATCATGTTGTAATATAAATTCTTTTTGTTCATTAGAAAGTTTGAAATCTGCTAGAACACCTTCATCATAGTCTCCAAAAACTCTGTCTCCATTGACTAATTCCACTTGTGTAATTGCAGTTTTCCCTTGTGCAACTTCTACAAAAGATGTATCAACGTTCTTTTTATTAATTGCGTCTACCATCATTTTGCCATACTTATCGCTACCTACAACACCTACATAAGATGCTTTTCCGCCTAGTCTAACAAAATAAACAGCAACATTGACAGGATTACCCCCTGGGTAATATGTCCCATCGCTATAAACATCCATGCAGTTGTCTCCTACAGATACCAACTTCATGTTTTTACTCCTTTCTTCTTTTTAATTCACTTGCCAAAACAACTTGATCGCTTCTTGTAAGTTCCTTAAAATATTCGAAAATATTACCATCTTCATCTCTGGTTATTCCTGATTGAAAAATAACAGGGCTATCAACTTCAACTTCAAGCCATGAGGCTTCGTGTTCATCACAATATGCAATAGATATAGATTCTTCTCCATTATAAGGTTCTATTCCATACTTTTCTCTTAAAAGTTTGTATAATGAACCATTAGTTAAGTCTTCATCCATTAAACCAGCTAATCGTTCTCCATCCATAAATATCATGGAGTATGTGGTTGGTGTATCTTGTAAATATCTTACTCTTATTAGTTTAATTACTTTACTTCCAAGAACTAAATGCATTTTTTGCCCAATATCTTTGTTTGCTTCTATCATAGAGATTTCAACAATTTTTGTTTTAATTTCTCTATTTTCATCTGCAGCACATTGGTAAAAACCTTTAATATCTTGTAAGTTTCTAACAAGTCTTTTCTTTGCTAAATAAGTACCTGAACCAGGTACTATTTTTAAAACTCCTTCATTAGATAGTTTTAGAATTGCTTTTCTAAGCGTCATTCTATTAACATCCCAAAGCTCACTAAGAGTTCTTTCTGAAGGTAATTTTTCACCTGGTTCAAGTTCTTTTTCAATTATAAAGTTTTCAAGAAGATCAATTGCTTTTTCTCTTTGTTTTATCTTTTGCGTACTCATTATCAGTCTCCCGATGCTTTATAATAACTGTATCACAAAAATTGAAGTTATGCTTTTGATGCTTTATTTTTATTTTCCCAATAATAGTAAACAGGTAATCCTGTACCAACTGCTATTAACGCAGCAATAATTCCTTGCATTGGAGCCCATAAGAATGTTGACCAAATTAATGTTCCTGTCATTAACATTGCAATAGCAATCATTACTGGACGAGCTGGCATTCTATAAGCTGGTTTGTAGTTATCTTTGTTTTTAAGTACAAGGATAGTTCCAAAAGTTAAGAAGTTCTTTAATAATGCAACAAGTGTAAAGTAGCCTAATAAGTCTGTTAAGTTAGAAGCAAATATTAAGATAATTGCTACTGCACATTGTACGATGATTGAGAAATATGGTGTTTCAAATTTAGGGTGAACTTTACCAAATGATTTAAAGAATAAACCATCTTTTGCCATAGCATATTCAATTCTTGGTTGGAACATGATGCAGCTTGATAAAGATCCAATAACAACTATTACAGCCATTACAGCAACAACAGTTCCTGCATAACCACCAATAACTGGTATTTTAGAAGCAAGTAAAGCAATTGGAGCACTTGATGCTGCTAATTCACCAACATCTAATAAACCAGAAGCTACTACTGTTAATCCAACATATAAACCTAAAACAACAAATGCTGTTAAAATTAGTCCTTTTGGAAGGTTCTTTTCAGGGTTTTTGATTTCTCCTGACATGTAGCACGCTGCTCCCATTCCATCAAATGACCAAGTTGTTGCAGAGATACCTGCTAGTAAACTACCAACACCTACAACTGCTCCAGGTAGTGGGTGATTTGATAAGAATAAATCCCCTTTAATGAAGAAAATACCAATACCAACGATTAATACAAATGGAATAACTTTTAGTGCAGTAATTATTGTTTGGAATTTTCCTCCACCTTCAACTGATCTTAGGTGAATAAACATAAAGAATATTACAAATCCTACTGCTACAAATCTTAAAGTTAAATCTGTTGCTGGTACAAAGAACGCTAAATAGTTTGCAATCGCTAAAGCCATGATTGAAATTGATGGTGGGTCTGTAGCCCAGAAACTAATCCATCCACAAAGGAATGCTAACGGACGAGATCCAGCTTCTCTAAAGTATACATATTGTCCCCCATTTTCTGGGAATGCACTTGCAAGTTCTGCATAACAGAAGTTTGCAGGAATTTGTACTAGTCCTCCAATTAAGAAAGATAATACAAGAAATAAACTACTACCAGCAGCTCCAGCAACTTCACCTAATGATGAGAATATACCTGAACCAACTGTAGTTCCGACACCTAATGCAATAACTGCTCCTAAACCCAGTTTACGAGTTAGTTCTACTGCATTTGAGTCATTAACCTTTTTGTTTTCTGACATTTTTATACCCCTTTCGTTATATTTTGTCATAAGACGATATTTGGACCATTATTTTTCTTTGAGCTGGTCCATCAAATTCCATAAAATATATTTCTTGAGCTCCTCCCTTCATGATTTTTCCATCGTTTACAATTAGGTGGCAGTGATTGCCAACTAACATAGATTTTAAATGCCCAGTTGGATTTCCAGCAGTTGAACCATAGCTATCAAGCATTCTTGCATGAGCATAGTTTCGTGTTTCTGGAACCAAATCTTCTAAATATGACTCAATGTCACTTTCAAGACATTCTAATCTTTCATTCATCATAACGCCTGTAGTTGTGTGCATTGTTTGAACAAGCACTGAAGCGTTTTTTACATTTGATTTTTTAATGATGTTTTCTACTTCATCACTTATACAAATCATTTGATTGTACTTATTTGTAAGTAACTCTATAAATTCTATAATCATAAAGTACCCCCTAAAAATTCAATTGCATTTTTACCTTGAATAAGTTCTAAGGTACTTTCTCTTAAACCAATTTCTTTAATAGCATTGGCCATTCTTATTTGTTCAAATCTTGGATTACCACTTGCAAACATTATTTGATGTCTTAAGCTTCTATCAATCAAAGTTATTGGAATATCATCATTGAATAGTCTCTTATAAAACTCACTGGCGTTATCAAAATACAATAAACCTGTATCTGTATATAGATTTCTGTATTTAAGCATTAACATTGCAACTTCTTTCATATAAGGCCAACCAAATTGAGTTAAACATATTTTTATATTTTGTCTTTTATACAACAGTTCTTCAAATTCAATGGGTCTAGTATATTTTGAAACAGATTCTTTTTCCCAAGCAAAACCACAATCAAACACAACTGGTTTTTTGTATTTTTCACAAACATCTAATAGTTTGCTTACTCTTTCATCGCTTGGATAAATATGTGCAATTGATAGGTTAAGTCTTAAACCTGATAAGTTTAATTTTTCAAAAGCTTCACTTACTATTTCAACTGCGTTTTCATAAAGTGGATCAACACTTGCAAAACCTATAAATTTACCATTAGATATATCTACAAGTTTCTTTATTTCTTCATTAGATACTAGTGGTCTTTCAAATTCTGTTCTTCTATCTTCTGCCATAATTACTAGCTTGTCTAAACCAGCTAAGTTCATCTGGTTGTTTATGTGTTGAAGTTTTGCTAGTGAATTATTATAAAGATAAAATCCGTTATGTCTTTTGTTTAAATGTTCTTCATCAACATGAATATCTTCAAAAAAAGCAGGGTTAACTCTAAAGTCTATGAACATAATTACCTCTTAATATCCAGCTTGAGCCATATATTCACGAACTCTGTCAATTGCTCTTCTTGCGTATAATCTAGGTTCATTTATATAACCTGTAACTAGTTCAAGAGTGATTGTTTTATCATAACCAACATACTTTAGTTCTTTAAATAGTTCTGGTAGAGGAATATTTCCTTCTCCTGGAACAATGTGACTATCTGTACCTTGTGCTCCATCAATAATATGGAAGTGATACATTTTATCTTGTAGCTTATCAATGTAAGCCATTATGCTTTCGTGTTGAACAAATGGTGGAACTAAATCACACATAGTTACTAAGTTATCTGATTTGATTTTATCCAATAAGTAAACAGCATCATTAGCACTCTTGAATACATTTGTTTCATATGGTGTTAGTGTTTCAACTACTAACTTAACATCAAGTCTTTCAGCTACTTCTGTTAGGTATTTAATGCTTTTTTCAAGTCTTTCCCACATTGTGTCATATGTAGTTAGATATCCTGCATGAGCTGGAGAAATAAGCATGTATTCAGCACCCATTTCTTTTGTCATTTCAAGGCATACAGTTAAATAGTCCATTGCATCTTGCCATTGTATTTCAGAACCTATCATAAAGTTATATGGATATGCATTGTGTTCTGGAGTAAATCCTAAAACAGGCATATCATATTTTTTAATTAATCTTTTAACTTCTTCAATTTCACCTTTTTTTAAGTCATAAGCATAAGCATGAGGTCTTCCACCCCAAAGCTCAATGAAATCATAACCAAATCTTTTTGCATCAATAAAGCAATGCTCTAATGGATTTCGTTGATAACCTGATGTAAACATTCCTACTTTCATAATTTTTCTCCTTCGCCTATATTATCCAAGGCTCAAATACTGCGATTATTTTAGATGACAACTTAGCACCACTATCTAAACAAACATCGATAGAAGATCCTTTTAACAGTTCATAAATGAATCCAGAAATAAATGCATCTCCTGCACCAACTGTATTTACTACTGTAGTTGGATATATTCCACATTGATAATATTTGTTTCCATCATATGCCAAGCTTCCATTTTCTCCAAAAGTTGCAATAGCTATACTCATACCTCTATCCACTTTGTCTTTTAGAAAGTTTTCAATAAATTCATCTCTAACTCCGTGGTAAGAAAAAAATCCATAATCAACATATTTAATAGTTGAATCAATTATTGGGCTATCTAGTCTATCAGCATAGTCAAAGCTTATCTTTGTGTTTTTAAGCGCTTTCACGTCTTTTAAAATATTATCCGCTTTTCCCCATAAAGCACTGTGTACTAAATCATGAGTAGAAGCGAACCTTATGTCTTCTTCATCAAATACCATGTTTTCTAAAACACCTTCAACATAGTCTCCATGAACCCTATCATTTCCATTCATATCCATAAATGTTATTGCAGTAGGTCCATCCGCAACTTTTGTGTGAGATGTATCTATTCCAACCTTTTGAAGCAACGCTATTATTTTGTCTCCGTATTTGTCACTTCCTGTAGTCGTAATCATTGATACATTAGCTCCAAGCATTTGTAAGTTAACGCCCGTATCAACAACATTCCCCGTTTCATAATATCTATTCAAATTTGAATAAACATCAATACAATTATCCCCAATCATTGCTACTTTCATAATTTGCTCCTTTCATATTTAAGTTATCAGAAAATATCAATTAATAAGTTATCGTGGTTTTTATACCGCTTTTATAGTAGCACGCACTATATAGGGTGTCAATATAGTAAATATTATATGAAATTTAGATGTTGTAAGCCCTTTCCATGTATGATACTATCAAATTGACTAATTGTGGTATATTTTTCACTAGAACATATGTGTGGAGGGTAAAATGACTAATATCGTATTAAAAAGCTCTAGTATTTTTACAGGATCATCAAGAAATCTTCTAAACGGCTACATAAAAATCGAAAACAATAAAATTACTTATGTAGGAAACAATCAACCTGAAATTGAAAGCGACACAAAAATTATTGACCTTAAGGACCAAATGGTTTTACCAGGATTTGTTGATTCACATTGTTTTTTTACAGGCTATCTATTAACTATTTTTCCTTTTGATTGTTCTTCATACAAAACAAAAGAACAAGTATTTGAGTACATTAAAAACTCTAGTGATGATGTTGTGCTTATGAATCATTTAAAACTAGATGATATTAGTGATGAAGATTTAAATGAATTTAAAGATAAATCTGTAATCATCTTTCACGAAGGACAAGAAACTTGTATTCTAAATGACAACGCTAAACAAAGATTTGAGTTTGATAATAGTAAATGCTATTCAGAAGGTTATTGGAAGTTATTAGAGTACATCTTAAATAAAGATGATGTAGCTGAAAAAGAGTTTATTAAATACCTAGCAATGCTTAACTCTAAAGGTATTACTTCAATAAAAGAAATGGGCTTTGATAATTATTACAATTTCACTGATAAGCTAAATAAGTTAAAAAACGAAAACAAGCTAACTGCAAGAGTTAACTTTATGAGCCAACCTGTAGGTTATGACATGGATGTTGATTACGGCTTGAATATGAAAGAAAAGTATAACGATGAGTATTTATGCTTCTCTGGATACAATCAGATGACTGATGGCTCTATAAGTCAATTAGAAGGCTATTTAAAACAACCTTATCTATGTGAAGATACAATATGCAAAAAAGATATTGATTGGGATAAGTTAGAAGCGGATACACTTACGGCTGATAGTCTTGATATGAGATTTTCACTACATGCTCAAGGAGATGGAGCAATTAAAAAATGCCTAGATATCTTTAATAAATGTAAAAAAGATTCTAATGGCAAACTTGTTAACAGACATGCAATAACTGACTTAGAATGCTCAGATGCTAATGACTTTAAACTTATGGGTGAATTAGGTGTAGTCGCTGAGATTTATCCACAAATAATGTCAATCGCAAAAAGAGAAGAAAAAATAGCTATGATCAATAAAAATATCGGTGTCGAAAGAGGCAAGAATTACTGGAATCGTAGAGCTATGCTTGACAATGATGTAGTTATATCATGTGCAACTGACTTACCACTACTAGTAGATGATATTCCTGAGTCTATTTACAATAGCGTTTATGGTCTTTTCCCTGATTCAAGTGTGCCTTTCAATAAACAAAATACAATTTCAGTTTCTGAATTATTAAAGGCTTGGACTTATGGTGGTCAATACAACTTAGGAAAAGAAAGTATACTAGGAACAATTGAAGTTGGAAAACTTGCAGATATAACTGTACTAAATAAAAATGTATTAGATGTGCCTGAATATCATTTAGATGATGTTGAAGTGACATTAACTATATTTGATGGAAAGATTGTGTTTAAAAGATAAAGTAAAAAATCGTCTTATAAGGACGATTTTTCATTTGACTAAATTAAGCTTTTTACAACATTAACTACTTCAGTAGAAGTTAGTTTATATTTTTCTAGTAGTGCGTTAACTGCTCCACTTTCACCAAATGTGTCTTGAACACCAATCTTAGTGATTGTTCTTGGGCATAATTTAACACTTACATCAGATATAGCACTTCCTAAACCACCAATAACATTGTGTTCTTCAGCTGTTATTATGTGTTTATGAGTTTTTAGTATTTCTTCAACACCTTTTTCATCAAGAGGTTTAATGCTGCAAACATTAACTACAGTGATTTTGATTCCTTCTTGTTCTAAAGCTTTTGCGGCTTTTAAACTTTCTTGAACCATTAAACCAGTCGCAAATATTGCAATATCTTCTCCTTTAGTAACTACTTTAATCTTACTAAAATCAAACACTTCATCACTACTATAAACATCATCAACCTTAGATCTTCCAAGTCTTACATAACAAGGATTCTTTGTTTTAGCAACATAGTTGATTACTGCCTTAGTTTCCGCTTCATCACAAGGAGAATAAACTTCCATACCAGGAATAACCCTCATAGTAGCTATATCTTCAATAGCTTGATGACTAACTCCATCTTCACCAACTGCAATACCCGCATGAGTACCACACACCTTCACATTTAAATGTGGATATGCAATTGAGTTTCTTACTTGTTCCCATGCTCTTCCTGTTGCAAACATTGCGAAAGTTGACGCAAATACTGTATAACCACTAGAAGCAATACCAGCTGCAACACTTATCATATTACCTTCTGCAATACCCATATTAAAATGTCTTTCAGGACAAACCTTTTTTGCATCTGCTGTTTTAGTAGACTTTGTTAAATCCGCATCTAATACAACAATCTTTTCATCTTCAACAATTAATTTAGCTAACGCTTCTCCATACGCTTCTCTAGTTGCCTTACCCATATTACATTGCCTCCACTTCTGCTAATGCTTGTTCTAGTTGCTCTTTATTAGGCGCAACACCATGCCAAGCATAATTATTTTCCATAAAAGAAACACCTTTTCCTTTAATTGTTTTCGCAAATATCAAAGTAGGTTTTCCTTTAGTTTCTTTTGCTTTATTTAATGCATCTCGTATTTCATCTAAATTATGTCCATCTATTCGTATTACTTTCCAATTAAATGCTTCAAACTTCTTATCAAGAGGTCTAGAGTCCATTACTTCAACTGTATCTCCATCAATTTGTAAACCATTCACATCCAAAACAGCACACAAGTTATCAAGCTTAAAATGAGCCGCAGCCATTGCTGCTTCCCAAACTTGACCTTCATTACACTCACCATCACCAAGTAAAGCATAAACTCTATGGTCATTTTTCGATAACTTATTAGCCATTGCCATACCAACTGCAGCACTTATCCCTTGCCCAAGTGAGCCTGTACTCATATCAACACCATCCACATAGTTCATATTTGGGTGTCCTTGTAGTTTAGAGTTAACCTTTCTAAAAGTCATTAAATCACCTTTAAAAATACCTTTTTCATAAAGTGTTGCA
>CAYQNJ010000029.1:0-9873 GCA_964418835.1 uncultured Erysipelotrichaceae bacterium
ACTATATTCATATTAGTATCCTCAAATATTTTAGTTAAATGATTAAATCCTCTTTCTTCCAAACTCTTTTTACTACTAGGCATAGGTATAATTGAATAATTAAAATACTTCACTTTAAAATAATTTAAATATCTAAATAAAAATATTTTATATAATGCTTCATCAAAACATTCCTTATATTGTAATAAAGCTCTAGAAAAATTTTCTTCATACAAATAACTGCTATCTACTTTAATTCCTTCAATAAAATATTTCTTCTTATTTTTAATCCATAAGTTTCTACACTTAAAACAAATTACATCATCTATAAACACAAGTTCATACATATTTGCTTTATTAGAAATAGCATTATCACATAGTAAACATCTATCCATTGTTAGCCCTCTTACACACTTCAATACAATCATCCACATTTTTATTTTTACTGGTACTTAAAAATACACAATCTCCTGTAGGGAAATTAAAACTTCTCCCAACCCTTCCACTCATCTGAATTAATGAAGCTAAATCAAACACTTTATGATCACTATAAAATACACATACATTTATATTTTCTATTGTTACTCCTCTTTCTAAAATTGTAGTAGAAATAAGTATCTTGATTTTTTTGCTTCTAAAGCTATCAATAACCTTATCCTTTGTGTCTAATTTACTATGACAATATTTTATAATGTAAAACATATTTAAGATCCTATACAATCTTTCACAAAGCTCAATAGTTGGCACAAATATCAAACAATAACCATCCTTATGTTTATTTAACCATTTCATTAAGTTAACAATCATGAATATAAAACTAGTTATTTTAACATCAGGTACGATTAAATCATAACCATGAGGTCTTTTATCTAACTTTAAATGAACTATAGAATTATTATTTATTCTATTAATTAAATATTCATCAATAGTGGCTGTTAAATAAATCATATTCCCTTTACAAGAAGTCCTTACAATATTCTTCAATAACTCATTTCCCTTATAAGGAAATGCATCAGGTTCATCTAATATCAATAAATCAAAAACCTTATAATACCTATAACACTGATGGGTAGTACAAACTATTAAGTCACCATCAATATCATCAGTACTACCCTGACATACCCCTACAACCTTAGAATTTATGAATATTTCTTGAAGTCTTTTAGAAACCTCTAGTACTACCTGCCTTCTAGATATTGCAAAACAAACCTTTTTCTTTTCCTTTAAGTAATGAGAAATAGTTTCTATTACAATTTCAGTCTTCCCAGCACCACATACTGCTTCAATTAATACATCGCTATAATTAATATTTTCTAAACATAATTTACTTATTTCTCTTTGTTTATTTGTAAGAGGATATTTTAAAGTATATTCATATGCATCATCTTTTATTTCACTAACATCAATAATATTTAACTCTTCTTCTAATAAAACTCTTTTAAAAGAAATGCACTTCCTACAATAATAACCTTTACTTCCATAATAAAAATAAGCTTGATCATCATTTAAACATCTAGGACAAAACATAAAAAAACCTCCTATAAATTATAGAAGGTATCTCTTATAAACCTATAATATCATTTGGTGTAGTTATCTTATAATTTTCTTCTTCACCAATTACTTCTTTTACTTTCACATCACTATATTTCTCTACAATACTTGAATCATCAGTACCTAAATAATTATCCTTAAACGCTTGTTTCATACAACACCACAATAAATTAAACTTAAATGCTTGTGGTGTTTGTGCAGCTCTTAGAGTATCTCTAGGAATAGTTTCAATAATATTATTATCTATAACTTTCTTTATAGTATCTTTTAAAGGAATCATCACACAACAAGCATCATTAGTTTCCATAGCCTTAATCACATTATTAATTATATTTTTACTCACAAATGGTCTAGCACCATCATGAATTAATACAACTTCTTCATTTACTGCTTTTAAACCATTAAACACACTTTCTTGTCTGCTATCTCCACCTGAAACTATTACAATCTTTCCGTTTATATCATCTTTAATATTGTCTCTATAATCTTGTACACCACTAACAACTATTACTTGAGTACATCTGTCATCATTTAAAAAGATGTTCATTGTAGTTTCTAAAACTGTTTTATTATTTTTAAAACGATAATAAGCCTTGTTGTAACCTAGATTCATCCTAGTTCCCATACCCGCCGCAACAATTATTATAGAATATTTCATCACAATTACCTCTATATATCTATAATACAAACCTTGTTTTAATAGTCAATCTTTTATAGAATTTAATTGAGGTAAAGACTATGATAAAAAGTGTAATATTTGATTTCAATGGGACATTATTTGATGATGGAAAATATCATTTGATTGCTTGGGGTAAAATTTCAGAAGAATTAAGAGGATATCCATTAACTAAAGAAGAACTTAACCATAAACTTAATGGATTTACTAACGAAAACATACTTAAATATATTACAAATGATTCTCTAACAAAAGAACAATTAATAAATGAATCTATTAGAAAAGAAGCTATATATAGAGGCTTAGTTAATGATATTGAAGGTGGTGCTAAACTAATAGAAGGCGCAACTGATTTATTTAAAGTATTAATAGGTAAAAACATACCCTTTACTATATCTAGTGCTTCTATTAAAGAAAACATAGACTTCTTTATTAAAACATTTAACCTAGATTCATACTTTGATGTAAGTACAATTGTTTATGATGATGGTACTTTTGACAATAAAGCACAAATGTATAAAGCATCATTAAAACTAATGAATTTTAATCCAGAAGATACATTAATATTTGAGGATTCTATATCAGGAATCAAAGGTGCTTATGAATCAGGTGTAAAAGATGTTATAGCAATATACAATGAAAACCTAGTAGACAAATATAAAGATTTCCCATTAAAAAAGATTGTTAAAAACTATAACAATCTTAATGAATTATTTTAGAATTGAATAATCAGTTATACCTAAATATTCAATATCATACAAGAAGCTTTTCTTAGCTTCTTTAATATTGTGTACATCTTTATCACCACATTCTCCTGTAGTTGAATCAAGTTTAAAATCATACACACAACTTCCAGTATTACCAGTATCGCTTGTCCAATAATAATTATATTCTATATTTTCATATATCAAATAGTGCTTTTGATTTAAGAAATCATATGTAAATGAAGTAGTTTCACCTTGTAATGTATATAAATTATTATCAGTAGTTTTAAAGTTGATTGATTCTAGATAACTTTTAAACTCACTTAAGTTTGTGACTACAATTCCTCCTGGAGTACTACTTTGAGGTTCATTTTCTTCTATAATATCTGTATTTTGGAATTCTTCTATAGTAGGTTGTTTTTCAATAGAACCAGATGTAGTATATAGCACCGTTTCATTATAAGTTAACTCCATTGGATAACCTTGAAAACTACCTTTAAATATACCAGTAACCTCTAGTTTACTTATTTCATCAGATTCTATAGTAACCTTGTAGTTATCGATTGTTGATGATTCAAGCACAAATATACCTGAAGTCATTGAATCAAAAAACGCCTTATTTGTTTGAAATATTTTATATCCACCTTCATCTGTAAGTTTGAAAGAGTAGACATTATCATTTTTTTCAACTTCACTATATTCTGTTTCAGTAAGTTCTACAGGTTTTATACCTGAAAAAGTTGACAAATTTGAACTATAATTCTCAAATGTATCAGTATAATAAAACTTCTCTCCACCATCATTCACATATGTTTTATTACCATCAAACCATGTTTCTATTGTATTTCCATTTGGTTTAATAGTAAAAGTATTATATGTTTTGCCATCAGAATAAATAAATTGACCTTCAACAGCTTTTTCAGTTTTACTACCATCTTCAGATAATTCTGTCCCTTGTAAATGTACAGTTAGATGATTGTTTACATCTGCTGTATATGATTCTTTGTTATTAAACTTTTCTAATGCATTATTGTATGTAGTAATAGGATCTTCATTTACACTCCCACAACCTGCCAGTACAATTAATAAAATTAAAACTAGTAGTTTTTTCATAT
Organism: uncultured Erysipelotrichaceae bacterium; assembly: GCA_964418835.1. Classification (GTDB taxonomy): domain Bacteria; phylum Bacillota_I; class Bacilli_A; order Erysipelotrichales; family Erysipelotrichaceae; genus UBA9076. Next base: position 4,026 of record CAYQNJ010000029.1, read on the forward strand.
TCCTTACTTCCTTCCTTAATCTAAAACACTATAATCATTTATTCCTGAATTATTTACATCTATCATAAAACTTTTTCTATTAACACCCAAATAAAATATAGTATTATCATCACAATCACCATCAATAATTGATTTACTCTTAAAATCATATATACATGTACTGCTGCTTCCTATATCACTATTCCAGTTATATTTATAAGAATTGTTTTGATATTGATAAATGTATTCTTTATTACTAAAGTCATAAACATACCTTGAACCATCATTAATAGTTAAAGAGTACATACTATCATCATCCTTAGAATATCCTTTATTCAATAAGAAATGCACATAATCTTCTTTATTTTTAATACTATAAATACTTTCATTAATAGTTTTAATATTGTTCATATTAAACTCTTCTACATTGTTTATTGGTTCAATTTTAGTGGTATTAATATTTGAATAATTAATTTCCTCATTAAACTTTATAGACACATACTCATTCACAAAGAATCCATCCATAATACCTTCGATATCAATTCTAGAAATACTATCATCCACAATATTTACCGTATATGAAGATTCTATATTCTCTAACTTAAAAACCTCATCATTATATCCTAAATTATTAAATAAACTTTGTTTAGCAAGTTTTAAAGATCCAATTTCATTTAATATAAACTTATAAGAAGTAGGTGTAGCTTTTTTTATTTCTTTTATATCATCAATAGAAATGTCCATCGGTAATAAAGAATAATAAAGTCTTGTTTGATTAAAATAATTTTGAAGTGTATCTTTATACGATAACTTATAACCAGCATTATCTAGGTAAGCTATTCCATCTAAATACCATGTTTTTATATCCATACTTTCAAAACTAGAATTATATCTTGTATTATAATTACTTCCATCTTTTTTAAGTTCTCCATCTATAAGATATACGGTTGTTTCTAAAATATCCTTGCTATCTTTATTTAACTTTCTATCAATATTAAACTCACTCTTTATTAAACCTGTATAAGATTGAAAACTATTAAAAAAATTATAAGCAGCGTTATACTCATTTAAAACATCATCTTGATTAACGCTACTACAACCAAATATAAACATTAATATTAAAATAATAACTATCTTTCTCATAAAACCACCTAGTTTATAAAATTATATCATTTTACATAAACATAAAAAAGAAGGCATAGCCTTCTAATCTAAATCTTTACCATTACTTTCAATAGCTTTTTTATACCAATAGAATGAATCTTTTTCTCTTCTTTCAAAATTTCCAGTACCATCATCATGTCTATCTACATATATAAATCCATAACGTTTATACATTTGACCAGTACCCGCACTAACAATATCAATTGGTCCCCAAGTAGTATAAGCAAGTAAGTTAGCCCCATCATCAACTGCATCTGACATTGCTTGTATATGTTGTCTAAAGTAATCAATTCTATAATCATCCTTAATAGAACCATCTTCTTCAACCTTATCAATTGCTCCTAATCCATTTTCTACTACCATTAAAGGAATACCTGGATATCTACTAGTTAATCGATTTAATGTATATCTTAAACCATCTGGGTCTATTTGCCAGTTCCAATCAGTAGCTTTTAAGTAAGGATTTTTTGCTCCTCCAATAAAGTTACCACCAATAGTTTCAGCTTCTGAATCTACAGTAACACAATTAGTCATGTAATATGAGAAAGTATACATATCAACAACACCTTCTTTAAGGATTTTTTTATCTTCCTCAGTAATAAACGAATAATCAATATTATTCTTCCTAAAGAATGCTAAAGCAAACTCTGGATAAGCTCCCTTAACTTGAACATCCCCACATAAATCTAAGAATATTGCATCTTTTGCTTGCCAAGCAAGTATATCTTTTGGATTACAAGTTAATGGATAAGTAGTAATGTGACAAACCATATTTCCTATTACAAATTCTGGATTGATTTTCTTACCAGCTTTTACAGCTAATGCACTCGCTACAAAAACATTATGTAATGCATTAAATCTCTTTTGAGGATCATCTTTTAAATCATCCTTAGGACAAGGTTCAATTCTATCTAAATCTTCTTGTTCAACTAAAGCTAATGTATTATAAGCCCCTTCTTTTGCGGTACCTAAGTTAATTTCATTGAATGTAATCCAATATTTAACTTTACTCTTATATCTTTCAAAACAAGTAGTCGCATACTTTACAAACATATCGATAACTTCTCTATTATAGAAACCACCATATGTTTTAGCAATATTCCATGGAATTTCAAAATGACATAAAGTAACTAAAGGCTCAATATTGTGTTTTCTACATTCATCTAACACATCATTATAAAATTGTAATCCTTTTTCATTAGGTACTTCATCATCACCATTAGGATAAATTCTACTCCATGCAATAGATATTCTAAGCATGTTAAATCCCATTTTTGCAAATAACGCAATATCTTCCTTATAAAAATCAAAGAACTTTATTGCATCGTGGCTAGGATAGAACTTGTCATTTTGAATTGTAGGACAAAATGTACGAGGAGTATTAACATCTCCACCAAGCAACATATCAGCCATACTTAACCCTTTACCATCAGTTAAATAAGCACCTTCACATTGATTGGCAGCTAATGCACCACCCCAGTAAAACCCATCTTTGAAACTCATAATATTCCACCTTTCTTATTTATACTTTAGTTTGTAAACTAAAATAATTAAAGCCAAACAAAATGTAACTGTATTTGCGACTATAAGCGCTGTATCTTTAATAAGATATCCATGTACTAACCATAAGAATATACCAACTACTTGCATTGAATACATTCCTAATGATAATGACTTAGTATCTTTTGTTTGAATTACCTTTAACACTTGAGGCACAAATGCTAATGTTGTTAAAACACCTGCTATACTTCCAACCATATTTTTTTCTCCTTATGATATAACATCACAATTTAATAATATCTATTATATTTTAATATTACAAATACTTATATATTATTTATTATTATGCTTTTTAAGCATATAATAAATTTAGGTGATAAATATGGAATTAAGAACTTTAAGATACTTTCTAACTATTGCTAGAGAAGGTAGTTTTTCTAAAGCCGCAAAAGCGTTACACATAACACAACCTACTCTTTCTAGACAAATAAAAGAGTTAGAAGATGAATTGGGTAAACAACTAATAATAAGAGGTAAAAGAAATATTACATTAAGCGAAGAAGGATTATTACTTAAAAGAAGAGCTGAAGAGATATTTAGATTAGTAGAAATAAGTACTTCTGAAATACATAATTTAGATGAAATAGTATCAGGAATCATTAATATTGGTTCAGCTGAAAGTGAAGGTTTTAAAATAATCGCAAAGATTATTAATTCACTTCAAATTAAATATCCACAAATACAACTAAAGTTGTATAGTGGAACTGGATATGATGTGATGGAAAGGATTGATACAGGTATATTAGACTTTGGAATAGTTATAGAACCTGTTGATCTAAGTAAGTATGATTACTTAAAACTACCTTATCACGATACTTGGGGATTATTAATGAGAAGTGATAGTGAACTAGCTAGTAATGATTATATAACACCTTCTCAATTAAAAAATGTACCTTTATTAGTTTCTGATCAATCCTTATTAAAAAATGAAATTGCTGGTTGGATTGGCGGTAATCAAAGAAAAGCTAATATCATAGGTACTTATAATCTACTTTATAATGCATCTATAATTGTAGAAGAAAGCAATGTCTATGCATTATGTTTAAGTAATATTGTAAGTAATAAAAACCTAAAATTTATACCATTAAAACCATTATTAAATGCACAATTAATAATCATTTGGAAGAAATATCAATTACTATCAAAACCAACAGAGCTTTTATTAAATCTATTAAAAGATAAATTACAGTAAAAAAAGAATAATTGTAAAACAATTATTCTTTTTAATATTTTATACAGTCTTAAATCCTATTTGTTGGGGTTTTTCTATTTCACTAAAGTCATGGTTAATTATTTCTTTACAACTAAATATTCCATCTTCATATTCATATACAAATATTGCACAATTCTTTATACCTCTTTTATATTGAGCAACATTATACTTTTCCCAATATCTAATAAACTGTGCACAACTAGCACCATGTGATACAGCAATTACTGAATTATGACCATCTTTCTCCATAACTTCCTTTAGAGCCTTTACAACCCTATCTTGAAGTTGTTGTTCATTTTCTCCACCAAATTGTACAAAGAAATCTCCATAAGGTAATGGAGGGTTTAGTATCTCATCCTTACCTTCATATAAACCAAAGTTCCATTCTTTTAATCCCTTCAATCTTGTATAAGGCATCTTATAGTCTGTGACTATTTCTAAAGTATCACAAGCTCTTTCACTAGTAGAACTATATGCAGCATCAAATGTAATATTATTATCTTTAAAATACTGTCCTGCAATCCTTGCTTGTCCTATACCTAACTCTGTTAAAGGAGCATCACACCATCCTTGTATTTTCTTTTGAATATTAAATAAAGTTTGTCCATGTCTCATTAAATATAATTTCTTCTTCATAAGTATCCTCCTATATTTATTATAAGGTAACAAAACGAAATTAACTTTCAAAACAAAAACTTGTGTTTAAACACAAGTTTTATACCTTCCATAAATATTCCTTAATATCTACACAACCATTACTCTTAAATTTAATGCCTTCTTCATTTAGCAATTCAAATTGTTCAATAAAGTTAGGTGCTAGTCTTCCCATATGATTTACCACTCTATGACATGGGTAATTACCATAGTATTCAGACATACTTAAAACCTTACCTACTAATCTAGAATTCTTTTCTCTTCCAATCAGTTTAGCTATTTGTCCATAAGTTGCTACTTTACCATAAGGTATTTCACTTACTACAGATAATATTTCATAAATTAAGTATTCATCAATTACTTTATTCATAGAGTATAAATTCTTTCTATATTAACTTATCAAATAATAGTAATACTATAAATGTAATAATTGCTGCTACACATAACATTAATACTTTTTGATATGAACTTTTCCCAGACTCTTTAGCTGTTTCAATTTCATCCAAACGCTTACCTTCCACAAAACTCACTATCTCTTTATATGAATGAATATCATTATCTTTTTTTATTTTTTCAATCCTAAATGCATAGTACATAGATACTAACCATATTAATGCAGATACAAATAATCCATAGTAACCAAATAACTTAGTAAGAGGAATTACTGATACGACAGTAATAAGAAGTAGTACACCAAATATAGTAGAATCCTTGTTGAATTTGTTTTGTTCTAGTTTATCAATTTCTTTTTTCATAATTTCAATATCTCCTTTAATTAATTGATCAAGAGACACATCAAATAATGAACTTAGTAATAGAAGACTATGGATATCTGGATAATTCTTGTTGTTTTCCCAGTTAGAAATAGTTTGTCTTGTAACATAAATTTTTTCTGCTAGTTCTTCTTGTGATAAATTCATGTTTGTTCTATATTTTTTTATTTGAGTATAAAGTTCCATTAGTCATCCTCCTTTCAAATAATATCTCTTGGTCTATCTAAAACTTAATTCAAACAAGAGAAATCGTCTATCAAAGATGTTTAACATAGACTATTTTATCTATGTAAAAAGGTTTTTACTAACTAAATCTAATAAACACCACTTATTCTAGCATATAATTTAAAAATAAGTTTAATCTCAACTTATCTAATTATATTAATTAAGCTATAAAAATAACCTATTAACATTAGAACTAGGATATAAGAAAACACATACATTAAATTAAAATAATAATATATGTGTTTATGTTTATTTGAAATAATATTAATTTGGAAAGAAG
>CAYQNJ010000030.1:0-9498 GCA_964418835.1 uncultured Erysipelotrichaceae bacterium
TGGGGCGATCGACGGGACTTGAACCCGCGAGTGCTGGAGCCACAATCCAGAGTGTTGACCAACTTCACCACGACCGCCATAGTGCAATAATTATTGTACATTAATCAAATTTAAAAGTAAAGTTAAACTTTTAAATTAGGAATACTACTTCTAATACTAATTAGTTAGTATGCGACTTATTTATGTCGATGATAGGAGATAGTATGAAAAAACAAATGAAAAAGTTAATAAGATTTATTTTACTTACATCAATTATATTTTCTTCTGTTTATGGTTCTATGCTGTTTGCGCAAGATAGTGAAGCCATAAATGAAGAAGTAATACTACAAGAAGAAATTATTGAAGTAGAAGAAATAACAGATCAAGAAACAAACTTAGAAATTATTGAAGAAGAAATTATAGATGAAACTATAGTAGAAAGTATTGCATCTGAAGAAATAAACAAACAAGAAACTCAAGAACATGAAGTAGAAACTTCTGAAGATATAATCACAGTTGAAGAAGAAATAATTGAAGAAATTATAATAGAAAATGTATATATTGAAGAAGATATATTAGAAGATAAAGAAGTTTTAGAAGAAATAGTTGTGCCAGAGTTAGTTAAAGAAGAGATAATTGAAGAATCATTGTATGAATATAATCAGTTAAATGAAGTAAATGATTTATTTAATATGGAATTAAACAGTTCTTTAAGTGATGAAGATATTGAATTTATTATTAATGGATATTCATCACCATTTCCAAAAATGATGTTTAGATCATTTATAAGTGAAGAATCTTCACAAAATAATACAAAAGTTATTTTAAATGATTTTGTATTATCAAATGTGTATGATGGAACTCCAATTTGGGATGAGAATGATAATGCAGGTAATGATAGTGGGTATTTTAATAAGGTTATAAGAAGTTTTGATAAGATTGTATATAGAACTGCGTATAGTACTATATCTGAAGATTCATTATCAACTGTAAATAATGGAACATTCCATTTTAAAGCAACTCTACCTGTACCTACTAGTATAGCTAGTTGGGATGTTAAGGCTATGGGATGGCTAGAGAATATCAATATTATTACTCAAGAAGATTCAAGTACTATTGAAGGTAGCATTTCTATTAATAATCAAAATGTATCACCTAGAGTTGGAACTATTAATTGGGTAGTAAGTGTAAATGATGCAAGTAATAACACAGTAATTCCTGCACCAATTTTTAAAATGAGTATTGATGACAGTTCCTTAGAAACGTCTGGAGAAGATATTAAGGTTAGTGCAAAAACTAATATGAATGCAAGGTTACAATATGAAGGAGATCATAATAGTAATCCTACGTTTGGTTTACTTTTAGAACTTATTTCTAATAAACCTGGTAAAGGCATTAAAGGTCAAGAAATTCCTGATGAAAACTCAAAAATTAAACTTGTATTAGAAGCTAATCCTAATCAAACTATAAATAAATTTAAAAATAATACAGCTTTAGATGATGGGTATATTGTTAGAAATTTACCTTATGATAATAAAGAATATATTACAGATTTCAACAAGATATATAATGGTGGAAACATTAATATTACCCAAAATGATAATAAGTTATTAGTGGAAATAAGTAATTATTCATTTGATTCATTACTAAATAAAGTAACTCATAACTTTTATAAAAATAACTTGGATGGACAAGATTACAATGATGATCATTATCCATTTGGGGCATATGTAATAACCTTAAATAATCCAAAGCAAACTGTTGAAAAGTTAATATATAATCTAGAAATTAAATCTTTAGAAACATACTCAAAAGAAGGTGTTTTAATAAATGATTTTGTATCTAGTGATAATAAAGATGCATATACTAGAGGTATTCCTCAAGGTGGGGGTCCTGGAATGTCAGGAGGTCCAGTAAGTGTTATGACAGTATTTGTAATAAACCCTACTACAAAGGAAAGGTTTAATTTAATAAAAAAAGATGCAGATAGAAATCTACCTCCTGATTATAAAGTGTATCCAGGAGATTTAGTACAATTTGCGCACACATCATTGATGTATAAAAATCCTACAAGAGAATATATAGAAACTTATTGGGGTTTAATGAAGTTTGATACAGATATGTTTGAAGTATTAAGCTCTAATGAAGAATTTTCTAGCCCTATTTCTTTTGAAGAACCATTACTAAAAGAATTCTACTTTGTTACAAAAGATGATAAAACTGGTTGGAGTAATGAAGAAGAAATGTATAACGCCCATATTAGTCAAGTAAAGAATGAAAATGGATTTAAACTTTTTAAAACTCCCGAAAGTGCAAAAGAGGCTGGATATAAAGTTGTAGGATTTCTAGCTAAATCAGTATTTGAAAATCCTAGTTATGTAATTACTTATAGAGGGCCAGTCACATATCCTGCAATAAAAGTTAAAGCTTCTTCTTTAATAAATAATAAAACACAAGAAATGTATTTAAATAATGATCCAAAAAGAGTTGGAGTAGTATTGGGAGAATTAGAAGCCATTGATTTTAAAGGAAATATTTATAAAAGAGAAAATGTATATAATAGTTTAGGTGATGATTTAGATATGTATCTTCACTTTCAAGATATAAAATTAGGTTTAATAAAGCCTACATATGATATTAATGGTGATTTAGTCACATCATCAAAAAGTAATGCTGTTGGAAATAGAGATGGTAACTATACTCATGCGCCTAGCTTAGTAGGAGGAACCTTCTATGTACAACCATATAATACATATGTAAATAAACATGTTTCGCAAAAAATAAATGAATTAAATGAAAAGGAAGTATTCAATTTAGATACAAATCAAAGACAAGTATTTTATGATATAGAAATTGGTACTAGTGCACCTGTAAGACTGAATAGTTTAGATAATATTACAGTAACAGAAACAATTCCTAAATCACTAAATCCAATAAATGGATCAAATGATGTAGAAGAAAAATGGGGAATAGTCTATGATGGTGAAATTAATCAAGATAGTTCCTCTAATGGAAATGCAGGAATAAACATCACAAATTATGCGAAAAAAGCAAATGAAGCTAGTTCATGGATTGAAGTTAATACAAGAAATACTTCTCCATCATACACAGTAGAAGAAAGTAAAAATGAAAATGGAGATACAGTAATTACTTGGAAATTTAATAATTATCCTGTATCATACAAACTTCCAACAATACATTATTCAACAATCATTAATAAGGATGTTGATTATGGAGAAAAAATTGTTACCACCAGTACTATTAAATCTGATTTTGTACCAAAACAAAATATAGATAGTGTTGGAATTATTCCTGTAAGAATAGGTGGAGCCACGATAGAAAAGAATGCATTACCTATATTAAGAAGTAAGGACGATCCTATTGGTTTTGAAATAGTATTTAATAATAATTCCTTATTAACTGATAATAGTTTAAGTATTAATAGTGTAAGCGTGGATGTTTTACCATATGAAGAAATTGATTTAGGAGAGTATAAACTAAATAATATTTCATTTGAAGCTAGTTTATATGATACTAATGAATCTGATGATAAAGTTCCAGTATTAGATTTCTTTTATACTTTAGAAAATCCTAATACAGTAAGTGATAAAACTAAATCATTAATTGGAGTTAGCTTAGATAATAAATCTCTATATAATTTTGAGGATGAGTTTTGGAATAAGGTAGAATTACCATTAACAAACAACGAAGGAATATACTCAATATCTAAGTCTTCACTAGATTTGTTAACTACAGAAATATCAAATAAAAAGATTACCGCATTTGGAATAAGGGGTAATAATTTATCTAGTAATTCTAAATATAGATTTTATTATGAATATGATTGGGATGATATTTCACAAAAAGAAATACACCAAAAACTTGATATTGTACATAACAAAGTAAAACTTGGTATTGAATCTGAAATATATCAAGAAACATTTGATTCCGCAATTTCTTTTCCTAGTATTAGTAAACAGATTGTTAAAATAAATGAATTAGAAGATATAGATTTAAACTATTATCCAGTAAGAGATGATGATGTAATAACTTATAGAATTAATTATTCAAATAACACTTCTTCTTTAAGTACTATAAATGTCTATGATGATATACCTATAGGAAGTACTTATGTTGAAGGTAGTGCTACTGATGATGGTTTCTATAATAGTGATTTAAATCGACTAGAATGGACATTTAATGATGTAGGGATTAATGATGTAGGATTTGTTGAGTTTAGCGTTAAAGTGTCTAAAAATGATGAAATAAAAGAAATTATCAATCAAGGTGAAGTAGTTATTAATAATGAATCTTTTTATACAGAAGAAGTTAAAAATCCAAAGATTATCATAAATGGTATTAAAAGTAGTGATCCTATAGATAAGTCAAAAGTAAACTTAAATGATGTAATAACTTATTATGTAACTATTGTTAATGAAGGGATAGTAGAAGCAAATGATATTGTTGTAGTAGATGATATTCCTTTAGGAACCATATTTAATAGTGTTGGTGAATATGGAGAATATATTGATAATAAAGTAAGATTTAATTATTCTAGTATTAAACCTAATGAAGAAATTACATTTAGTTTTAGTGTTAAAGTAAATGGTTATGATATAAATCCAATTATTAATATAGCTACTTATGGAGATAATAATAATCCAAATAAAAATACAAATGAAATACAACATTTTATTGATAAACCAATAACTAAAGCTGAAACACCAAATAATACTATTACTTATCAAGTAGTTGATACTTCAAATAAACTAAGTACTAATGTTTATAAATTGTTATTAGTTGGATCTATAGTACTATTAGGATTAAACAAACTAAAAATCAAAAAGAAACAATAATGGTATAATTATTAAGTAATTGAGTTTACTCAATTACTTAATTTATAGAGGTAATATGAAAGTAAAAATAGGGGATTATGAATATCCTGTAATAATAGTAAGAAAAAGAATTAAAAACATGTATTTAAGAACCTCAGCTAATAATGAGATATTAATTACATGTAATAATAGATTTTCATTAAAAGATATTGTTAGTTTTATCGATTCAAAAGCTGATTGGGTTATTAACTCTATTGAAAAACAACAAAGAAAACAAAACAACAATAATAATTTATTTAATGAAGAATCAATTTATTTTTTAAATGAAAAAAAGAAATTAAAAATTGTAAAAGCTAATAGAAATAGTGTTATTTTTAATGAAGACACTGTAGAAATTAAAACAAGAGACTTGGATGAATTTTATGTAAAAAAATTATTTTATAAGTATGCAGATAATATTTTATTAGAAATATTAAATAATAAAAGACATCAATGGGACAAGATGTTAGAAGAAAATAATATATATAGATATCCTAGTATTAATGTGAAGCTGTTAAAGAGTAGGTGGGGCTTTTGTGTTCCGACAAAAAATAAAATAACTTTAAATACAGCTTTAATCCATTATCAAATTGAGTGTATTGATTATGTTTTACTACATGAATATGCACATCTAATACAACCAAATCATTCTAAGAAATTTTATGATATATTATCTAAATATATGCCAAACTATAAAGAATACGTAAGTATATTAAAAAATGGTTATGATATATAATAAATGATGTAAGTGAGGTTTTTTATGAATTTTGATGAAATTATGAATTATGGAAATAGTCTTTTTGTGAATGGACTAGTAAATTTTATAGTTAGTAGTATTGGTTTATTAATTATTGCATATATTATGAAGGGTATTTTAAGTAAGTACTTAAAGAAAATAATTCCAACAGAAAGTAACAGTAATACAGGATTTTATATAAAAACTATTACTACTGTTATATATATGATTGTTTTATTTATTATCTTCTCAGACATTAAACCTTTAAAATCACTTGGTTCTGCAGTGTTAGGTGCTTCATCTTTATTAGCTGTAATTGTTGGTTTAGCTGCACAAGAAACACTAAGTAACTTTGTGGCAGGATTTATATTATCTATATACCAACCATTTAAAATAGGTGATGTAATTATTATTAAAGAAAAAGAACTTTCTGGGACTGTAAACTATATAGGGTTTAGACATACTATTATTAGAACTATTGATAATACAAATATTATTGTCCCAAATAATGTGATGAATACTGCAATAATAGAAAATAGAAAAACGGAAGTAGCACACTATAGAAATTCATTATCATTTGATATTTCATATGATAGTGATATAGAAAAAGCAAAAGAGATAATTAGAAGAAATACAATTACTCATCCATCTTTAATAGATACAAGAAGTGAAGTACAAATACATAACAATGAAGATATCGTAAAAGTGTTTTGTACTAACTTAAAGGAGTTTTCTGTAGAATTAAGTGTAATATTTTATACAAAGGATTTTGGGTTAGGGTATGAAATGAAATCAGATTTAAGACAATCGGTATTAAAAGAATTTGATAAGAGTGATATTGGTATTCCTTATCCTACAAGAGTAGTAAAACAACAATAATTTCACTTGATAAAATCTTGTAATCGTTTACAATATAGTTATATAGATTATGAATGGAGTTGAAACATCATGGACAGGGTATTTGAAACTGTTTTTCTTGTACAAAATAAAGGCAAAGAAGTAGATGTTTTCAACAAGGTTTGTAAATTATTAGGTAGTTTTTAAGATGGATGTAGTATGTCCATCTTTTTTCACAGTTTGATTGATAAAGGAGGAATAAACTATGGATCAAACAAATCAAGAATTCTTTGATGCAGCAGCAAGTGGTGATTTTGCGAAGGTATGTGCAGCTGTTTCAAAAGGTGCAAATGTTAACATTGCAAATGGTGATGGAAGAACTGCACTAATGCGTAGTTCAAAAAGAGGTTATGAGGATATCGTTAGATTTTTATTAGATAACGGTGCTGATACTAGAGCAAGAGATAAGTATAATAAGACTGCTCTAATGGGACCTGCTAAAAAAGGACATTTATCAATAGTAAAATTATTAGTTGAAGCTGGATCAAATGTTAATGCTCATGATAATAAAGGTAGAGATTCTTTAATGAGAGCTTCTTTATTAGGAGAGTATGAAGTTGTTAAATATCTAATTGAACAAGGTGCAAATGTAAATGGTACTGATGAAGAAGGTAGAACAGCTTTAATGGAAGCAGTAACTGGTTATAAGATAGATATTATACTTCTTCTAGTAGAAAAAGGTGCAAATATGAATGCACAAGATAATCGTGGATGTACAGCTTTAATGCGTGGTGCGTATATAGGATATCCAAAACTTGTTGAATATCTATTAGAACATGGCGCAGATAAAGAAATACTTGATAACGAAGGGAATAAAGCAATTCATTATGTCAGAAAAGAAAACTTTGAAGACTTAAAAGAAATGCTTAAGTAGGTGTACAGATGAGAGATTATTTAGCGAATGAAGTAAGAAATGTTGTTTTACTAGGACATAATGGTTCGGGTAAAACAAGCGTAGTTGATGCTGCATTATATTTCACAAAAGTTACTGACCGTATGGGAAATACTATTGCAGGAACTAGTACATTAGATTTTGATAGCGAAGAAATAAGAAGAGGTCAATCTTGTTATTTAGCTACTGCACCAGTGGAATGGAAAAACTGTAAAATTAATTTTATTGATACTCCAGGATACTTGGATTATGAAGGTGAATTACAAGCTGGTTTATCAGTAGGTGATAACGCTTTGATAGTTGTAAGTGCAAAAGATGGTGTTGAAGCAGGTACTGAAAAAGCTTGGAAAGAAGTTAATAAAAGAAAACTTCCTGCTATATTCTTTGTAAATAAAATTGATGAAGAACATGCGTCATTTGATAAAACATTATCTGATTTAAGAGAACATTTTGGAAAATCAGTAATTCCATTTGAAGTTCCAATTATGTCTGATAAAGGTGTTATAGGTTCAGTTAATATTTTAAGAAACAAAGCTTGGTATTATGATAATAGAGATGTACCTCAAGAAGTTCCAGAAGAACTAAAGGACATTGTAGCTGACTACTATAATCAAATAGCTGAATCAATTGCAATGACTGATGATGATCTTATGGAAAAATTCTTTAGTGGTGAAGAGTTTGCGCCAAATGAACTTGCTAAAGGTTTAAGAATTGGTGTAAGAAATGGTGAAATAAGACCAGTATATTGTGGTTCAGCAATTAAACAAACAGGTATTGAAAGATTAATGGACTTAATAACTGAATACTTCCCAAGTTATGCTGAAAAAGGTCATGTTGATGCACTAAATTCTAAGAATGAAGTTATTAAACTTGATACAAATGAATCAGAAGCAATGTCAGCAATTATATTTAAAACTATAGTTGACCCATTTGTAGGAAAGATTTCATTTATTAAAGTAATGACTGGTGTACTAAGTACTGACTCTGTAGTTTATAATGCACAAAAAGAAACAAATGAAAAAATAAACCAAGTATTTGTAATTAATGGAAAATACCAAGTAGGTGTTGGTAAATTATTTACTGGAGATATTGGTGCAGTAATTAAACTTCAAGTAAGTGAAACAAATGATACATTATGTACTAAAGATAAGATTGTTCATTATCCAGAAATTCAGTTCCCTAAACCAATGCTAGGTGTTGCTGTTTGGCCAAAAACAAAGGCTGACGAAGATAAATTAAGTTTTGGTTTCCAAAGAATTTGTGAAGAAGATTTATCTATTAACTTTGTAAAAAATAGAGAAACTAAAGAACAAGTACTATATGGACTTGGAGATCAACACATTGATTTAGTATTAAATAAACTTAAATCAAAATATAAGGTAGAAGTTTCTACTTCAACTCCAACTGTTCAGTATCGTGAAACTATTACTGGTAAAGCAGAAGCTGAAGGTAAACACAAAAAACAAACGGGTGGTGCAGGACAATATGGTCATGTATGGATTAAATTTGAACCATGTGATTCTGAGGAAATGGTATTTGAAGAAAGTGTATTTGGAGGATCTGTACCAAGACAATACTTCCCTGCAGTTGAACAAGGATTAAGAGATTGTATGGAAAAGGGTGTTCTTGCTGGATTTAAAGTTGTTGGTGTAAAAGCAACTCTATATGATGGTTCTTACCATGATGTAGACTCTAAAGAAATTGCATTTAAATCAGCTGCACGTCTTGCTTATAAAGCAGGTATGCCAAAAGCTAGACCAATAATACTAGAACCAATTGGTAAAGTTGAGGTTGTTGCACCAGAAACTTATACTGGTACATTAATTGGTGACTTTAATAAACGTCGTGGAATAATCATGGGAATGGATATGATTGATGAAAAAGATCAAAGAATTGAAGCTGAAGTTCCTATGGCTGAGATGGGAGTTTATGCTACAGAACTAAGAAGTATGACTCAAGGTAGAGGAAGCTTTGTTATAGAGTTTGATAGATATGAACCGGCTCCAATGAACGTTCAAGAAAAGGTTATCAAACAAGCCGCAAGTAGACTTGAAGAAGACGATGATTAATAATTTAGGTTCTACGTCAAATGTTGGGGTAGACCAATAAAATGAAAATAG
>CAYQNJ010000031.1:0-8949 GCA_964418835.1 uncultured Erysipelotrichaceae bacterium
AAGTCTTTTTCAAACACTTCTATTGCACTAGTCACATTATAATCACTCACAAACTTTTCAATAATATCACAACTTACAGTAGCTGCTCCAACGCCATATTCACATAGTTTTAATACTTGATTACTATTTTTAAAACTTGCGGCAAGTATTTGAGTATTTAAACCATTGTTTTCTAGTATATCTTGTATTCTTTTAACAGTTTCAATACCATCATATCCTAAATTATCAATTCTATTTACATATGGTGCTATATAATCAGCACCACTTTTTGCGGCTAAATAAGCTTGCATTTGAGAATATATTGCAGTACCAGTAACTTTCAATCCTGCTTGTTTACACTTCTTCATTGCCTTAAACCCAACAGGAGTTGAAGGTATTTTTACATAAGTATTAACACCTAATTCTTCTGTAATTCTTTTAGCTTCTAAAAGCATAGTATCTGCATCATTAGAAATAACTTGTACATGCATATCTTTATCATCACCAATGTATTCTCTAATACTCTTTAATATCACATATGGATTTTGTCCACTTTTTGCAAGAATTGAAGGATTAGTTGTTACACCATCAATTGGATAAAATTCACAGATTTTCTTAATATAATCTAAATTTGCATCATCAATAAGTAATTTCATATTATCTCCTCTTAAATAGTTTGTTCTGTTCTTGCAATAATATCATCTTGTGTTGCTTTTGATAACACATTGAAGAAAGCACTATAACCAGCAACTCTTACAATTAAATCCTTATGATTTTCTGGATGAATTTGAGCATCAATTAATGTATCCCTACTAACCACATTATATTGAACGTGATATCCATCTAATCGATTAAAGAATGTTCTAATTAAAGAAATTAACTTTTCCTTATTCCCATCTTTATTAATTAATGTAGGAGTTACTTTCTGATTTAATAATACACCACCAGTAATCTCTTTTGTAGGTAATTTTGAAACTGATTTAAATACTGAAGTAGGCCCATTAACATCCATACCATGAGATGGAGAACATCCTTCAGCTAAAGGTTCACCTGCTTTTCTGCCATCTGGAGTTGCTAGAGTACTAGCACCTTGAGGAACATTGGCTGATATAGAAGAAGTACCTCCATAATAAACTCCACCTATTGGTCCTCTACCAAACCTAGTATTTTTATACTTTTTCATTTCATCAATATATACGTTATATGCTTCAACACCAAGCATATCTACATAGTCATTATCATTTCCATACTTTGGTGCATCTATTAACAATTCTCTAATCTTTTGATTTTCTTCACTCTCAAAGTTATCCATTAAAGCATCCCATAACTGTGTAGTAGTAATCACCTTATCTTCAAACACTAATTTTTTAATAGCAGCTAAACTATCAGAAATATTAGAAATGCCTACTTGTAAGCCACTTATAAAATCATAAACAGCTCCACCTTTTTTCATATTTAAACCACGCTCAACACAATCTTCTGTCATCAATGAACCTAAAACATCCGCAGTGTTTTCCTCTTGTACAAGGTCACAAGTCGCATCAATAATAATTGATTGTCTTGTCATTTCTCTTATAGCCACATCCCATTTTTCCATTAACTCTTCATAAGACTTTATATCTTTAAAGTGTGTATTTAAACCATTAATTATATGTGTATTAGTCTTAGGATCTTTACCTTGATTCATAGCAATTAACAATGTTTTTGGGAAATTTACATAACTCATACCAGTACATCTATAACCCCATTTACCAGGTACTGCCGTTTCAACACAACCAATTGCACTATAGTTATATGCGTCTTCTTCACTAACACCTTTTTCAATAAAACTAGGAATAATTATTTCATCATTATTAAACGCTGGCATTCCAAATCCACATTTAATTACTTCCATACACTCATTCATAAAATCATTTGGTAATCCTGAATGATACCTTACTGTTAAGTTTGGTTGAGTCAAATGACTTTGTGCAACACTCTTTAAAATTAACCAAGAAGCTTTATTAGTCGCATCTGTTTTATCTTTTGTTTGTCCACCAACAGTTACGTTTTGATATAAAGGAGAACCT
Organism: uncultured Erysipelotrichaceae bacterium; assembly: GCA_964418835.1. GTDB lineage: Bacteria > Bacillota_I > Bacilli_A > Erysipelotrichales > Erysipelotrichaceae > UBA9076. The sequence goes on from CAYQNJ010000031.1 coordinate 2,049, forward strand.
GCAGAAAACTCTGTATGTCCCCAAGGTCTAATCTTATTAACTGTATATGTTTTTAACCAAAGGTTTGATAATAATTCTACAGCATCATCTTCATCAATAATACCTTTTCTTAAATCATTTTCTAAATACTCATTTACATATTGATCCATTCTTCCATAAGATAAACTATGTCCATTTGATTCAATTTGTAATATTAATTGTATAAACCAAACACTTTGTAATGCTTCTTGAAAAGAAGATGCTGGTTCATAAGGAACTTTTTTAGTAATTCTTGCTATTTCTAAAAGTTCTGTCTTTCTTTCTAAATTGCTTTCTTTTTCAGCCATCTCACTAGCTAACTTAGAGTATCTTTGTGCAAATATCTTACATGCATCAATCACTATCAAACATGCGTTATAAAAATAACTCTTTTGAATATTTCTATAATCTGTATAATCTAAAGAATCTAATTTTTCTTTAACTCTTCTTTCATAATCTACCAAACCAAATTCAAGTAATCTTGGATAGTTAGCAGCAAAATGAGCATCTCCTGAAGTTACTTTCCCTAAGAAACTAATAATTCCTAAATCCGCATATATTTTAGAACTTTCTGGTAAAGCTGTTTTCCCTCTATCATAAATAGTATCATTCTCCCAAAAAGGATAGATTTCTTTTAGTTTTTCTTTGTTTTCTTCACTAATATGGAAGATATCACCAGGTCTTTTATCAAATTCGTCTAATTCATCAATAACCCAATTCATTGCGTATTCTGGGAATATAGGTGCACTTAAATTAGAAGAAGCTTGATTACCAACGATCAATGTTTCATCCTCAATATAAATTGACATCTTTTCTAAAATATCTTTTAACATTAAAGCTCTTTTGATTTCTAATGGCTGATTTTTGTTTATTCTGTATGAATCTGTAGTTATTAAAGCTCTTTCTACACAAACTTCAGGTGTTGTATTAATTAGTCTTGTACGAAATTCTTTCATACGAGGTGTAAGATTGCCAAAATAATTACTCATATAATCCTCCATATTTCATTCGAAAGCTTTTTTACTTTCATAATTACAATTATATACTACAAATATTTATAACTAATGTCAACATAATTTTTCATTCGTATTTTATTTTGCTTTCGTTCGTAACTTTTTATTTTACATTCACTAGCAATGTGATATTATACTATTGTGAGGTAACTATAATGGAGATTATCAAAGAAGAAAAAAACGGTCTAATATTTAACATACAAAAATTTAGCATTCATGATGGTCCTGGAATAAGAACAGTTGTATTTTTTAAAGGATGTCCTTTAAAATGTGAATGGTGTTCAAATCCAGAAAGTCAAAACCCTAACATACAAATATACTGGGATAAAGACTCTAAAAGAGGATATGATAAAGATTATATTGAAGTTATGGAAACAAGTAACCTTAATGTCTCAAGAAAAGGTGAAATTAAAATAGATAATAACTTTTTAAATAAATATAAACTTAAAGAAGAAAAATTAAATTATAAATACACTCAAGAAGGTTATTTTGAAAGTATAAATAATATAGTTAAAGTATGCCTTCAAGATAAAATGTTTTACGAAGAAAGTGATGGTGGAGTAACTTTATCAGGTGGAGAAGTGTTAGCTCAACCAGAATTTGCGATAGAGCTATTAAAAAGATTAAAGGAACTAAACATACATACAGCTATTGAAACTACTGGTTATGCAAGTAGTCAAATACTAAAAGATTTTACAAAGTATTTAGACTTAATACTATTTGACTTAAAACATTATAATAGTAAAAAACATTTATCCAAAACAGGTGTACCAAATGAACTAATTATTACAAACATTCAAAAACTTGTAAAAAACAAGATTAACTTCTTAATTAGAATACCTGTGATACCAGATTTTAATAGTACATTAGAAGACGCAAAACAATTCAGTAAGTTATTAAATGAATTAGGTATAAAACAAGTACAACTGTTACCTTTCCACCAATTTGGGGAAAAGAAATATGAAAACCTTAATATTAATTATTTATATAAAGATGTAAAATCATTATATGAAGAAGACTTAGAAGAATATAAAAACATATTTTTAGAAAACAATATCAACGCATTCTTTTAAAAGGAGACTACCATGAATAAAAAAAGATCTACGCAAATATTAGAACTAGTTACTAAGCATAAACAAATCGAAGTTACTCAACTAGCAAAAGAATTAAATGTATCTCAAGTAACAATGAGAAAAGATTTAGATGAACTTGAAAAACAAGGAATAATCTCTAGAAAACATGGATTTGCTCAAATAAGAAGCAGTGATGATATAAACGGAAGAATTGCTTACCATTATGAAAACAAAAGGGAAATAGCTATTAAAGCCACAGAATTAATCAATGATGGAGAAACTTTAATGATAGAGAATGGAAGCTGTTGTGCTCTATTTGCGGGTGAATTAACCAAGACAAAAGAAAATCTAACCATTATTACAAACAGTGCTTTTATAGCTAACTACATAAGACATAAAGCAAACTTTGAAATAATATTGTTAGGTGGTTTATACCAAAAAGAATCTCAAGTATTAGTTGGTCCAATGATTAAACAATACTTAGAAAACTTTTATGTAGATAAAATATTTATAGGAACTGATGGATATACTAGTTTAACAAGTTTTACAAACTCAAACCAAATGAGAGCACAAGCCACAAAAGACATGGCATCACACGCAAACAACATCATAATTCTTACAGAAAGTGAAAAATTCTTAAACAGAGGGATAACACCATTAAATCTAGATGAAAAAATAAAAATGGTTATCACAGATTCAAACATAGAAGATCAATACATTAACGAACTAAATAATAAAAACATTGAAGTAATCAAAGCATAAAAAAATTGGCATTGCCAATTTTTTATATATCTGCACTATTACTCGGAACCTTAATTAAAATAATTAATCCGACCACTAATAATATAAGTAACGCCCCAACACCAATTCTACTACTTCCAGTAGCTTGAGTAAGAATACCCATCAATAATGTACCAGTAAATGCGGCACCCTTTCCAAAAATATCAAATATCCCAAAGAATTCATTTGAATTCTCTTTAGGAACTAATCTAGAAAAATAACTTCTTGATAAAGCTTGAATAGCCCCTTGGAAAATAGCAACACAAACTGCAAGTAACCAAAACTCCCATGCTTTATCCAATTGTAATGCGAATAAGACAATTAATATGTATCCTATAACACTAACTTCAATTAATTTCCTTGTTTTAAATTTCTTAGATAATTTACCAAATATTAATGCAAATGGAAAGGCAATTATTTGAGTTAATAATAGAGCTAATAATAAATCATTGTCACCAATACCAACGTCCTTACCATAAGAAGTTGCTAGTTCAATAATTGTATAAACACCATCAATATAGAAGAAATAAGCTAACATAAACATCCACATAGGTTTATTCTTTCTAGCTTTTTCAATAGTTTGTTTTAAACCGTTAATAATCGAAGAAAAACTTTTCCCTTTTTCTTCTGTATCAAAATAAACTTGTTTATAGTTTTTAAGCAAAGGTATTGAACATATAAACCACCATATAGCAATTAAGGTGAAGGCAATTATACCCGCTACTGAAGTAGATATACCTATTTTGTCACTATTTAAAATCATTAATAAACATATAATAAATGGTATACAGCTTCCAATATACCCCCAAGCATAGCCTGCAGAAGATACTTCATCACTTTTTTCATCTGTAGTAACATCAACTAACATAGCATCATAGAAAACTATGCTTCCTGAAAATCCAATTCTCCCAATCAAAAATACAAATAAGAACAATTGCCATGTATTAATAAAACCTAATAAAGCACAACCAATACACCCTAGAATCAAAAACATTGTAAAATACTTTTTCTTTTTATCTTTACCATCTGCAAGTCTACCAAGTGTTGGTCCTAGTATTGCGACCACAAATGTTGCAAAAGATAATGTATAACTCCAATAGGCAGTTGAATCAGAAAGAGCAACTCCTTCTGCACTTGCAATATTCTTAAAGAATATTGGAATTAATGTTGAAATCATTAAAACAAATGCTGAATTCCCGATATCATACAATATCCAAGACTTTTCTAATTTCGTTAATTTATTTTTCATAAATATCCCCTTACTTCACTTGTTAATTTTACCATGAAACACTCAATTAAAAACCATTTTACATACATTTAATTTAGTTGTATGTTAGAATATTTTTAAGAAATGAGGTATTAGTATGCCAGCAGCAACAACACACATTGAATGTGCAAAAGATATATATCATAGTTTACCTATAGGTAAACAAGTAGTTATTGATGATAAAAACATGTATTACCTAGGTGCTCAAGGACCAGACCTATTCTTCTTTTATAAATTTAGTTTACCAAGCAGATTAAAAGAAATAGGTGGATACATGCATGAACATAAAATATATGATGTAGTTAAATATATGTATGATTACATCGCAAAAAATAGTGATTATGACTTATTAAGTTATTACTATGGATATCTATGTCATTATGCTTTAGATAGCATGGCTCACCCTCTTGTTTATCAAAGAAGTAGATATGGTAACTTAAGAGATGAACCAGAAATGATTATCCATTTTAGAATAGAAGCATTTATTGATAAATACATGTTAAATAAAAAGAATAGAACTTTAAAATCATTTGATACAGATAAATTAGTTAAAATATCAAATGAAAACATAAAGAAACTATCAAAGATGTATGTTTCATTATTTAAAGATTTATTTGGATTAACTGTGGAACAACATAAAATTGAAAAAGCTTGTAGAGATATAGTCACAACTCTAACATTTTTAAAACCAACTTCAGAATTTAAATTTAATACTCTTCAAAACCTAGAAAACTTATCTGGTAAAGATCACACTATAACATCATTAATGCTATATAACGATTTTGAAGATATCGATTATGTTTTAAATAAAAACAGACATGAATTTGTAAATGTAAGTGATGATAAATTAGTATACTCAGATTCATTTGATGATTTATACGAAAAAGCAATTAAAAAAGCTGTAAAGCTAATAACCACTCCACTAGATAAAGAAAACTTTACATTAGACTTTGAAGGGAAATATGTAAAAGACACAAACAATGAAAATCAAGCTGTTTAATCACATAAACTTAATAAGCTTTATATTAGTACTATGTGCTGGATGGATAGATATCATAGGATTAAATATATGCATTAGCGACAGAACATCTTTCATGAGTGCAAAAGCATCGATAATAGGTGAATCATTATTAAATGGAAATATGAATCAAATACTTTTATTAACAATACTTGTTATATCATTTATACTTGGATCCTATATTGGCGCAAAAACAACATTAAAAAAAGGATGTAAGTATGGGTTATTACTTACATCTACCATCCTAATAATAACTTCTTTTATTATAGTCTATACAGGTGGGGTTAATAGTAAATCATTTATTGTTACAATATTAGTACCATTGGCTATGGGATGTATGAATAGTTCTACAAGCCTAACCAAAATTTCAAGAACTACACACCTTACAGGACCTACCACAGACATTGGAATAAGCCTTGCCAAGGGCGATTATAACAACGTAGTATTTCTTAGTTTAAGATGGATTTCATTTCCTTTAGGAGCCTTTCTAGGATTATTATCATTAAAATTAGTATATAAGGAATTATTACCTTTGTACTTAATACTACTTATACCATCTATATTAATAGGTATAACCGCAATACTATTTGAAAAATACTTATCATAACCATTTAAATGGTTATTTTTTATTTATCTATTAATTTAGCTTCATATCCATTTACATTATCACCAGTAATATTAATATAATATGATTCATTAAAATTTGCTTTAAAAGATATTGGATTTAAATATTTGGTTATATCCTCTGGATAAATATTTTCAAAATTTGGATCAACATATTCAGTAACAATTCTAAATTGAATCATGATGTCAATTGAATCAGAGGTAGTATTTAGATCTTGTTTATTCCAAACATAAATATTATCAGAGTTATTCTTAATTAAAGATTTATTCGCATTTGATATACCACCACTAAATTCTTGATTATTTACATCATAATCAAAAACTATTAATCCAATATCCTCTTTAGTATTTAATTGTATATGTAATGCAATCTCATCATTAGATGGAATAAATTCATTAGGGATAATGTGTGTATAAATCATATAACCTAACCCAAGTAATACTATTATCATCAAAGTTATTCCCAATCTATTTATTTTCATTTACCCTCCAATTTACACACCAATAATGAATTATAATTCATTAATTAACTGCTTCTATTATAAATCAAATTTGGTTTATTAAAAAAGGTTCAATCTTCGATTGAACCCTCATAGCCTTTTTCTTTACTCCATTTTTCAAATTCTTCATCAGTAGCTAATACATAATGTGAATCGCTAACTTGTTGTTTAATACCCTTTGTATAATCTACCCCTTCTTTATCCTTATCATAGACTAGCGCAATTCTTTTCTTTTCTACAACAGGATTAGGATGAGGAATCGCAGATAATAATGATTTTGTATATGGATGTATTGGATTATGGAATATTTCATCTGTAGTTCCAGTTTCAACAATATGTCCTAAATGCATTACACCAATTCTATCACTAATATACTTAACCATAGACAAGTCATGGGCAATAAATAAATATGTAGTACCTAATTCATCTTGAATATCTCTCATCAAGTTAACAACTTGAGCTTGAATAGATACATCTAACGCAGATATAGCCTCATCAGCGATTACTAGCTTTGGATTCATAACTAAAGCTCTTGCAATACCAATTCTTTGTCTTTGACCACCTGAGAATTGATGAGGATATCTAGTCGCATGTTCCTTAGATAAACC
>CAYQNJ010000032.1:0-8556 GCA_964418835.1 uncultured Erysipelotrichaceae bacterium
ATTAATTCTACCCCTAAATCTGTTTCTTCATTTTGATTACCAGATAAACTTTCTAAAACTGAATACACCTGAGCACAATATCTTAGTCTAAGAGGTAAACTAGTATCTTTAAACTTGGTAGACACCAGTCTAGCAATAGGAATAGTCATATCCTGTCTTAAAGTAAGAATTCTTCCATTCTTATCAAAGAACTTATATAACTCTTCTTCATGTATTTCATCAAAGCCAACTAGAAAAGTAGTGAAATATTCTAGAGTAGGTGTCATTACTTCTCTATAACCCCATCTATCTAATAGTTTTTCTAAGTTAACTTGTAGTTGTTTTTTCGCAAGAGCCTCATCTAATATTAAATCTTTAGTACCCTCAGGAATTTGAAATTTACTCATACTTACCTCCTATAAAACAAAAAACTTTCATCCAAAGGACGAAAGTTTAACTTACGTGGTTCCACCTTAATTCATTGACTTATTGTCAACCTCATTGAAAACTAACATTTTCTAGTGCTATAACGGGCACGCTTTTACCGTAAAGCAGTACTACTATTTCCCACTTTAAGCTCATGGATGTGTTTCAATTATTATTGAATGTTTCTTTTCACCAAACAGAAACTCTCTACATATCAACAATAGTTTACTCTTCCAATCATTGCTTTAATAAATAATAATATCTAAAGGTTTAATTGTCAAACTAAACAAAGTTAATACTTTTATTTACACAATAATGTATATTATTTTATTACTGTTTTTCACTAAAAAGGTTAAGGGTCTACCCTAACCTTTTATACTATTTATACTTATTAACAATGTTTTGTCTAATTTGTTCTAGAGCATCATCAAAACCTTTTTCATCTATTTCTCCAGAAAGATATTTATCACACGCCATCTGCATATCAGAAGGTTTATTAGCATCTGGAGATCCTAATGAGAAAAATGCAAGCATTCCATTTACTTCTTTTTTTCTTTTGTTTAACTCCTCTTCAGTTAATTTCATATTCTTAATCCATTATCCATTATAAGCCTTTTTAAACAATTCAATTATCTCTTCTTTATTACATGGTCTAGGGTTACCTGGAGTACATGCATCTGCCATAGCTAAGTCGGTTAAAGCTTCAATATCTTCTTCTTTAACACCAATATCTTTTAATGTTGGAGGTATTTGAACATCCTTTGATAATTGTTTTACTGCATCAATTGCGGCTTTTCTAGCTTCTTCAATACTCATTGATTCAGTATTTTTAACTCCCATCACTCTAGCAATATCTCTATATTTTTCACCAGTATATTCAGCATTATATTCCATTACATATGGTAATAATACAGCATTAGCAACACCATGAGCTATTCCATAGTAAGAACTCAATGAATGAGCCATACCATGAACAACTCCTAAACCAGCATTAGAAAATCCCATACCAGTTAGATATTGACCTAAAGCCATATCTTCTCTACCTTTTTCATCACCCTTAAATGAATCTCTAAGTGATCTTGCAATAATTTCAACAGCCTTTAGATTTAACATATCAGGAAGTTCCCAACCACCTTATGTAATATATCCTTCAATTGCATGGGTTAAAGCATCCATACCAGTAGAAGCAACTAGTGCTTTTGGTAAAGTAGCCATCATATCTGAATCTACAATCGCGACAACAGGTAAACTATGAGGATCAACACAAACAAATTTTCTCTTCTTTTCAATATCTGTAATAACATAATTAATTGTTGTTTCTGAAGCAGTACCAGCAGTAGTTGCAACTGCAATTATTGGTAATGTAGGATTTTTTGTTGGAGATAATCCTTCTAGAGAAACAACATCTTCAAATTCAGGGTTTGTAAAAATAACACCAATTGCTTTAGCTGCATCTTGTGGAGAACCTCCACCCACAGCAAGAATATAATCAGCTCCACTCTTCTTTAAAGCTTCTAAACCTTCTAATACATTTTGAATTGAAGGGTTTGGATCAACATTATAAAACATTTCAAATTCCAAATTATTTTCTTTTAGTTTATCAGTTACTTTATCTATAACTTTATGTTCAACTAAACCTTTATCAGTAATTACTAAACCTTTTTTAAATCCTCTTTTAATAATTTCTGTAGGTAAATTTTCTAATGCACCTTTACCATGATAACTTGTTTCATTTAAAATCATTCTTTTACTCATAATATTTTCCTTTTGTTATTTATTTAACAATATTATTATAAACCTAGAAGAAATTGTCTTCAAGGAAACACCAGCACAATTTTTGGAAGATAAAGGTTTTAGTAAAGATTGATTAATAATGATTAAATTCCTTAATAATATAAATAAAAGGAATGAATCATATAACTGAAATCATTCCTTTCCTTTGATTAATTTATATATAAATGTATAAATAAACTACTTTGTTATATATGTTAGATATTACTTACTATTTTAAAGCGTAAGCAGCAGCACTCTTACCAGCTTCTTTTCCTAGTACCACACTCATTGATATTGCTGATCCAGAAGCAGGATATAATGCTGGGAAGAATTCGCCATTAGCAACTTCACCTGCAGCATATAAACCTGGAATTACTTCTTCAGATTCATTAACAACTTCACCAGTTATGTTTGTATTGATTCCACCAAACGTACCAAGAATAGCTTTCTTGCTTTTTAACGCATAGAAAGGTCCATTTTTTATAGCTGTCATTGTTGTTGTATCACGATTGAATTCTTCATCAACCCCTGTAGCAATTGAGTTATTGTATTTTTCTACAGTAGCAACAAGATTAGTAAGATTAGATAATTCAGCTAATTCTTCTAAAGTATCCGCTTTAAAGCAAACACCAGCCTGAACTCCTAATTCAAGATTTGCGACTGTGTTAGAAACGTTGTTTTCTAAGTCAGTAGTTTCACCATCAGTTGTTTCAAAAATAAAGTAGAAAGTATCTGAACCATCTTCAACCATACCTTCATACATGAATGGATAGTCAAGATTTTCATTTACAAAACGATTACCTGTTTCATTAACAACCAGATTTGCAGCACCATAAATTGGTCCACCTACTGCAGTTGTATGACCATATGCAGGTGATACTACTTTCCATCCAATATATCCACCCTTAAATACACTATCAGCTCCTACATCTAACGCCATCACTAATCCATCCCCAGTATTTCCTGGAGAAGAAACTGCCCAAGCATCAGCAGCATTTGGAGAATATTTTTCTAATAGTTCTTTATTCCATGCATAACCACCAGTTGCAATAACCACTGATTTTGCATTAACAGTAACATTTGCACCACTTTGAGTTGCGTTCACACCGACTACGGCTCCTGTCTCATCTTGTATCAAACTAACAGCAGGAGTCTCATATAAGATTTCTACTCCAAGACCCTCAGCAGTAGCAACCATATCATCCATCATTTCACGACCAGCTTCTGAAGGCATATGTGCACGTGCAACATCTGCAGTTCCTGAGTATAAAATTAAATTTGAATTATAGTCTATACCCATTGACATTAAGTCTTCCAAGCTATCATTTACATTTTCAGCAACAAAATCTGTCATAGCTTGATCAATATCACCTTCACCTCGTTCAACCCAGTATTCTTTAAGAGCTTCTACACTATCCTCAATTCCTGCTTCTTCTTGAAGTTTTGACCCACCAACAACAAGCATTCCACTTGATATACGAGTAGCTCCACCATTACGAGCTAATTTTTCTAACACCACAACCTTTGCGCCTTCTCTAGCCGCTTCAATTGCAGCCATCATACCAGCAGCACCAGATCCAATAACAACAACCTCAGTATCAATGCTAAAATCCTCAATTTTTGAGACAGTAATTTCTTTTGATTTTAGTGCATCAACATCTGCACCTGCAGATTCTAACGCAGCAGTAATAGCTTGTTTGAATGCATTCTGGCTAATAGTACAACCAGTTACAATATCCATTTGTAATGATTGGTTTGTTAAAACGGAATTGATGACTTTTTCAGACGCAATATCACCAATACCTGGTGACTCACTTGTTTCTGTAACTTTTATATCATCAATAGTTGTTTCAGTTAATGTAACTTCTACACTTACAGGACCGTTATGACCATTTGCTGTGCCAATATACGTACCCGCTGTATAAGTCGTTGTTGTTTCATTTGTATCTGTTGTTTCTTCAGGAGCAGTAGTATTGGTAGAACATGCTGCTACACTAATTACAAGAGTACAAACTAAAATAAGGTATACTAGTTTTTTCATTTTCCCTCCGCTATGTGAACAGATTCACACTTTTACATTGTACCAAACACAAAAGGTTTGCTCAAGTTATTAAAATAGAATAAACAACAGTCCTACATCATATGGTATTACAAATCCATTACAGTTTTTAATAAGTAGATTTGTATATATTAAATAAAATCAACATTAAAAAAACTAGACTTTTATCTAGTTTATTTTTGTCTTTCTTCAATATCTTTTAATAAATTAACTCTTCTTTGGTGTCTTCCGCCTTCAAACTCTGACTCTAAGAAACTATCCACAATAGTCTTAGCCATTTCTTCACCAACTATCCTTGCGCCAAATGCAATTATATTAGCGTTATTATGTCTTTTAGCATATGATGCTGTAACTGGTTCACTACAAACACAAGCTCTAATACCATTTACTTTATTTGCTGCTAAAGAGATTCCAAAACCTGTACCACAAATTAATACACCATAATCCACGATATTATCAACTACTGCTTTACCCATTTCTTCACCAATACTAGGATAATCAACTGTTTCACCCTCATTAATTCCAAAATTAACTACTTCATAACCCTTATCGATTAAGTGATTTACTATTGCATTTTTTAGTTCAATTGCGGCATGATCATTTCCAATTCCAATTCTCATTTTATTGTCCTCTTTTCTTTACTCCAACTTTATTTTCTCTTGCATAAAAGAATAAATACTGTTGTGCTAATCCTGCTTTATCTTTAAATATTGTAGCACCTGCTTCTTTAATTTTCTTCATACTTTTTACATTATCTAAATAATATTCATTCATTAATTTTATTACCCATGTATCTACTGGGAATGCTTCATCTCTAGAATCCCCAAACAATAAAATACAATCAGCTACCTTAGGTCCCACACCTTGTAGTTTACAAAGTTCTTTATGTGCTTCTTCATATGGCAAACTACTTATTTTATCTAATGATACCTCATTATCTTTAATCATTCTAATTGTATTAACTATATACTCTGCTCTATAACCAACTCTTACAACATCTCTTAATTGTTCAACAGTGAGAGTTGATAATTGTTCTAAAGTAGGAAAAGCATAATAATCCTTACCATCTTTACTATAAATCTTATCTCCCACTAGTTCACAAATCTTAGCGATTGAAGTTTTAATTCTAGGTATTTGATTGTTAGCTGAAATTATAAAAGAAATTATCATCTCTAATAAATCTTGTTTTAAAACTCTTAGCCCAACTCCAAATTCACATGCTTCCTTTAGATACTTATCGTAGGAAATAAATGACTTCCTTAACTTAGAATAATCTCTATCCATATCGAAGTAGTTTTTCCAAAAATTATTGTAATCTTCTAAAGTACCACCATTTTCTAATATAACTACATCATCATAATCACCTAATAATTTTATTTCTTCATTATTTAATTTTCTTACATGACTATAATGTCTTCCGGCAATTATATCATATCCCTTATCAACCTTATCCCATCTAAATGCTTGACCATTTTCAAATATATTTTTTGGTACAAACTCTTTTTCATTAATTATATAAATGTTATTATTCTTTGAAATTACTTCCATATTTTTACCTCTAATATGATTTTACCATTTTTTATTGTTTTATTAATCTAAAAGCACTAATATTGATATAATTCACTAAGAGGTATAAATGAAAAATAGATTATTATTCTTTATTATTATCGCAATACAAACAACAGCCTTTAATTTTGCCCACCCTGTTACACCTACTTTAATAAAAAACTTAAACTTAAATAGTTCTACTTTTGGGATATCATTCTCAAGTATGGCAATAACTTGTTTTCTATTTAGTCAGTTTTGGAGTTATGTATGTGAAAAGGTAGATGATAGATGGGTTTATTTAATTGGTTGTACTTTTTATGCTTTTGGACAATATCTATTCGCAAGTTCCACAAATTTACTCCAATTGGTTATTGCTAGATTAATTGATGGTACATTTGTAGCCGCAATAAATATATCTACTTTAGTTTATATAATTAGGAATACTACTGAAGCTAACAGAGGTGAAAACCTAATGATATTTGCAACAATAAGTTCAGTTACTGCAGCTATTGGTTATTTAATAGGTGGTTATGTTGGTAATACAAATATTTTTATTTCTTTCTATTTTCAAATATTTATATTAATACTTTGCGGAATATTATTTGTAGGATTTTTAAATAAGAATGAACTACCAAACACAAACAAACAATTAACATTTAGTGATATAAATCCATTCTCTGTATTTAAAATAGAAGGATCTAATAAATTATTAATATTATTATTTATTATTACTTTTCTTTCTGTTGGAGGATCTACTATATATGACCAAACCTTAAACTACTATCTAAAAGATATATTTAACTTTACTCCAGTTAACAGCGGTTTAATAAAAGCAATATCTGGATTATTGATTCTATTAGTTAATTCAACTATTACACTATACATAATGAAGAGAAAGAAAAATAGAATAGGTTTAATTATTGTATTTATTACATGTGCTTTAAGTTTATTAAGAATGATAACCACAAGAAATCTTTTAGAATTTCAAATAGTAAACTATATTCTAGTTGCCTTAAACTCTATACATGTGCCAATAATACAAGAAGAAATTACACTTATTGGCAAAAATAATAAAAATATTGCTGGAACATACAATGGTTTAAAATCATTAGGTTGGATAATAGGAGGATTTGTGGCTGGAGGAGCATATACAATACACCACAATATTCCTTTTCTTATTACAACAATAATTTTTATGATATGTTCGATTCTGGTATTTTCATCCAAAAATAAAGCGTATAGATAATATCATTGGAAGTTAATTTTCATAAATGCTAGGATGTTAGTGTACGCTAACTTAGGAGGATATATGGAAAATAACGATAGAGTATTAAAACTAAAAGATTTATTAAATAGACTAGAAACTGACGAAGATAAAGATGCAATACAAGAAGACTTTAACAAGCATTTTAGTAGTGTTTCAACAAAAGAAATAGCTGCTGCTGAAGAACTTCTTTTACAACAAGGTTCTACTGTCCAAGATATTGGAGAATTATGTCAATTACATACAGCTATGATGAATGAAAGCATAGAAATCGTTCATTTACCTGAAACTGAAATACCAGGGCATCCAGCAAGAATGTTAGAAGCTGAAAATATTGGTTTAGAAGAATATTTAAATAACACTATTAAACCATCATTAGAAAACAAAACAATTACACTTGAAAATCTACATAAACTAAAAAGATTAAATAGTCATTATGATAAAAAAGATAACTTATTATTCCCTTTCTTAGAAAAAGTTGGTATAACTGGTCCCTCTAATGTAATGTGGCAAAATGAAAATAAAGTAAAAAAAGAACTAAGTAGAATTATTAAATTATATGAAAATAGTAAAGTACTTAATGAACAAGAATACAAAGATTTAAATAAACTTGTGGAAGATATTGAAGGTATGATATTGCTAGAAAGAACTGTATTGATGCCAATGGTTTTAGAACATATAAAACCAAATGATTGGGTATTAATTGCAGAAGAAGCAATTGAATTAAATTATGTATTCTTAAACGGAACAGAAGGTTCTTCATTATCAGACGCAAATACTTGGTTACTATCTAAAAAGGGTATACAACATGATTTACCAATGCCAGGTGAAATAAAACTACCTACAGGTTCATTTAATCTAGATCAACTAAAAGCTACTTTAAATGCTTTGGAACTAGACATAACTATACTAGATGAAAATGATAAAGTATTATACTTTAATGAAATGAAACCAAGATACTTCACCAGAACAAAAACAGTTATAGGAAGAGATGTGTACTTATGCCATCCTCCTAAATCAATACCAATTGTAAAAAACATATTAGACTTATTAAAATCAAGAAAGAAAACAGAAGCTAGCTTCTACTTCCCTAAAGGAGATTTTAGACTATTAATTAGATATATTGGTTTATATGATGACAATCAAAAATATATTGGATGTTTAGAAAGCGTTCAAGATATAAAACCATTAGAAAAATACTTTGAAGGAACAACTTTAGAAGTTGGAGAAAGAAGAGTAGATTCTGAAGAAATACAATCTGAACAAAAAGAAATTACCTTAAAAATGACGCTAAATGAATTACTAAAAAGTTATCCAAATGCATTTGAAGTATTATTAGAACTATCACCAACTTATAGTAAACTAAATAACCCAATAACTAGAAAAGCAATGGGAACATTTGCGACAATTGAAATGATAAGTGAAAGAGGTAACTTTGATAAAGATGAATTTGTAAAAATACTAAAAGAAAAATTAGTTAAATAAAGAAAAAAGATTCTCCTATTTA
>CAYQNJ010000033.1:0-8405 GCA_964418835.1 uncultured Erysipelotrichaceae bacterium
TTGTGAATATAGGATTAGGTTCATTATGGAGTTCCATGTTGTTTTCAAATGGTTACATGTACTACCTTGCAAAATCTGTTATTAAAAATATTGTTTTATTACCATTAGAAATAATAATGATGGCTATAATATTTAACATACTGCTTCCTTACCTAATAAAACAGGGTCTTATTAAAGAAAACCCTGTTCCACTTAAACTATTCTAATCCACCAACTCTAATTTGATCATCACGTTCTGTGATGATTTTTATATACTCTTCATAAATAGACTCATGATTATTAAGAATACTATCATCTAATTGAGAGAATAAATACAATTTAAAGTTCTTTACATTATTGTCATAGTAAGTATAAATTAAATCAGCTTCTGGCTGGCTTATTTCAACACTAGACTTACCATTTATTTCAGTCTTATTAATCTTAATTCCACCAATCATACCAATCTTTTTATTCAATGAATCTTGAGCACTTATAAAGTTCCCTAAGGAATAAAATACGATAGTATCATCAATCCATTCTATAGGTTGTATTACATGAGGATGCGCACCTATAACTATATCAGCTCCAGCATCCGCAAGTAGCTTTGCATAGTGTTCTTGTTCACTTGAAGGTTTAAATGTGTACTCTTGACCCCAATGCATTGAAACAATTACTACATCAACCATATCTTTAACTCTACTTACATCATTACTAACCATTTCCTCATTATATACATTCACAAGGTATTCTTTACCCTTAGGAGCTAATAAACCATTTGTGCCATATGTATAAGCTAAAAATGCATAAGTTATACCATTTTTTTCATATATATTAACCTTATCTCTATCTTCTAATGATAAATAAGATCCCGCAGTAACTACTGGTTTATCTTTCCAATAAGTTAAAGAATTAATAACACCAATTTCATCTTTATCTAAAGTATGATTATTTGCGGTAGAAACTAAGTTAAATCCAATATCAATCATATTATCCCCAAACTCAATAGGACTATTAAATCTAGGATAACTAGATAAACCAAGTTCTACTCCACCTAATATTGTTTCTTGATTGTAATAACACAAATCACAATTCCCAAATACAGGTGCCACATTTTCTAACATTCCACTAAAATCATAACTACCATCTTCTTGTAAGGCATCATTATATACTGCCCCATGAAGTAATGCGTCCCCTACCATATAAAGTTGTACACTATAATTTTTTGCGACTGGAATTGGAGATGGTTGAGGTTCTACCATTTTATTTGGATCATATTTGTTCATCACAAAGTTTAAAGCCATTCCTAAAACACCAATCAATACTAAAATTGATAATACCAACATTCCTAACTGTTTAAAAATACTCTTTTTCATCTATATCCCTACATCAATACTTTGATATTCTTTCCCTTAACTTCCTTACAATTTCACTTCCATCTTCAGAAAATCCTGTTTGACCTATTTTAATATTTGGTTTAGTTATTCCATGAAAATCAGAACCACATGTTTTAACTAAATCAAACTCTTTTACTATATCATTATAGAAGTCATTATCATCTTTATCATGATAACTAGTATATACTTCTATTCCATCAATTCCAGAATCTATTAACTTATTAATCTTATCCTTATCATGTCCTAAATTAACTTTAGGATGAGCTAGTACTACAACTCCATGATTTTCATGGATTAAATCTATCACTTCTTTATAATTAGGTAAATCTAATTTAACATAACCCCACTTACCAATCGCTAGATTATCCCAATAATAATTAGCTATAGGATTATTAGACTTAATCCCTGTTTGATATATTTCTAATTCAGGATGTTTAACATCATTAAGCAGCACTCTTTCTATTTCCACATTAGAAAATCCATCAAAATTTGAATAAGACTTTATTTTTTCAACATCTAACTTACATCCATATCTTTCTTCTATTTTCTTAAGTCTATCATAAGAAATTCTATTTAATTCATTTTTATAATGAACTTTTAGCTTTTCTATTCTTTTATCATCAAATGATAAACCATAACCCAATAGATGAATAATATCATCTTCAAAAAAACAATCTATTTCAATTCCACTGATTACCTCTATATCTTTACTTTGGAGACCTTCTAAACTCCCAAGGTATTCATTATGATCACAAATAGCTAAAACATTAATTTTATTTTTAATAGCTAATTCTATTATTTCTTCTACTGATTGTGTGCTATCAAAACTGTAATTTGAATGTGTATGTAAATCAACTTTCATCCTTTTTCCCTCATTTTTAGTATATCATATTAGAAAAGGAAGAAAGATACCATATGAATAACTATAAACAAATAAAAAGTGAATTAAAAAGTTCTAAGTTATGTATAGTAACTAAAAATAGAAGTAAAGACCAAATAATGAATTACTATAATCAAGGTGAAAGAATATTTGGTGAAAACAAAGCACAAGAGTTATTAAGTAAAGTAGATTTACCAAATGATATTAAATGGCAATTCATAGGACATTTACAAAAAAATAAAGTAAGAAGTATATTACCTTATGTGGAGTGTATTCAATCAGTAGACTCTTTTAAACTAGCAAATGTAATTAATAAAGAAGCTATTAAAATTAATAAAACAATTAATATATTAGTACAATTTAACCTAGCAAAAGAAGACACAAAATCAGGCTTATCATATGAAGAAGCTGATAGTTTCTTTGATCAATGTAGTAGTTTAACAAACATTAAAATAAAAGGTATTATGCTGATGGGACCACATGTAAATGATGAAGAAGAAATAAAAAAAGTATTTAAACAAGGAAGAGAATTATTTGATTCTCTTAAAGTTAAATACGATATAGATACATTATCAATGGGTATGTCAGATGATTATAAACTGGCATTAGAAGAAGGTTCTACAATGGTTAGAATAGGTTCTATACTATTTTAAGCAAAAAATGTCCAACCAAGAAAAACATAAATTAAATTTAATAAAAAACCTTTAGTCTTTAATATAGTTAATATATTAATCAATTGAGGTAATATATCATACCCCATATCTGTAAGCATTAAAAATACAAACAAAAAAGCCACTACAAGCTTTTTAACCCAAGTTTTGCTTTTTCTATATTGATATAAACTAATACCAAAAGCAAAACATATACAAGCCCTAAAGAAAGTTAATACTACATCACTTTGACTTGAAGGAACTATAGTACTAATTAGTGCATATATAATACCTGATACACCTAAAGTAATTAATGGTTTACCATAATCATCCATAAAATGTGTCATTACAAATCCTCCATTTAATATTCAAGTTTAAACTAATCTTAATTTGAAATCTAGTGTTTCTTGATTTATTTAACTTTCAAGTTTAGAATTTCATTATATATAAAGGAGAAAACCCATGACTTTCACAAGAAAAAGCGCTGATTTAGTTCCTATAGTAGATACTGTTTTTGCGATTGTAAAATTAGCAAAGGAAGATAAAGAAAAAAACGGACCAGAAAATGTTGTAGATGCTACTATTGGTTCTTTATATGGTGAAGATGGAAAATTAGTAGCACTAAATACCGTATTTGAAAACTATGATAGAATTCCTCATACAGTAAAGGCTGCATATGCTAGTAGTTTTTTAGGAAATGAAGGATTTAGAAAACAAGTATACTCTTGGCTATTTGAAAATATAAACAGTAACTTAAAACATGAAGTTATCGCAACTCCTGGTGGAAGTGGTGCAGTCTCGCTTACTTTTCAATCAATCTTAGAAGAAGGTCAAACAGTAATAATCCCTGATATTGCATGGGGAAGTTATAAGCTTATGGCTTCACAAAATAACTTTAAAGCAGTAACTTATAACATGTTTGAAGGAAATAATTTTAATATAAATTCATTTAAAGAAACAATACTAAACATAGCTAAAACACAAGATAAAATCTTAGTAGTAATTAACGACCCTTGTCATAACCCTACTGGATATACTATGAGTAAAGAAGAATGGAAAGAAGTAATTATATTCTTAAATGAAGTATCTAAAAAAACTCCTTGTGTAGTATTAAATGATATTGCCTATATGGATTATTCATATGATTTAGATAATTCAAGAAAGTATTTAGAATTATTTAATGATATAAGTGATAATTTATTGGTTATACTAGCATTTAGTATATCTAAATCATTAACTTCATATGGTTTAAGATGTGGAGCAGCAGTTGTTTTAGCAACAAAACAAGAATCTGTAGATGAAGCAAGGATAGTATTTGAAAAAGGAGCTAGAGCAACTTGGAGTAACATTCCAAATGCGGCTATGGATAACTTTACCTGGGTAACAACCACAAACAAAGTAAAATTCTTAGAAGAAAAACAAAAATACATTGATTTAATGAAAGAAAGATCTTCTATTTTCATTAAAGAATCAAAAGAAGTTGGTTTAACACATTATCCTTACATAGAAGGATTCTTTGTGACACTAGATATGAAAGATAATAACATCAGAGATGTTTTCCATCAAAAACTTATGGATAATCATATATATACAGTATGTGTAAACAAAGGAATTAGAGTTGCAATATGTAGTTTACCAGTAAATAAAGTATATGGTTTAGCTAAAAAGATGAAAGAAATATATAGAGAAATAGAAAAGTGAGTTTAAACTCACTTTTATTTACTCCAAAATTTATTTAAATCATCACTTAGTTCACTACTAACTTCCATTGGTAAAGAGTGTGTAGTATTTTCATAAACTTTAACTTCACCTTTTAAAAATAACTTAGCATTTTCTAATGTCTCTTCACTTGTGATAGAAGAATTATCCGCAATTGCGACATATACAGGTATATTTAAAGATTTTATATCATCCTTACTTAATGTTTTAGGAGTTGGCAGTTCACTATCATACCCAGAACTTGCAATGCTAATCATAGTTGCTAAAGGATCATCAGAAGAAATATCACTAACATCTTCATTAGATATCTTAGATAAACCATAATCCCTTATTAATTTTGGAAAAAAATCAATATTACTTATTGTAGCCCAAAACAATATAGAAACAGATGGATAATTTAACGCTAGAGCTGGTTCTAATAATACAAGTGAATTTAATTTTTCTGGATAAGATAAAGCAAAATTAGCTGCATAACCTCCTCCAAATGAGTGACCAATTAAGTTTACTTTATCTAATTTAAGTTCATCCATAACTTCTTTTAGATAAGCACTTACATCACTAACATCTTTTAAGGGAACATATTGTACAGACTTACCTGCATCACCTAATGCATCTATTGCATAAACTTTATTCTTTTTAGAAAAATCTTTTACATTATCTATCCACATAGGAGCTCCAGAACTATGCCCTGGTAACAAAAACATTGGCACTCCAATACTATCTCCCCAACTATATACTCTAACTAATCCAAAAGAAGTCTCAATGTCATAAGTTTCATTTGGTGGATTTAATTTTAAAACCTTATCATATGCTTTATTATATTGATTTTCATATTCAAAGGTTTTAAATTCACCTAATTCAGGTGTATTAAAAAATATTCCACGTATTAATACAATTAATATAGCTATAATGAGGAGAATTAATAATAATTTACGATTCGACTTATTAAAAACGGTTCTATCTCTTTTCATAAAATAATGTTCCATAGGGTACCTCCTATTTCATATATTATACAAAAAAAAAGATTGATAACTATATCAATCTTAGTACATACCTTGAGGCATCATTGGAGCAACATCTTTTTCTTTTATTTCAGCTACAGCAGCTTCAGTGGTAATAAACAACCCTGAAATACTAGCAGCATTTAACAATGCGGATCTAGATACCTTAGTAGGATCTACAATACCTTTTTCAAACATATTTACCCATACACCTGTTTTAGCATCAAACCCAATTCCACTTTCAACTTCAAATTGTTTATCAACTATTTCATTGCCATCATATCCTGCATTTTCTGCGATTTGATATGTAGGTTTTGATATTGCATCAAACACTACATTAATGCCTCTTTGAATATCAACAACTTCATTTTTTACATTGTTTTTAATATTCTTAGAAACTTCAATAAATGCAGCACCTCCACCTGCGACAATACCTTCAGCTATTGCAGCTTTAGTCGCATTTAATGCATCTTCTATTCTTAATTTCTTTTCTTTTAGCTCAGCTTCAGTAGTTGCACCAACCTTTATTAGTGCTACACCATTTGTTAGTTTTGCAAGTCTTTCAGAATATTTCTTTTTATCATAGTCACTAGTAGAATTATCTCTTAAATTTTTAATTTCAGTTATTCTAACATCCATGTCTTCCTTATTACCTGCACCATCAATTAATGTTGTTTTATCTTTTCCAACAATAACCTTTTTTGCACTACCTAAATCTGCTATATCTAAATCTGCTAAATTCATATTTAAATCTTTAGCATAAAACTTAGCACCACTCATAACAGCAATATCACTTAATGTATCTTTGCCACTATCGCCAAATCCAGGAGACTTAGTTGCTACTACATTAAATGTTCCTCTTAACTTATTCACAATAATTGTAGAAATAACTTCATTTTCAAAATCATCCGCAATTAAAAGCAATGATCTATTTGTTTGTACTATCTTTTCTAATGTAGGTAATATCTCTTGAATTGTATTTATTTTTTGATCAGTTACTAATATTAAAGGATTCTCCATTACTACTTCCATCTTGTCTCTATCAGATACCATATAAGGAGAAACATAACCCTTATCATATTGTAATCCTTCACTCATCTCTAATGATGTATCAAATCCTTTTGATTCATCAACGTTAATAACTCCATCCTTACCAACTTTTTCCATTGCTTCAGCTATAAACCTACCAACTTCTTCACTACCAGAAGAAATTGTAGCAATATTTTCAATGTCCTTATTTGTTTCAATCTTTTTAGACATATTCAATAATTCATTTGAAACAGCCTTACTAGCTATTTCAATACCTTCTCTTAGTAACACTGGATTAGCACCATTATCTACTGCTCTAATACCTGAATGAATCATATTTTGAGCTAATAATGTCGCTGTAGTAGTACCATCTCCTGCAGTATCATTTGTGTTGTTCGCAACTTCAAACACTAACTTAGCTCCCATGTTTTCAAAAGCATTTTCTAACTCTATTTCTTTTGCAATAGTAACTCCATCATTTGTAATAAGTGGAGAGCCATAACCCTTGTCTAATACAACATTACGCCCTTTAGGACCTAATGTAACCTTTACTGCATCACCTAACTTATCAACACCTTCAAGCATTGAAACTCTGGCATCTTTTGAATATAAAATTTCCTTACTCATAATTTCCTCCTATTCTACAATTGCTAAAATGTCATCTATTGAAATGATTAGATACTCTTCGTTATTTAATTTAACTTCAGTACCACCATATCTTTTGTATATAACTTTTTGTCCTTTTTCTAAATTCATTGATACTAATTTTCCATCAACTTCCTTACCAGGACCAACCTCAATTACTACACCAATACTTGGTTCTTCTTTTGGTTTATCACTTAAGATAATACCGCTAGCTGTTTTAGCTTCTTCCTTTGATTTTTGAATAACTACATTGTCTTGTAATGGTTTTAACATCATTTTACCTCCCAATTCTTAGCACTCTTGTTATTTGATTGCTAATTAATATTATAGTATTATTTGTCACTTAGTCAAGGTGAGTGCTAATGAATTCAGATAAAATTCACTTAAATTTCACAATTATTATTTGTATTTTTAATAATTAAATGGTATCTTGTTTAGGTGAATCGGAGAAAACGAATGAACCAAACTTTAAAATCTAACCTAAACATAGAAGACAATGATCAAAATTCATTTAATGAATTTACATCAATTATTATAGATATCTTAAACAATAATGAATATAAAAAATTAGATTTATATACACAACATCTAAATACTTCAAGATTACAACATTGTATAAATGTTGCTTACTACACATATAAGATGAGTAAATCTTTAAAATTAGATTATATTAGTGCTACTAGAGGTGCTATGCTACATGATTTCTTTGTGTATGATTGGCAAGAAGTACACTCATTTAATGAACATAAAAACATGCATCCTAAAGTATCTTTAGAAAATGCAAAAAAATATTTTGAAATAAACAATATTATGGAAGATTGCATACTAAATCATATGTGGCCAGCAACAAACACAAAACCTAAAACAATGGAAGGTCATATTGTACAAATTGCTGATAAGTATAGTGCAACAGTAGAAGTAAGCAAACAATCATATAGATTTGTAAAAGGAAAAACATTAAATATCCTTGCATATATTACAAAATAAAAGCTTAGAAAATTCTAAGCTTTTTATATGTTATACATATTCTTACCTTTTCCCACAAGGTTTTCTAAGTCTTTTTCAAACACTTCTATTGCACTAGTCACATTATAATCACTCACAAACT
>CAYQNJ010000034.1:0-8177 GCA_964418835.1 uncultured Erysipelotrichaceae bacterium
CTTTCTAAAAGTCATTAAATCACCTTTAAAAATACCTTTTTCATAAAGTGTTGCATAAAGTACTGGAGAAGCATGACCTTTTGACAAAACAAATCTATCTCTATCTACACCTGATGCATTATCTTCATTTATATCCATAAATTCATAATATAAAACACCAAGAATGTCAGCTGCACCTAAAGAGCCACCTGGATGTCCAGAATTAGCGTTTGCTACCATCTTTAAAATATTTTTTCTAATATTTTTTATATGTAATTTTAGATCTTCCATAATTACCTTCCTTCTATAGAATAATAATATCATTTTTAACAGACATTATGATATTAATTAGAGTTTTAGATTGAAGTATTCAATTAAAAACTCACTAACACCATCATTATTATTAGTTCCCGCTACATAATCTGATATAGCTAGTAACTCCTTCTTGCTATTTTTCATAGAAACTCTAATCCCTGCTTTTTCAAACATATAATAATCATTAAAATTATCACCAATAACAAGCACATTATTTAATGTTATCCCTAAATCATTAACAACAAATTCTAAACCATTTCCTTTGGTAGAATTAATATCTGTGATTGTATAAAGTGCATCTTCAGATTTATTAAAATTAATTGATTTACAGCTTTCTTCAACTTCTTTTTTTATTTCTAATACATTATCAACACTTTCTGTATCTACAGTTATCTTAACGATAGCCTCATTACATAACTCATCTATTAAAGTAACTCTTTTAATATCTCCTATATTATCTAAAAACATTCTTATTTTTTTTGAAGTTTTAGGAGAATACAAATAATTAAATCCATATATAACATATGGAACTTTATATTTATCTAATATAAACGAAATATTTTTGACATCATTAAAAGTTAATTTGTTTGCTTTTATACAATTATTGTTTTGATATACACTTCCACCATTATCACAAACATAAGGAATATTAATTCCCAATATATTTATTATTTTTTTTGATAAAGAATAATTTCTACCAGTTGCAATAGTAAATAAAATCCCTTTTTCATATAAACTTTTTATCACATCTAATATCTTAGAATCAATTTCTTTATTATCATTTAACAAAGTTCCATCTAAGTCAGACATTACTAACTTAATCTGATTCATGAAAAACATAATCAAGTTTTTTTCTTAAAAAACTTGAAGCATCCTTACAAACATCAATCCAATTTTCTTGTCCTACATACCAAAATTCACCGGTAAATAATCTAACACCAATATCCTTTAAACATGAAATATTTTTGATAAAATCAGTATGACCAGTACCAAACTCTATTTCACGATAATGATTAGGAATTGTTTCTTTCAAATGAGCTGCAATTATATGTCCTTTTCCAGTATTTATATCATCAATAGTAGATTTCTTATATATCAGTGATGCATTAGTTAAATTGCCAATATCAGGATACACATTAAGATATGGACTATTAACTTCATTTACATAAAACATTGCTTTTTCTACTGTATCCATAAAAGGTGTTTCCATAGTTTCAAATCCTAAATTTATACCTCTTTCACTTGAGTAAATAACACATTTCTTTAGATTTTCAAGAAACCTTTTTTTAGTATCATCATTTCCTTTTTCATAGTAAACATCATATCCTGCCAATTGAATAATCTGAATATTTAATTTATCAGCAAGTAAAACAGCTTTTTTCATTATATCTAAACTTCTTTCAACTGTTTTATCATTTAAAGATCCAAGTGGGTACTTTCTATGTCCACTAAGACACATAGTTCTAATTTTTACACCAGTATCAGTTATTGCTTTATTAACATCATCAATAATCTCTTGTGACCAATCTAATCTACTTAATTTTTCATCTGTTTCATCTATACTTAGTTCTAACCAATCAAAACCAGTAGCTTTTACAATTTCTAGTTTCTCTTTTATCGATAAACTGTTGGGCATAGATTTTTCATACATGCCTAGCAAATAATTACTTTTGCCCATAATAAGCACCTGGACCATGTTTTCTTAAAAAATGTTTATCCAAAAGTTCATTTTGCATATCATTGATATCATTATTAATTAATTTGGTTGATAAAGCCATATTAGATAATTCCTCTAATACAACTGAATTATGCACTGCTTCATATGGATCTTTTCCCCATGTAAAAGGACCATGACTATAAACAAGTACACCAGGCATTTGATTAGGATCTATACCTCGAGAATTAAACGTCTCAACAATAACCTTACCAGTGTTTAATTCATAATTACTTGATATTTCCGCTTTACTCATTTGTCTTGTACAAGGAATTTCTCCATAGAAATAATCCGCATGTGTTGTCCCATAAGCAGGAATGTCTTTTCCTGCTTGTGCCCAAGCAGTTGCGTTTCTAGAGTGTGTATGAACTACTCCACCAATATTTTTAAAGTTTTTATAAAATTCTATATGTGTCATCAAATCACTTGAGGGTTTATAATGACCCTCAACAACATTTCCATCTAAATCACATACAACCATATCTTCAACCTTCATATTGTCATATTCAACTCCACTAGGTTTAATTACAATCAAATTACTTTCTCGATCTATACCAGAAACATTACCCCATGTAAATGTTATTAATTTATATTCTGGTAAAAGTAAATTAGCTTTATAAACTTCTTCTTTTAATTTTTCTAACATCATTTACTCCTTACTAATCTTATAAACTGCTGCTTCATTTGCGGTGTGATTTGCACTAATTAATAATCCATAATCTTCTAATTGAACATAATCCACATTTGCTGGCCCAACATCTTTTTCAACAGTAGTTACAATGTAATTTCCATCAATAAATTGGATTATTATTAATTCCGCATCCATTCTTCTTATTCCAGCAATAAAACTAGGAACTCCATTTATTTCTCTGCCTATTAATGTATGTGCAAAATCAATCTCATTATCATAAGTAAAAACACATTCATATTTATCATTATTTAATTTATAAATTTTTATAACATTTCCATGAAATGGTTCTATAGTGATAATTTCTAGCTTACCATCATTATCAATATCAATAAGTGCGATTTCACCTATTTGTCCATCCATTATTTTTTCAATCTTCCATTCCCCATCAAAACTAGGAGGTGGAGTTATTCTTATAACACCTTGATCACTACTAAAGTAACCACATATACTTCCATTATTTTCACTTCTATAATAGCCATGATTTCTAAAACTTCCATCAACAATTTGTTTTAATTCTATAGGTTTACCTAAATCTTTGTCTAATATACCTACATAGATTTGTCCAGGTTCACTCCAATCTTCTTTGTCTGATTTATTTCTTGCGATAGTAGCACAAATTATATAATCTATATCACCAACAGAATAAATATCAAATCTATGAAGATAAGGTAAAGAAAATAAATCTTTTATCTTCCATCCTTCATCAGTTTTCTTTCCCCAAACTATTTTGCTTAAAGAAGGAGTTACTTTTAAATAAAACTCATTAACTGCAAGAAACTCACCTTTTCTATTTTCAAATGGAATTATAGACATGCATCCACCTCTATCATTCCAAACTAATTCTTTCTTACTAAAATCATCATTTGTATAACTATAGCAAACACTACTAGGATCTTCACTTGCAAGCATCACATATAAATCATTATCAATAAACAAATGACTTGCACTATAACACCTTGTGATATCATCTAAATGTATTTTTTCAATTTTCATATTTCACCTCTTAAAGTAACAGCTGCCAAAAGGCAGCTGTTTTATTATTCAACGAATCCTGCTTGTTTAAGTAATTCTTGAGCTTCTTTATCTGAAAGAACATTTTTCATTCCACAGATTTTAACTCCTTTTTTTGAGGCATCATCAAACATACTTACAAAGTTTAATGGACAAAATACTACATCATATTGGCTAGCAGCACTCTTCCCTTCAGAAAGGGAACAATGATGAATAGTAGAATACTTTACACTTAAATCTTTGCACGCTTTTTCAACTCTCATTTTCATCATTAGAGAAGTTCCGGCACCATTAGCACATGAAACTAAAATTTTAATCATGATTTTTCTCCTTTGTTTTTCTTAAGTTCTTTATACGCTTCATAATCTTCAACACATAAGAAGTATCCTTCAGGATCTCTTCTGTATTCTATTTGTGGAATAGCAATTAATATAATAGCTACTACTGCAACTCCTATATAACCCAAATACTTCATAACCACTGTAAACGCTGGCCAAATTACAGCCCAATCCCACATTCCTAAATATCCACCATAACCAGATAGACCTACCCAAGAAGCAATTAATGCAGATCCATAAACTTGACATAATCCAGAAATAAACGGGAATAACATTGCTGCTTTTACTCCACCTTTATTATTTGCATAAACTGCAATTGTTGCATTGTCAAAGAATACTGGTACAAATCCTGCAATAACTACAGTTGGTGATTTTAAAGCGATTAAAGAAATAATTGCTAGAAATTGTCCAAGTGCCCCAAATAAGAAGCCAATAGTAACTGCATTTGGTGATCCAAAACCATACACTGCAGCACAGTCAATACCTGGAACAGCACCTGGTAAGAATGTGTTAGAAATACCTTGGAATGAATTAGTTAACTCAGTAACGAAAGTTCTAACACCTAGTTGTAATATAGCTAAGTAAACTGCAAAGTTTAAACTTGTAGTTAATATATATCTAAAGAATGAATCTGTTTCTTTAATAAATCCTGCACTAATTAAATATGGTTTTCCTAATACTAGTAAAATTACACCAAAGAAGATTGTCATTAAAATTGCTGTAGATACCATATTTTCATTAAAGATTGACATCCATCCAGGAAGATTGATATCTTCAATTTTTCTTGATTGTCCTCTACCTTGTTTTTTTCCAAAAAATACTTCTGATAGTTTTGAGAAAAATGCTAAAGCAAACATTTGTTGGTGAGCAACTGCAAAACCTCCACCATCAGTTAAGTCTTGTGAAATACCAACAGTTAAATTTGAACCTGTCGCCCAATATAACCCAAGCAATAAAGACATAATTATTAACATAGGTGTACTACCTAAGTCTGGAAAACAGAAGAATATTAACCAAAACGCTGTGGCTGCTTGTTGCATTTGAACATGCCCTGTTGTAAATACAGCTCTCATTTTTGTATATTTATTAAATTTAACAAGCAATAAGTTAAATATGAAAGCAATTAATAATAGAATCATAACTTGTGAGAATGTTTTTCCTACTGATTCCATTGCTGCTTGTACTGCATTTTGTCCAAAATATGGGTCAATAACCATTGCATCCAAATTAAATCTATCTTTTAAACCTACTAAGATAGGTCTAAAGTTTCCTACTAATCCTCCTGATCCAACAGATAAAATTAAATAACCAACTGAAGCTTTTATAAATCCTGCTAAAGCTTCATAAAAAGGTTTCTTCAATAATAAATAACCTATAAATACTATTAATCCTATTAGATAAGCTGGTTGTGTTAGTACGTTGGTTCCAAACCAACTCCAAATACTTAATAAAAATTCCATTTCTATCTCCTTTTATTTATATTTCTTAGCTAATTCTATTAGCTGTTCATCATTTTCAACTTTAAGCAATTCCTCTACTATCTCATCGTTCATTAATATTTCTGATAACTCCACCATATTTTTTAGATGCTCTTCATTATTTTCTGCTGCTAACATAAAGAATAATCTTGCATCTTTTTCTGGATCGTTTTCATCAAAATGAACTGGATTTTTCAATCTCATAAAACCTATTGTAGTTTTATATACCCCTAATGCTCCTGTTGTTGAGTGAGGCATTGCTATATTTGGTGCAATAACAATATACGGCCCATAATCTTTAACACAATTAATTACTGCTTCAATATATCTATCATCAATAAATCCTGAATCTTTTAAAGGTTGTCCACTTGCTCTTACAGCATCTTCCCAGTTATCAAATCCATCATGATAACAAGTAACCTTATTTTTAATAAATTTATTTAATAATTCCATAACTATAAAATACTCTTAAATGGAACATTTCTTTTTTCTGTGAAACAATCTTCAAATCCACGTCTATGATGATATTTCAGTAAATCCTTGTCTTGTGGCCAAACATATTTTCCACCAACTTCCCAAATAAATGGATGGAATTTATATTGTAATATATCCTTCTTAAAGTTATAAATCATCATTATTTCTTCAGGATCTGCTTTCATATTTGTCCATACATCATGATGTATAGGAATCATTACTTTAGCATTTGTTGCTTCAGCCATTCTACACATATCAACTGAAGTCATTTTATCTTGACATCCAACTGGGTTTTCACCATAAGCACCAAACACTATATCGATATCATATTTTTTGCCAATTTCTGCATAACAGATACTATAATGAGAATCTCCTGTATGATAAACATTTCCACCAGGCATTTCAAATAAGAAATTTACTGCTTTATCATCCATATTTGATGGACAAATTCCTTCTATATCTTCACCAACTTTTGTAGTAACTAGACAAGTTCTATCATAAGAATCAAGGACATGAACTTTTGTATCTTTTACTGTAACTACATCACCAGGTTTAACTATGATACACCTATCTTCAGGAACACCCCATTCAATCCATTTTTTAACACTCTCTTTTGGACCGATAAATGGAACATCACTTTCACAGTTTTGAAGTACAGCTGCAGCAAAGAATGGATCTATATGATCATTATGATAATGTGTTGATAATACCGCATCACATTTTGTAACTGCAAATGGATCATATACGATTGGAGCACCTCTTAAGTTTGGTTGAAGTGCTTTAACTCCCATCATATTTCTCATTTGATGATAGGGGTGCATCTCAGCAACTTTCTGAGTTCTTTTTCCATTGCCAAACCATAAATCAACTGCAATATTAGTGTTATTTTCAGTTTTAAACCAAATTCCAACACATCCTAACCACCACATTGCAAATGTACCAGGTTTAACTACTTCATTATCAATTTCTTCATTTAACCATGTACCCCATTCAGGAAAGGCACCTAGAATCCAAGACTCTCTTGTTATTTCATTTATTTTAGGCATATATTACCTCCTTATTGCTAAATAATAACAAATATTTCTCTCTTAACAACCATTTTATATGTTTGTTTGAACGTTTTAATGATTTATTGTTCATATTATACACCGTTTATTGATAATTATTCTCATTTATACGAATGTTTCAATCATATAATTGATTTTAAATGATTGCAGTGTTATTATATATGCAAGTAAACGCTTTCAATAAAGGTTATTTATATGAGGGGGAAATATTTGTGAAAGTTGACTATGCAATAGTTCAAAAACGACGTGATGACATAATGATGCTTATTCAAAAATTAGGAGAAATTACCGTAGACCAATTAGTTAATGAATTTGATGTATCAAAAATCACGATAAGAAGAGATCTCCAATATTGGGAAGATAGAGGAGCAATAATTAGAAATTATGGTGGAGCTAAAATCGTTCAACATATGTTAAACCATAACAATACAAACTTTACAAATGACAGATATAAACATGCAATTGCAAAGTATGCCAGCAACTTTGTGAAGGATGGAGATACAGTATTTGTTAATACAAGCTCTACTGCTTTACTCGTCCTTCAATACATAAAAAAAAGATGTACCATAATGACTAATAATGCTAAAGCAGTCTTAATGGAGCATGCACCAGAAGTTTCAATTATATTAACAGGTGGGGAATTACGTTTTCCTAAAGAAGCAATGGTTGGTGATTTTGTATTAAACAATTTGAATAAAGTTACAGCTGATATATGTTTTTTAGGATGTAGCGGAATTAGTGCTCAAAACGGAATATCTACTGCAATACATGCAGAAACTGCAGTAAATGAAGCAATGCTTACTAGAACAAAAGGCCTTAGATTTGTTTTATGTGACTATACAAAAATAGGGGCTAACCATTCATTTCATTCAGGTAACATAGAAGATATTGATTATTTAATAACTGATATTAACGCTAACGATGAAGAGTTACAACTAATAGAAAATGAAAATGTGAAAGTTGTTAAACTACAACCTATAATAGTAAGAAATAAAAAATAAGGATGTTCACATCCTTTTTTAATTACTTAAAACCATGATAAAAGACCTCTATACGAGGTCTTTTATCATGGTTTAGGCTAATTGGGCAATAATTGTATCAAATAGTATA
>CAYQNJ010000035.1:0-1346 GCA_964418835.1 uncultured Erysipelotrichaceae bacterium
ATTGCTGTATGAGGATCTATTAATCTATTATCATGATGATATGCATCATACATAGCTTGTTTGCATTCATCTTCACTTACATAAACTCCTATAAAAGATTCTTGAAGTCTAACTAACATTTCCTTATCTATCCCATATCTTCCTTTTGTGTTTAGATCATACATATATTGTTCTATTTTTTTATCATCATATCCACTTAACATGAATAGCAATCTTTCTAAATTACTTGAGACTAATATATCCATAGAAGGAGACATTGTATTATAGAAGTCTCTATTTCTATCATAAACACCAGTATTTATGAAATCAGCTAATACATTATTTTTATTGGATGCACATATTAATTTATTTATAGGACACCCCATTTGTTTAGCTAGGTATCCCGCAAGTATATCTCCAAAGTTTCCTGTTGGTACTATAAAGTTTACTTTATCTTCTAGTTTTACAAATTTATTTTTAACTAAATCGCTATATGCTTTAAAGTAATAAACTATTTGAGGTACTAGTCTACCTATATTAATTGAGTTGGCGCTTGATAGTTGTACATTTTTAAATTTGTTTGGAATTTCTTTGTCTTCATAGATTATTTTTACCAGTTTTTGGCAATCATCAAAATTACCAACAACAGATACAACATCAACATTATTTCCTGTTGTAGAATTCATTTGTTTTTCTTGTACATGACTTACACCATCTACTGGATAAAATACAGTAATATAAGTATCTTCAACATCTTTAAATGCTTCTAGTGCAGCTTTTCCAGTATCCCCACTAGTTGCTGTAAGGATGTATATTTTTTTGTTTTCATTTGTTGATTTGTATGCAGTTTTTAATAGGTGAGGAAGAATAGTTAATGCGACATCTTTAAAAGCTGATGTTGGACCATTATAAAGTTCTAATAGAAAATCTTTTCCTATCTTAGTTAATGGTGTTATATCATCTGTTTTAAATGACTTAGTATATGCGTTAGAAATACATGATTTTATCTCTTCTTCACTAAAATCATCAAATATATTCGATAGTATGTATGTTGCAAGATCTTGGTAGTTCAAATATAAACATTTATTTAAATCTATTTTAATATCTGATAAGTCTAATGGTGTGTATAAACCACCATCTTTTGCAAGACCTTGGATGATTGCTTCTTTTGAAAAAACAATATTTTCTTTATTTCTACTACTTACAAATTTACGCATAATATTCTCCTTGATAACATCTAAAAAAAATGATACTATGTTTTTATTGTAAAAACAAGTGTTTTTCTAGGAAGGACAAATATTTATGAAGATTGCATTATTAGGACATGGGAATGTTGGAAGTGGTGTTTCTAATATTATAGATAAGGG
>CAYQNJ010000035.1:1446-5006 GCA_964418835.1 uncultured Erysipelotrichaceae bacterium
CATTATTAGGACATGGGAATGTTGGAAGTGGTGTTTCTAATATTATAGATAAGGGTAATACTAAGCTAACAAGTCAGTTAGAAGTTACTAAGATTCTTGTGAAAGATGAAAGCGAAGCTACTGATGATAGAATGGTTTTTAATATTGATGATGCTTTAGTTGATGATATTGATATAGTGGTGGAGTGTTTAGGAGGGCTTGATATTCCATTTGAATATATATCTAGGGCTTTAAGAGCTAAGAAACATGTGGTTACTAGTAATAAGAAAGTTATGGCTACTTATTATGATAAACTTGTATCTTTGGCTAAGGATAATAATGTTCATATTATATTTGAGGCTAGTGTTGGTGGTGGAATACCTGTAATGTCAAATATTAGACATACTAAAAAGATTGATAAAATTAGTGATTTTATTGGGATATTTAATGGAACTACTAATTTTATATTAGATAAAATGTTTAAAGAAGGCGAAACATTTGAGAGTGTTTTAAAGAAAGCTCAAGAGTTAGGTTATGCGGAAAAAGATCCTAGTGATGATGTGGATGGGCATGATGTTAAGTATAAGTGTTGTTTAACTGGAAATATGGTTTGGGATACATCGCTTAAGTTAGATGATATTACTACTATAGGTGTTAGAACAGTTAATCAAAGAGATGTTTACTTTGGAAAAAGACATCAGGCTACATTAAAACTTGTTGGTAGGGGTATAGAAAAGGATGGTCATGTACAAGTTTTTGTACAACCTGAGTTTATAAATAATAATGATACATTAGCTCATGTGCATTCAAATTTAAATTGTGTTGAATTTAATAGTGATAATTTAGGTGTTGCTTCATATATAGGACAAGGTGCAGGGAAACTTCCTACTGCTCATGCGGTTGTACAAGATATTCTTTCTTTATATGAAAAGGAAGATTTGTATTTAGACAGTAGTAATAATATAGAGATTAATAATAAAGAGTTTATGAGTAATTATTATATTAGAAGTAAGAATTTGGCTTATTTCTCTGAATATACATTAAAGGAAATAGATTTGGATATTATTATTACAAAACCTATGAATATACTTAAGGTTAAAGAATTAATTGAAAAGACAAATGATAGAAATATGTTTGTGGCGGGAGTTACATTATGATTAAAGTTGTAAAGTTTGGTGGTAGTTCAGTAGCAAGTGCTACTCAATTTAAAAAAGTTAAAGGCATTGTGGATAGTGATAGGGATAGAGTTTTTATAGTGACTAGTGCTTGTGGTAAGTCTGGTAATGAAGATCATAAGGTTACTGATTTACTTTATCTATGTCATGCGCATATTAAGTATGGTGTTCCTTATGATAGCTTGTTTGATATGATTTACAACAAGTATATGGGTATTAAAAAAGAACTTAATTTAAAGTTAGATTTAGAGTCAGAGTTTAAATTGATTAAGGGTTTAATGGATAAAGAAGTTGGAATTGATTATTTAGTTTCTAGAGGTGAGTATCTAACTGGGAAGTGTTTAGCTGAATACTTAGATGCGGATTTTATAGATGCTAGTGATGTTATAGCGTTTAACTACAATGGGGAAGTAAATTTTGAAAGAAGTGAACAACTTCTTCAAAGTAAAATTAAAAAAGGTAGGAAGGTAGTTATTCCTGGTTTTTATGGTGCTTTGCCTAATGGTGCAATTAAGATAATGTCTAGGGGTGGTAGTGATATTACTGGATCTATAATTTCTAATATAGTTAATGCGGATGTTTATGAGAATTGGACAGATGTTTCTGGTATATTAATTGCGGATCCTAGAATTGTGAAAAATCCTAAAAGAATTGATTATATTACTTATTATGAACTTAGAGAACTTAGTTATATGGGTGCTAATGTTCTTCATGATGAGGCTATATTCCCTGTAAAGGAAAAGAATATTCCTATAAATATTAAGAATACTAATGATCCTGATAATCCTGGTACTATGATTTTAAACGATTGTAGTAAACAAGATGAATTAAGACCTCCTCATTTTATTACTGGTATTTCTGGGAAAAAGAATTTCTCCGTAATAACAATTAATAAATCTCAGGTTTCAAGTGAAGTTGGGGCATTAAGAAGAACCTTACAAGTTTTTGAGGATTTTAATATTTCAGTTGAAAGTACTCCAGTAGGGATTGATACATTTAGCGTTGTAGTATCTACAGAAGCGATTGAAAAAGTGGTTTATGAGATTATGGCTAGACTTAAAGAAGATTTGAAGTGTGATAGTGTTACTCTTATTGACCATATCGCATTAATTGCGGTTGTTGGTAGAGGTATGAGAAATAAGTTTGGTATGTCTGGACAATTATTTGCGGAGTTAGGCGCAAATAATATTAATATTAGAATTATTAATCAAGGGGCTGATGAAATAGATATTATCATTGGTGTTGAAAATAGAGATTTTGAAAAGACTATTAGGTGTATTTATGACAAGTTTATTACAAGGAGTGATAGTTTATGAAAATTGGAATATTAGGAGCTACTGGTGCAGTTGGCCAACAGATGATGGTTTCTCTTTTAGAACAAGGTATAAAGGTAGATGAATTAAGATTACTTGCTAGTTTTAGAAGTGTTGGAAAAGAGTTTTTATTTAAGGGTGAAGTTTTAAGGGTTGTTGAAGCAAAAGAAGATTGCTTTGAGGGATTAGATGTTGTTTTAGGTGCTGCGGATAATTCTACCGCAATAAAAATGGCTCCTTATATAAAAAAGGCTGGTGCTGTATTTATTGATAATAGTAGTGCATTTAGAATGGATGAAGATGTACCATTAATTGTGCCTGAAATAAATGGTGAGGATGCTAAAAAACATAACGGAATTATTTCAAATCCAAATTGTTCCACAATTATTGCATTAATGGCATTGTATGGTGTTAATAAGAAATCTAAGATTACAAAAGTAATAGCTAGTACATATCAAGCTGTTTCTGGTGCAGGTGTTGGTGGAGTTGTTGAACTTGAAAATCAAGTTAAAAATTTATTAGAAAATAAAGAAATTGAAACAAAAATATTTCCTTATCAAATTGCATATAACTGTATTCCTGCGATAGGTAGTTTTAAGGAAGATGGTTATACTACTGAAGAAGTTAAGATGCAAAATGAGGGTAGAAAGATATTACATTTACCTGAGTTACTTGTTAGTTGTACTTGTGTTAGAGTTCCAGTACTTAGAAGTCATAGTATTTCTATTAGTTTTAAAACAGAATCTTTACTAAGTCTTGAAGAGGTTAAAGAAGCAATATCTAGTAGTGAGGGTGTTAAGTTGGTGGATGAAGGATCTAATGGTGTTTATCCTATGCCTCTTAGTACTAGTGATAAAGATATAGTTGAAGTAGGTAGAATTAGAGAAGATAAGGTAATTGAAGGGTATTCTTTATTTTGTAGTGGTGACCAAGTAAGAAAGGGTGCTGCTAGTAATACTGTTCAAATTATAAAGTGTCTATAATTAAGATTATTTTATTTATTTTTGTATTATGATAAAATGTACTAAAGTGAGGTAGCTTATATGAAAAAAGGAATTATACTTAGCCTATTAGTTGCAGGAGGCGCTGCGAC
>CAYQNJ010000035.1:5106-7047 GCA_964418835.1 uncultured Erysipelotrichaceae bacterium
CTTATATGAAAAAAGGAATTATACTTAGCCTATTAGTTGCAGGAGGCGCTGCGACTTATTATCTATTAAAGAAATTAGAGTTGAAAGTAAGTGAAAATGAAGATATAACATTTGTGAAAATCGAAGAAGATGAAGAAGAGGAAGAAGACCAGTATTCTAGTGATGTTAATGAAATCTCTGGTTTGTATCCTTATTTAAGCAAGAAGTTTATTGATAAGGTTTATGCACAAAGTGATAAGCTTGATGAAGATTATCCTAATGATACATTAGTTGAAATTAAACATTATGCATCTTTTGGTGTGGATAGTGATGTTAAGGGATTTGTGACTATCATGGAAGATAATTCTTATGATGCTTCTTATGTGGATGAAGAAGAAAAGGATGTTGTATTGACTAAGAAGTTCTTTACAGAAAAAGGAAGAATAATTAGTGAGATATTTAATGTGGCTAACCAAGTAAATGTTCTTGGTGGTATTTACACAGGTTACGAAGTTTCAGAACAATAAGGCGGAAACGCCTTTTTAAATAGGGGGTATTATGGAGTTAATAATTAAAAGGTTTGATGAATTAACATTAAGAGAGTTACATGAAATATATAAGTTGAGAGTTTCTGTGTTTGTGGTTGAACAAAAGTGTCCTTATCAAGAAATAGATGATACAGATTTAGTTTCTTATCATATGTATTATAAGGATAAAGATGGAATACAGGCGTATTTAAGGGTAATACCGGCTAATGTGACAATGGATGATGTATCCATTGGTAGAGTGATATCAATTAAAAGAAGATCTGGACTTGGTAGTAAATTACTTAAAGCTGGAAAAGAGTTAGCGATTGAAAAGTTTAATGCGAAAAAAATTAGTTTAGAAGCACAGGTTTATGCAAAACATTTTTATGAATTACAAGGGTTTAAGCAGGTGTCAAATGAGTTTTTAGAAGATGATATTCCACATATTAAAATGACTTGGGAAGAGTAAACATTGTAAATAGTGTTTACTTTTTTATTTAAATAATTGACATATCGGTAATACGTGTTATGATGTCTTATATAAAGACGTTATAACTCGTATTACTATTTGTTGTATAATATTTATAAAAGAGGAGAATTTTATGAATAGTTTATCTAATAATGTTTCAACACCTTTATACAAACAGTTATACGATGAAATACTTAGCAAGATTAATTCAGGTGAGTATAAAATTGGAGATAAAATACCTTCTGAGTCTATGTTAAGTGAGATTTATGGGATTAGTAGAATCACTGTAAGAAATGGTATACAAAAACTGTGTGATGATAAA
Source organism: uncultured Erysipelotrichaceae bacterium (assembly GCA_964418835.1). Classification (GTDB taxonomy): domain Bacteria; phylum Bacillota_I; class Bacilli_A; order Erysipelotrichales; family Erysipelotrichaceae; genus UBA9076. The sequence continues at coordinate 6,404 of CAYQNJ010000035.1, forward strand.
ATACTTGTCAAAAAACATGGAAAAGGTACTTTTGTGTCTATGCCTGTTTATATAGAGAGTATATCTTCTGAGGGGAGTTTTACTAAGTCTTGTATTCAAATGGGTAAAATACCTAGTACTAAAGTGGTAGAAAAAGGATTAAAGAAATCAGGGAAAGATATAGCTAAATCATTAGGTATTAAAGACAATGAAAATATTATATTTATTAATAGATTAAGATTTATTGATGGTGTCGCAACTATATATGAAGAAGATTATTTCAATGAAGAATTTAGTTTTATGTTAAATGCGGATGCGGAAAATATTCCATTATTAGAAATTATTAGATCTTTTACTGGTAATACTGCAGTTTACTTTGACAACATCATTGATATTAAATATTCAAACAAACAAGAATCAAATTATTTAAATTGTTCTATAGGTACACCACTACTAGTTATTAGTCAAACTGTTATAGGAGAAAATGATCAAATTATATATTTTAATACTCAAGTAATTCGTAGTGATATTTATAAATATACATTTAGATCATTAAATAAATAGAAGAGGTAAAGATGAGAAAAATTATTATTGCTTCACATGGAGAATTATCTAAAGGAATGGTAGATGCACTAAGGTTGATTGTTGGTGATACTGAAGACAAA
>CAYQNJ010000036.1:0-6174 GCA_964418835.1 uncultured Erysipelotrichaceae bacterium
GAATAAAAGTATTAAATCCAGGAGAGGAATTTATATTAAAAAAGGAATAATCTTATAGGTTATTCCTTTTCTTTCCACATTACAATTTCATTAAGTTGTAATGTTTTTTTCATATCTATTATCCTTTGGTTTGAAGAACCTCTAAATCTTAATCTAATATCTTTTAGTTCTTCCACAAATCTTCCATCTACCAACACATCAAAGTATGACAGTAACTCTTTTGTATACGGTAGTTCTTTAATCATTTCTTGGATTTCTTCATAAGTGTATCCACTATAACACCATAATGATTTATCGGGATACATTTCTTTATATTTTTTTATAAATGGTAATAGTCCTAATTGATTACTAGGAAACATAGGTTCACCACCTAGAAGAGTTAATCCTGAAATGTAATTTGGTTTAAGAAGTTTTAATACTTTTTCTTGAGCTATTTCATCAAATTTTTCCCCGTAATTGAAATCCCAAGCTTCTTCATTGAAACAACCTTTACACATGTGTGTACAACCTGAAACAAATAAAGAAACTCTTACTCCAATGCCGTTGGCAACATCGCAGTTTTTAATTGATGCGTAATTCACCTTATAGGTGAGTTACTCTATTTTTAATTTCTTTTGTTTTACCAACGTTCCAAAAGTTTTCTCCTAAGTAACCACAAGTTCTTCTTGTAACATTTAGTTTTTTACGATCTTTGTTGTGACATACAGGGCATTCCCATTCATTATGTTCATTAACAATAATCTCTCCATCATAACCACATTCTTGGCAATAGTCTGATTTAGTATTAAATTCAGCATATTGAATATGGTCATAGATATATCTTACTAGTTCTTCTAAAGCATCTAAGTTATGCATCATATTTGGTATTTCTACATAAGATATAGCTCCACCACTTGATATAGGTTGGAATTCAGATTCAAATTCAAATTTGTTAAATGCATCAATATGTTCTCTAACATCAACATGATATGAGTTTGTATAGTAACCCTTATCAGTAATATCTTTTATTTCTCCAAAACGTTCTTTATCAATTCTTGCGAATCTATAACATAAACTTTCTGCAGGAGTTCCGTATAATGCAAAACCAATGTTTGATTCTTCTTTCCATTTTGCACAAGTTTCATTCATTTTATTCATAACTTTTAATGCAAATGCTTTACCCTTTTCTGAAGTTTGAGGTTCACCAGTCATTAGTAATGTCATTTCGTAAACACCAATATAACCAAGGGAAATTGTTGAGTAACCACCTTTTAATAGGTGATCAATCTTATCATCAGCATTTAATCTTGCAATAGCTCCATACATCCAATGAACAGGAGATGTTTCAGCTTTAACACCTAGTAATGCATGGTGACGACACATTAATGCTTCATGAGCTAATTCCATTCTTTCATCTAGTAAGTTCCAGAATTTTTCTTCATCTCCACCAGCAACAATTGCGATTTGAGGTAAGTTTAATGAAACAACACCTTGATTGAATCTTCCTTCAAACTTAAAGTTTCCGTTTTCGTCTTTCCAAGGAGATAAGAATGATCTACATCCCATTGGTGAGAAAACATTACCTTGGTATGTTTCACGCATTTTCTTAGCTGAAATATAGTCAGGATACATTCTCTTAGCTGAGCATTCTACAGCTACTCTAGTTATATCATCGTATTTACCACCAGTTAAGTTGTTGTTTTCATCTAATACATATACTAATTTAGGGAATGCAGGAGTTACATATACACCAGCTTCATTTTTAATTCCCTTAATTCTTTGTCTTAATACTTCTTCATAAATCATTGCATTTTCTTCAGCGTAAGGGTTGTTGTCATCAAATTCCATGAATAGTGTTACAAATGGTGATTGTCCATTAGTAGTCATTAATGTATTGATTTGGTATTGGATTGTTTGAACTCCTGAAGATAATTCTGTTTTTAATCTATCTTCAACAATAGAGTTTATTAACTCATCACTCATCTTACCTTCATATTTTTCTCTTAATTCTTTTTCGAATTTCTTTCTAGAAACATTTAAGTATTTACCTAAGTGTTTTAAGTTAATAGATTGTCCACCATATTGAGAACTAGCAACACTTGCGATTATTTGAGTCATTACTGTACATGCTACTTGGAATGACTTTGGTGTTTCAATAAGTTTTCCATTCATTACTGTTCCATTTTCTAACATATCTTCTATGTTAATTAAGCAACAGTTAAATATAGGTTGTAGGAAGTAGTCAGCATCATGAAAGTGTAAAACTCCATCATCGTGAGCTTTACTAATTTTTTCTGGAAGTAGAAGACGTCTAGTTAAGTCTTTAGATACTTCTCCTGCAATTAAATCTCTTTGAGTACTAGCAATTACAGCATTTTTATTTGAATTTTCTTCCATTACATCTTTATTAGAATGTTTAATCAATCCTAAAATAGATTCATCAGTTGTATTTTGTTTTCTAACTAATGCTCTAGTATAACGGTAAACTATATATTTTTTAGCTAGTTCAAACTTTTTAAGATCCATCAATCTTTCTTCAATGATATCTTGAATGTCTTCTACTAACATTCTCTTCTTACCTAAATCTTCAATATATCTAACTATATTATTAATTTGTTCTGAAGAAACTTTCTCACTTTTGTGTACTTCATTATTTGCTTTTTCTATTGCGACAGCGATTTTTTTCGAATCGTATTCTACACTTCTGCCATCTCTTTTAATTACTTTCATGACTATTCTCCCTTATTTTATTTCGATAAAATGGTATTAAATAGAATTTAATACCACTTGTATATAAAATAATAATACATAATTAATGGGAAATTTGTTGCATTTGCAACAAATATTGATAATATTTAATTATGGAAAATAAAGAACTTGTACACAACTTATATTTAATTATGAAAGATTATAGATTCGTTAGAAGAAAAGACTATGAGAAGGGAGACGTTATAGCCAATTATATAATAAATAGGAATAATGTTTATTTTATTTTAAGTGGAAGTGCAAACCTTATCAGAAGTACTAGGTATGGAGTTGACGAACTTATTGAGAAGTATAATGAATATGATTTTTTTGGGGATTTATTTCATAGTGTTACACTAAATAATGAGATGAGTGTAGTAGCAAGAAATAAATGTTCCGTCTTTTCTTTTGATTTTGATATTATTAAAAATAATGATCACTATATTTTTATACAAAAAATATTACTTGAGATAGCAACAAATAAAATAAGAGAAATGAATACACATACTGAAATACTTAGTGGTAAAACTACAAGAGATAAACTCTTAATATATTTTAATATTAACAGTAGAAATAGAATGAATAAGATAATTGATATTGATATGTCTTATACTGAATTAGCTTCTTATTTAAATGTGGATAGGTCTTCAATGATGAGAGAATTAAACCAATTAATTAAGGATAAGTTTATAAAGAAAAATAAAAGAACAATAGAATTATTATATTAATATAATATAATTAACTCAGGAGGGAATGTATGAAAAAATTAATTACCTTTTTATTAGTTACAATGATTTTACTAACTGGATGTAATACCAAAAAAAAAGAATCAAGTGAAGTGGCATTAACAAGTGAAAAACCATCAAATACATTAGAAGTACTAGCAAAGTCTATAAACGATTTAGATATGAAATCTGCGGTTAATTGCGTTGAATTAAGTGATGAAGATAAAGATGTTTTAAATGAAAAATCAGAAGAAGTTTTAGGAAACCCTTTATTTAAGACTATATTTCAAACAGCAGTACTAACTAGTGTAAAAGAGGTTAAGAGTGAAGAGATTGATGGAGATAAAGCTAAAGTAGTTGCGATAATCTCTATAGAAACAATTAAAAATCTTGGTGAAACAGCAAAAAACACCTTAGAAAAGATTATTGAAGAAGGAACGAATTATGATGAAAGCCAACTTCAAAATTTAGTGCTTACTGAAATTTCAAAAATTGATATATCTAAAAAAGAAATAGTTGATATTGAGATGACTTTTAATATGATTCTTGATGGTGATAAATGGGTTATTAGCAAGAATAACGGTGTAGAAATTAACGATAAATCAATTACAATCACAGACAAAGAATAGGCATATAGTTTGTATATAAGTACATTATTGATTAATATTTAATTAAAGAGGTGAACATAATGAATATATATGAATATACAGTATTAGATATAAATAATAATGAAGTTTCTTTAAAAGATTACAAAGGTAAAGTGGTTTTAATTGTAAATACTGCAACAGAATGTGGATTTACACCACAATATCAATACCTACAAGAGTTATATGCAAAACATAATGAAGCAGGGTTAGAAATATTAGATTTTCCATGTAATCAATTTGGAAACCAAGCTCCTGGTAGTGCAGAAGAAATTCATCAATTCTGTACAAGTAGATTTGGTGTAACTTTCCCACAAATGGCAAAAATTGAAGTTAATGGAGATAATGCGATTGATTTATATAAAGCATTAACTGCAAACGCTAAGTTTGAAGGATTTGATATGAGTCATAAGTTAGGACCTGTATTGGATGAAATGTATTTAAAAGAAGATTCTAATTATGTAAATAATCCAAGTATTAAATGGAACTTTACAAAATTCTTAATTGATAGAGAAGGTAATCTAGTTAAAAGATTTGAGCCTACTGCAGAAAAAGATGAAGTAGAAAAAGCTGTAGAAGAATTATTATGAGTTTTTATGAAATAGATATATTAAATACAGATGGTAGTTTAAAATCATTAAGTGATTATAAAGGTAAAGTACTGTTAGTAGTAAATACTGCGACAGAATGTGTATTTACAAATCAATATGCTGAATTAGAATCACTTTATAAAAAATATCATGAAAAAGGATTTGAAATATTAGACTTCCCATCTGATCAATTTGGTAATCAGGCTCCTGGAACTGCTGATGAGATAAAAGACTTCTGTGTTGGAAAATTTGGAGTTACATTTCCACAATTTAAAAAGATTGATGTTAATGGAGATAATCAAAGTGAATTATTTAAATATTTAAAAAGTAAAAAAGGTGGAACTATAAATTCAGATATCAAGTGGAATTTCACTAAGTTTCTTATAAGTAAAAATGGAGAAGTGATCAAGAGATATAGTCCGATGACTAATCCGAAAGATATTGAAGATGATATAAAAAAAGAATTATAAATACAATAAAGACGAACAAATAATTTGTTTGTCTTTATTTGTGATAATTTTTACAAAATTTCATAAATATATATTTACTTAAAGATAAAAATACTGTAATATCTAAAATCTAGGGTGATAAAATGCAAGTACTTAAAGATGAAATTAGAGATAGAATATTAGATGCAACACAAAGAATAATTAATGAGGAAGGTATAGATAAAGTATCTATCAGAAAAATATCTGTTAGTTCAAATACTTCACCAGCTAATATATATAATTATTTTGTGAGTAAAAATTCAATTATAGAATATATAGTTAAACCGTATGTAGAAGAAACGGAAAAACTACTTGATAAATTATTCTTACATTTAAAAGCTAACAATGAAACAGATTTTGAAGAATGTAAAAAATTTATAAGAAATTGTGTAATAGAATTTTCTGAGAAATTATATAAATTTTTTAAATATGCCGACAATTCGATTTATGAAATATTGACAGATAAAAAATATGTAGAACAATTAGAATTTTATATAAGCAAATTGTTAAAAGAAAGTTACTATAATATTTTTAAATTATCAACGATTAAAGAATCTGATAAATCAGTCATGATAACCTTGACTTCAAAGTCATTAGTTAATTGTATATATTATTTATATGAAAATTTAGAAGATTGCGAAAAGAATAATATTGATATAAGCAATGTATTATCAACATATATTTGTGTAGTTTTATGCTTGAATAAATAATAACAAAACACAATAAACTTTTAAAAATGAACGAATTTAATTTGTGATATTTTATACATATTATTGATAAATATTATTAATAAACATGCTAATATTAAGTGGAGTATATTGAATTCAATATATTTTTAGTGAATAGACATTTACGGGGGGTTAATTATGAATAAAACTATAAAAGTATTTTTGGCATTTTTATTGTGTTTATCTACATTTATAACAATAATAAATGTAGATATTAGTGCTTAAAACACTGGAGAAAATACTGCGGAAATACAAACAAATAATACAGAAATGAT
>CAYQNJ010000037.1:0-4845 GCA_964418835.1 uncultured Erysipelotrichaceae bacterium
TTTTTTAAATTAAAGTCACTGTTTTTATTATGCTATAATCTAAATGTTAGATTATTAGGTGATAGTTATGTATAAAATACTAGTTGTAGAAGATGATAAAACCATATCTTCATTAATAAAAGAAAACTTATCTCAATGGGGATATGATGCTAAAGAGATAAGTGATTTTCATAATGTATTAAATGAATTTAATGAATTTGAACCAGATTTAGTTTTACTGGATATTAGTTTACCTTACTTTAATGGTTATCATTGGTGTACACAAATTAGAAGAGAATCTAATGTTCCTATAATATTTATATCAAGTATGTCTGACAATATGAATGTTGTAATGGCGATCAATATGGGTGGAGATGACTTCATTGCTAAACCATTTGATATGAATGTATTAGTAGCTAAAATACAAGCAATGTTAAGAAGAACTTATGACTTAAATGATGAAAAACAAACATATGAAGCTGATGGTTTAGTTCTTAATACAAACAGTGCTAGTGCTATATATAATAATCAAGAAATAGATCTTACAAAGAATGATTATAAAATATTATTAATTTTATTAGAAAATAAAAGAAAAATTGTTTCAAGGGATGAGATAATGCAAAGACTATGGCAGACTGATTCTTTTATAGATGATAATACTTTAACAGTTAATATAAATAGATTAAGAAAAAAACTAGAAGAATATGGTTTATATGACTTTATTAAAACTAAAAAAGGAATAGGTTATATGATATGAAATTATTTATTGATTATTTAAAAATAAATAAAAACATATTAATTTCTATTTTATTAATAATTAGTATATTTTTTATTACCTTTATTTTATATCAGGTTCCTATAGAACCTATATTAACTGGTTTTCTTTCTGTTTTAGTAGTATTAATACCAGGGTTTATATTTGGTTATAACAAATATAAAAGAAATATTATATTATTTGAAAACTTAATAAAAAATAAAAAATATAGTATTGATACTTTACCTAAAGCTAATTATTTATATGAGAAAAAATATAAAGAATTAATAAATGAATCATTAGAATCTAATAAACAACTTACTATTGAATCTGATAAGAAATACCAAGATTTAAATGAGTATTTTACTTTATGGGCACATCAAATAAAGACTCCTATTTCTGCAATGAGATTAATGTTGAATGAAACTCATTCTGATATAAAAGAACAATTATTTAAAATAGATGAATATGTAAATATGAGTTTACAGTATCTAAGAATGGGAAGTATAAGTAATGATTTATTACTTAAAGAATATGATTTAGATGAAATAATAAAACAAGCTTTAAGAAAATACAGTGTTTTGTTTATTAAAAAGAAGTTATCTTTAAATTATAATGAAACAAATTTAAAGGTTATTACGGATGAAAAATGGTTATTGTTTGTATTAGAACAAATATTATCAAATGCATTAAAATATACAAATACTGGAAGTGTTACTATAGAAAATAAAGGATATGATTTAATTATTAAAGATACTGGTATTGGTATAAGTAAAGAAGATATAAATAGAGTAGGTGAAAAAGGTTATACTGGATATAATGGTAGATTAGATAAGAAGTCTACAGGTTTAGGATTATATTTATGTTTTACAATATTAAAAAAACTAGGACATAAAATTAAAATTGATTCAAATATAAATGAAGGTACAATAGTCACAATAAATTTAGAAAGAGTCTAACTTACAAATATGTAAGTTTAAAAAAAGAAGTTGTAAGCCATAATTAAGGTAGATGACTTTTTTTTATTTTAGTATGTAGTCATGGAGGTAATATATATGGAATTATTACAAGTTAACAACTTAAAGAAAGTTTATACAACTAGATTTGGTGGGAATAGTATCGAAGCATTGAAGAATGTAAGCTTTAGTGTTGAAGAAGGTGAGTATGTCGCAATAATGGGTGAAAGTGGATCTGGTAAGACTACTTTATTAAATATTCTTGCTTCATTAGATAAACCTACTAGTGGTGAAGTTTTATTAGAAGGTAAAAATATTGTTAAGTTAAATGAAAAAGAAATCTCTTCTTTTAGAAGAGATAATCTAGGATTTGTATTTCAAGATTTTAATTTATTAGATTCATTTAGTTTAAAAGATAATATTTTCTTACCTTTAGTATTACAAGGTGAAAAATATAAAGAGATGAATTCTAAATTAGGTCCTATAGCTAAACAATTAGAAATTAGTGATATATTAGAAAAATATCCTTATGAAGTATCTGGAGGTCAAAAACAAAGAGCAGCAATCGCAAGAGCTTTAATTACAAATCCAAAGTTAATCTTAGCTGATGAACCTACAGGAGCACTTGATTCTAGAGCAACTAATTATTTATTAGAACTATTTAATGTTATTAATAATTATAATCAAACTATATTAATGGTTACTCATAGTACAAAAGCTGCAAGTCATGCTTCTAGAGTTTTATTTATAAAAGATGGGGAAGTATACAATCAAATATATAAAGGAAATATGACTAATGAAGAAATGTACCAAAAGATTAGTGATACATTAACAGTATTACAAACTAGTGGTGATAATTATGTTGGGTAGTATTTATTTAAAATTAGCTATTACAAACATTAAGAAGAATTATAGAGTATATGTACCTTATATTCTATCTTGTATTGGTAGCTTTATTATGTATTACGTTATGGTTGCATTAGTACATGATGATGGTTTAAGTTTAATGGCTGGTACAAATGATTTAATGAGAGTTCTAGGTTTTGGTAGTTATATAGTTGCTATATTTTCTGTAATATTTATATTTTATGCAAATAGTTTCTTGATGAAAAGAAGAACAAAAGAACTTGGTTTATATAATATATTAGGTATGGAAAAGAAACATATTTCAAAAATTATGTTTTATGAAGTATTAATTATTTCAATTATTACTATTATCCTAGGTATTATTACTAGTATTGTTTTTTCTAAGTTAGTTACTTTATTAGTAATAAAACTTGTTGGTGGAGATCCTTTATTTGGTATTTCTATAAGCATTCAAGCAATAATACAAAGTAGTTTATTATTCATATTTATATTCTTTCTAACATTCTTAAAAACACTAACATTAATTCAAATCAATAATCCAATTGAATTGTTAAAGGGTAGTAATGTTGGTGAAAAAGAACCTAAGGTTAAATGGGTTTTAGTGGTACTTGGTGTTATATCATTAGCTATTGGATATTATTTAGCATTAAGTGTTGAATCTCCTTTAGATGCATTGATGTTATTCTTTGTGGCAGTAATACTTGTAATAGTAGGAACTTATTTCTTATTTATTGCTGGATCTATTGCAATATTGAAGATGTTAAAAAAGAATAAAAACTTTTATTATAAAACTCAAAACTTTACTTCTGTATCTGGTATGTTGTATAGAATGAAACAAAATGCAGTTGGTTTAGCTACAATTTGTATACTATCTACTTGTACATTAGTTGCAGTATCTACAACAGTTTCAATGTATATGGGTATAGAAGATGCATTAGTTACTAGATTTGAAAGAGGATTAGGTGTTAGAACATATATTAATTCAAAACAACAAGAAGAAGATTCTAAGGTGTTTATTGAAGAAAAAATAAAGGAATATGGTATAGAATCAAATAATGTTCTTAATCACATACTAGGAGTTGCGTACCTTGGCAATGATGAGAATAACTATTTTGCTGGTGGTAATGAAGTAATGTTATTCTATACAGATTTAGAAAGTTTTAATAAGATCAATGGTACAGACTATGTTTTAAATAATGATGAAGTATTAGTGTATCAAAATGATTATGATGAGCTAACATTTTTAGATAAAAGATATAAAGTAAAAGAAAAAGTTGAATCAATAAAGTCTGATTATAGTATGAATGTATTTATGATAGATTCTTTCCTTGTAGTAGTTAATGATGTTTATGAATTAAACAATGTTGTAAATCCCGGAAATAACTTAAATTATTATTATGGTTTTGATTCAACAAGTGATAGACAAACTCAAATGGATTTTGTGGATAAGATGAATACAGAACTTCAGAATAATGATCAATTTGCTGGTCTTAGTGAGGGTAGAGAATCTCAAAGAATTTCATTTAATAGTATGTATAGTGGATTCTTATTCCTTGGAGTATTTATAGGTTTAATGTTTGTAATGGCTACTGTGTTAATAATTTATTATAAACAAATCTCCGAAGGTTATGATGATGTAAAAAGGTATGAAGTTATGCAAAAGGTTGGTATGGATAAAAGAGAAATTAAGAAGACTATAAATAAACAAATATTAATAGTATTCTTCCTTCCTATAGTTGCGGCTGTAATACATTTAATGTTTGCGTTTAATATGATTTCAAAGGTATTAATACTACTTAATTTAAATAATATAGATCTATTTGCGAAATGTTTAGTAGTTTGTGTTATTGTATTCTCACTACTTTATGCAATAGTATTTAAATTAACTTCAAAAACTTATTACAATATAGTGTCTTCAAATTAAAGAGCCCATTTGGGTTCTTTATTGTAATGATAAGAATTGTAATTTATAATTTAGGTTAGTAAAGGGGAAGAATATGTCTAAAAACAAAGCAGAGTTATTTAAAGAGAGTTTTGGTAGTAAGATATTTCTAGTATTCATAGTATTATCATTTTGTTTATTTATTTATAGTGTTTATTGCAGGAATACAATAGCTATGATTCTTGGTGCAGTAATAACTATATTGTTTTTAATAGCTTATTTAATGGGTATACAAGTTATAAGAGAGTTTTGGGATAGATTTCATATTATTCCTGCAATAATTGCGCTTCTTTTATTTATTCCTTTTGTTTATAGTTTAAATAATTTTATAGTAGATCAATATGATT
>CAYQNJ010000038.1:0-4272 GCA_964418835.1 uncultured Erysipelotrichaceae bacterium
AACAAAACTTAGGTTATTCATATGCTTTAACTCCTGTGATTAAAAAACTTCATGCAAATGATCCAGAAAAACAAAAAAGAGCTTATAAAAGAGGATTAGAGTTTATGGCTATTACTCCACAGCTATCTACATTATTAATGGGTATTAATGCTGCAATGGAGGAAGAGAATCAAAATAATGAAAACTTTGATGATAATGTTATAAACTCAGTTAAAACATCATTGATGGGTCCTTTAGCTGGTATAGGAGATTCATTAATACCAGGAACATTAAGAATAATTGCGGCTGGTATTGCAATTTCATTTGCTGCAAATGGCAGTATCTTAGGACCGATATTATTCTTATTGATATTTAATATTCCTGCTTTTACAATTAGATATTTAAGTTTGAAGTATGGGTATAAATTTGGTACTGAATTTATTACAAAGGTAGAAGAAACTGGAATTATGTCTAAGGTTTCATATTATGCTGGAATAATTGGGTTAATGGTTATTGGTGGAATGATTGTTAATCAAATTTGGTTAGATTTACCAATTATGGTTGGAAGTGGTGATTTTGCAGAACCTCTTACTAATTATCTTGATCAAATAATGCCTGCATTAATTCAACTTGGTTTATTTGGATTTATGTATTGGATACTAGGTAAAAAGGTAAAAACAACAACAATATTAATATCTTTGATTGTAATATGTTGTGCAATTTCATTTATATTTGGATTATAGAAATCAAGCCTCATAATATGTGAGGCTTTTTTTATGACTTATAAAGTTTTATATCTTTGTAAATTAGGTTTAATATTGTATAATGTAAAGGCTTTGAGGTGAGTATATTGAACGTTATTGAAGTAAATAATCTTAGCTTTTCATATGGTGATAATATTAATGCTATTGATGATGTAAGCTTTAAGATTAAAGAAGGAAGTTATACAACTATTATTGGTCATAATGGTAGTGGTAAGAGTACTATTGCAAAATTATTAATTGGGTTACTAGAGCCTTTAAGTGGAAGTATTATTGTTGAAGGTATTCCTTTAACATTAGAAAATTTATCAATTATTAGAGATAAGATTGGTATTGTATTTCAAAATCCTGACAATCAGTTTATTGGTTCTACAGTTAGAGATGATATAGCTTTTGGATTAGAGAATCATATGGTTCCTCAAGAAAAGATGGATGAAATCATTGATAAATTTTCTGATAGAGTTAAGATGAAATCATTTTTAAACAGCGAGCCTACAAGGCTTTCTGGTGGTCAAAAACAAAGGGTAGCTATTGCGGGTATACTTGCAATTTCTCCTGATATTATCATCTTTGATGAGGCTACAAGTATGTTAGATCCTCAAGGTAAAGATGATATTAAGAATGTAATTATGCAGTTACATAAAGAATCAAAGATTACTATTATATCTATTACTCATGATATAGAAGAAGTTGTTAAGAGTGATAATGTAATAGTATTAAATAAGGGTAAGATTATAATGGAAGGATTACCTAATGAAGTAATGATTAATAAAGATGTATTATTAAATATTGGTTTAGATATTCCTTTTAGTTATAAAGTTGTTGAGAAATTTAAAGAGAATAATATTAAATTAAGTAATGAAGTTACTATGGAAGGGTTGGTGAATGAGCTTGCCAATCTTATTTGAAGAAGTTAGTCATATATACTCTCAAGGAACTCCTTTTAGATATTCAGCACTGACTAATGTTAATTTGGATATTACTGAAGGTAAAATTACTGCGATTGTTGGTGCAACTGGTAGTGGTAAAAGTACCTTGGTTCAACATTTAAATGCATTGCTTTTACCTACTACTGGTAAAGTTACTATTTTAGATAGAGTTATTACAAGTGAAGAAAAACCGAAAAATCTTAAGAGTTTAAGGAAAGATGTTGGTTTGGTTTTTCAGTTTCCTGAATATCAATTGTTTGAGGAAACAATATTAAAGGATGTTGAGTTTGGGCCTAAGAATTTTGGGTTTGAAAATAGTGAACAAAAAGCAAAAGAAGCTTTAAAGATGGTTAATATAGATGAATCATTGTTTGATAGAAGTCCATTAGAGTTAAGTGGTGGTCAAAAAAGAAGGGTAGCTATTGCGGGTATTTTAGCTATGGATCCTAAGATTATTGTTTTAGATGAACCTACTGCTGGTTTAGATCCTAGTGGAAGTAAGAGTATGATGCAGTTGTTTGATGATTTAAATCATAAATTTAATAAAACAATTATTATAGTTACACATGATATGGAACAGGTTTTTACATATTGTGATGAAGTTGTGGTTATGTCTGAAGGACAAATTAGATTTAAGAGTGATGTAAAGAGTTTCTTTAAGGATAGCTCTTTATGTAAGAGTTTAGGTATATTACCTCCTGCATTAATTAGATTAAAGGATGAATTAAAGGATAAAGGATTTAAGTTTGATGAAGATGTGGTTAGTCTTGATTTGCTTGTGAAGGCTATTAGTGAGCAGGTGAAACAATGAGTAATATAACTTTTGGTAAATATATACCTTTAGATTCTATTGTTCATAAAATGGATCCAAGGGCTAAGATTATTGCAATGCTAATAATTATTGTTTCTATATTTTTTCCTAGTGGTTGGTTAGGATATGGAATAATTGGATTATGTGTTTTCATTGTTGTTTTAATGTCTAAGTTAAATATAAAGATAATTGTTAATGCGATGAAACCAATGCTTATGATGTTGTTGTTTTTGTTATTTATTAATACATTAGTTATTAAACAAGGTGATTTATTATTAGACATATTTGGTTTTACAATTTATAGTGAAGCAATTTTTCAAACATTGTATATTACTGTAAGGTTATTTTTAATGATAATGACAACCACTACATTAACAGCAACTACTAAACCTTTAGATTTAACATTAGGTATAGAAGATTTATTAGAACCTTTTAAGAAAATTGGTGTTCCTTCTCATGAAATAGCAATGTTGATTAGTATTGCTTTAAGATTTATACCTGATTTAATTGATGAAACACAAAGAATTATGAAAGCACAAGCTAGTAGGGGTGTTGATTTAAAGGAAGGGACTTTTAAAGAGAAGATTATGGCTATATTATCTTTGATTGTTCCATTATTTGTGTCTGCGTTACAAAGGGCAGAGGATCTTGCCAATGCAATGGAAGCAAGAGGATATTCTCCTGGTAAACCAAGAACTAGGTATAAGGTTTTAAAGATGAAATCTTATGATTATATATTGATAGTTTGCAGTTTTATGTTGATGGTTTCTATGATTGTTTTATCGAGGTTTTATGCATAGATATAAAGTTATTGTTAGCTATATAGGTAAAGCCTATTCAGGCTGGCAAAGACAAAAGAATAAGCTTAGTGTTCAAGAAGTTATTGAAGAAGTAATTAATAGAATTACTAATGAAAGTAATATTATAATAGCTTCTGGAAGGACTGACTCTAAGGTAAATGCTAGGGGTCAGGTTTTTCATTTTGATAGTGATGTTGATATGGATAATGAAAAATGGAAGTATGGGTTAAATACGTATTTACCTGATGACATTTATATTAATAGTGTTACTAAGGTTAATAAATTATTTCATGCTAGGTATTGTGTTTTGTTTAAAGAGTATGAGTATGTGATAAACATAGGTGAGTATAATGTGTTTAATAAGGACTATGTTTATCATTGTTTTTATAAATTAGATATTGATAAGATGAAGGAAGCTTCTAAGTATTTTATAGGGTTACATGATTTTACTTCGTTTTGTGCTAATCCTGTAGATAAGTTTCCTAATCAAGTTAGAGAAATTTATAGTATAGATTTTAGTTTAGAATATAATTTATTAAAACTTAAGTTTAAAGGTAGTGGTTTTCTAAGGTATATGGTTAGAATGCTTGTAGCTTGTTTAATTGAGGTTGGTAGAAATAAACTTAGTGTTGAAGATGTAAAAGATATATTATATAGAAAAGACAAGGATATATTTAATAAGAATGCTATAGCTAGTGGTTTAACATTAAATAAAGTAGAATACTTTGATTTAATTTATTTAGATGAAAATTACCTTATTAGGACCTTACATAAAGAAGATGAAAGAGTATTAAAAGATTTTTATAATAAAATTAATGAAAAAATAACAGATGAGAATTTACTAATATTAAGTTATAGAAATAAGGAAGAAGTTTTAGGGTTGATTAAAGTTAAAGATGATATTGAACTTATAACTTATTTAAATGATTTAAGTTTGAATAAAGATATGATTGATTCAGTTAAAAAAGTCCGTTAGTTTAGCATGTTTTGGT
>CAYQNJ010000039.1:0-4255 GCA_964418835.1 uncultured Erysipelotrichaceae bacterium
TGATTTTAATAAGGTTATTATCTGCATCCTTGCAGTAGGCTGTGAAGATGGTCTTGTCCAATTGCTCGCAGAACTCTTCATAACCTAAATGCCCGGCTGCTTTTATAGCTTTGCTTGCAACTTGTAATGCTTCCTGTGTCCAGACCCTACTCATGTGGCACCTTCTTCATTACATATATTGCTCTGAAAGATGATAATGCAAGTATTAGTTGACGAAAATATGTTAATAAAAATACACAAAAATGCAAATTAGATCTTGCTATTATTCGAGGTTTAGAATATAATAAATGTGTTTAGTATGATTAGGAGGGTACCATGAATTATATGTCTGCTAAAGAAGCTGCGGAACTTTGGGGAATTTCTCAAAGGCGAGTAGCTGTATTATGTTCCGAACAAAGAATTCCGAATGTTGAAATGATTGGCAACATGTGGCTTATTCCCAAGAATGCTGAAAAACCGATTGATGGTAGGAGTGTAAGATATATGAAAGAAAAGAGAATGAGACCTTTTGTAAAATGGGCTGGTGGAAAAGGTCAACTGATAGGTGAAATAAAAAAACAGTATCCTAAAGGGCTTGGAGATACTGTTCGAAAATATGCTGAACCTTTCGTTGGTGGTGGGGCAGTACTGTTCGATATCCTTAATAAGTATGAACTGGATGAGGTTTATATTAGTGATACAAATGCCGAACTGATTAACACTTATCGAGTTTTACGTGATAATGCCGACTGTTTAATTTCCCAGTTGGCACAGTATCAAGATGAATATATCCCTCTTAGTGATGATTTCCGCAAAGAGTATTATTATCAAAAAAGGAAACGATTTAATGACCTTAAACGCCAAGACGTTATGGACGCTGAGATAGCATCTCTTTTCATTTTCCTTAATAGAACATGTTTTAATGGACTCTACAGGGTAAACTCCAAAGGCGAATATAATGTCCCAATTGGTTCATATAAAGCACCGTTGATATGTGATATGGATAATCTACGACAGGTATCAGAAGCTCTATCGAACGTCACAATTGTATGTGGGGATTATCGCAAATCCGATGACTTTGTTGATAGCAATACATTTGTTTACTTTGATCCTCCGTATCGCCCACTTAATGCAACTTCAAGTTTTACAGCATATACCGAAAATGCGTTTGATGATAAAGCGCAAGCAGAACTTGCCGAATATATTCAGCAATTATCTGACAGAGATGCTTATGTAGTCGCAAGCAACTCCGATCCAAAGAATACAGATCCAGATGATGACTTCTTTGATGAGCTTTATTCAAAGATGAAAATTATGCGCATTTTTGCATCGCGAATGATTAATAGCAACGCAAGTTCACGTGGGAAAATAAGTGAATTACTTATTTGCAGTTATTGAGGTGAAAAAATGAAGAGAAATTTTGATGAATGGTTAAGCAAATTTAGACTTAGTATTTCTGGTTATGGTTATTATGTTGACTTTAATAAGGTAATAGAGAAAGTTGAATACATGAAAATTGAACTCAACATTTTAAATTCACTTATTGGGTCGGATAATATAGAAAAAGATTTTGAAATAATAATAGAAAAATACCCGGAAACGCTTAAATGCATCCCTCTACTTCTTGCGGTTCGTGGCTACGAAATATATGCACAAGATGATGACGGAGCATTCTTGTACCGATTTGATAAAATGAATTACTCTGTTGAGCAGTACAAGGTATTTATGCGTAAAACCGGCCTTTTCAATATAATTGCAAACCATTTGGTAAATAACCTCGTTGATTATGCTCTTGGCGTGGAGACAGGTTTGGACTCGAATGGTCGCAAAAATCGCGGCGGTCATCAAATGGAAGAACTGGTAGAGAGTTACATACAGAACGCCGGATTTAAAAAAGACAGTACTTATTTCAAAGAAATGTACCTCGCTGACGTTGAAAAACGGTGGGGGATTGATTTGTCTGCTTTATCAAATCAAGGCAAAGCCAGAAAGCGTTTTGATTTCGTAGTAAAAACTGATTCGATGATTTATGCTATTGAAACTAACTTTTACGGCGGCACAGGTGGTGGCTCCAAACTAAATGAAACTGCCAGAAGCTATAAAATGTTAGCTCAAGAGGCTGATACAGTAGATGGTTTTACCTTCGTGTGGTTTACTGATGGTACCGCATGGAGGAGCGCAAGAGGCAACCTCAGAGAAACATTTGATGCTCTTGATACGATATACAGTATTGATGATATGGAAAATGGGATTATGACTGACCTTTTCATATAAGGGGGATATATGGCAAATAAAAAGATAACAAAATGGGAACCAGAAGACTTTGAACTGGAAATGACTACGGTATGGAGTTTTCCAAAGCGTGGAGACTGGGCAACACATGATGCAAAATGGCGTGGAAATTGGTCTCCTTATATTCCGAGGAATATTCTTCTTAGGTATTCTAATGAAGGAGATTTGGTACTTGACCAATTCGCAGGAGGTGGCACCACTCTGGTTGAAGCAAAACTATTGAATAGGGATATTATTGGTGTTGATGTAAACGATGTTGCTTTAGATAGGTGCCGGGAAAAGGCCGACTTTGAGCACGAAGGCGCCAATGGTAAAGTATTTATTCATAAGGGTGATGCAAGAAATCTTGATTTTGTTTCTGACGTGAGTATAGATCTTATTTGTACTCATCCACCTTATGCAGACATTATTCATTATAGCGAAAATATGGATATTGCCCACGACTTGTCCAATTTTGGGGTTAGGGACTTTCTTAAAGAAATGGAGAGCGTTGCAGCCGAAAGCTATCGTGTCCTTAAAAAGGGAAAGTTCTGTGCTGTACTTATGGGCGATACAAGGCAAAAAGGGCATATCATACCAATGAGCTTTGAAGTTATGAAAATATTTGAAGCAGCGGGATTCAAGACAAAAGAGATAATCATAAAAGAGCAGCACAATTGTAAAGCCACAGGTTATTGGAAAACTAACAGTGTAAAATATAATTTCCTGCTTATAGCCCATGAATATTTATTTATATTCAAAAAAGTGTAACAAAAAAGGGAGCCATTTTTTGATTGGAAGAAAAACGGCTTCCTTTTTTGTTACATATGAAATTGCCCACTCAATACAATCAATCATCATCTTCCTCCGCATCGCGAAGTCCTTGCAAACGGCAATCCCGACACCAAGATTGTGGAATTATTTTTCCTGAGCCCATATTTCTATAACCAAATTCTTCTTCAATTCCAACTTCTCCGTATGCCACTTTTCCACAATTAGGGCACTCGGCATAATCCCCATACGGCATAATATATACCTCCTTTCAAAAGTAGTCATCCTAACGGTTTATGCAAGTTCTCTTTCTCTTAAAGCTGAATAAAACATTGCCCTTCCAGAATAATTCCAATATGCGCAGTCTTGTTCCATAAAGAGCCATTTAATTGCCAATAGAATAATTTCAATCGGATGTTCTGTACCCTCAAAATCATGAAAAATTAGACCCATTGGAATACTGAAATCAACATTTTCACAATTATATATTCTTGTTATTGCATCAATTACATGGGAATACTCCTCATCGTAATTACTCCTGCAGTCTTGGAGTGCATCAAAAATATCTTGATGGCTCGGATTAGAATATCTGCGATTCTTTTTGAACCAAAGCCCTTTGGTATTGACTGTAAAATCAAACCCTTTGTTTAGCTGTGTCGGCCGCTTTAGAAATATTCCATACTCTTGAAAGTTTTCAACGTTATACTGATACCGGGAACATAGATCCCCATTTCCATTGCCGGGTTCTTCATTTAGCATGGCACTAATTAAAGTTGTACGCATGGTTTTACGATCACGAGAAACCAGTTCAAAATTAATTTCTTGAAAGCTCATTTTTCATCCTCCATAAATAACTTGTATGTATCTATACCGAGGGCATCTGCTATTTTCTGAACATTGTCGAGGGCGATGCTGCGTTGAAAACGTTCAACATCACTGATATAAGTCCTGTGTAGACCGCACATCTCAGCAAACTTTTCTTGGGATACTCCGAGTTCATTTCTATACTTTCTTAAATTAGTTCCAAAAACCTTAACTATATCCATTTTTTGAACCCTCCATTTGTACAAAAATAATTGTATTCATAAGCAGACAAAAAGTCTACAGACAATAAGTGTACATTAAAATCTGTAGACTATATAAAGAAAGACCACACGAAAGGTTTTATCCTTCAGTGTGGTCTTTACTTTCGAGCCTCCGCTTGAAGAGAGTCGGTCAAAAATTTACTTGTTTT
>CAYQNJ010000040.1:0-4064 GCA_964418835.1 uncultured Erysipelotrichaceae bacterium
CCCATTAACTTAGTATACATAATTTCATTTGATTCATATAAATCATAATTAACCTTAGCATTATACATTTGTTCAAAGTTACTAATAACATCTTCACCAATGTATTCTCCCCAGTTATAAACATTTAATGTATTACAACCATAAACTTCTTGTGCATCCTTAACTACTTCAACATTTGATTTAGAACCACACGCTACTAAAGATAAAGATACTAAACTAAACAATACTACTTTCAATAATTTCTTCATTTTCTTTCCTCCTACTTTTTTCTTTTAACATCGGTACTACATTAATAATAATTAAAACTACGGTAACTAGTAATACTATTAATGAAGATAAAGCATTTATTGTTGGATTAATTCTTTTAACATTTGCATAAACATAAATTGAAATATTATTTATACCAGGACCAGTAGTAAACAATGAAATTACAAAGTCATCAAATGACATAGTAAATGCAATTAATGCGCCAGAAATAATACCTGGCTTTATTTGAGGAATAATAACCTTCCATAAAGCTTGAATTGGAGTACACCCTAAATCAAGTGCAGCCTCAGCCAAATTGTTATCTAGCTGCCTTAATTTAGGCGTTATACTTAATATTACATAAGGAATACAAAATGCTATATGTGCAAATAACATAGTCATAAACCCTGTTTTAATTCTTAAAGATGTATAAAATAACATCAAACTTATAGCTGTAACTATCTCAGGATTTAACATAGGTAAATTATTAACTTGATTAACAGCTTCCTTTAAAACCTTATTTGACTTACTTAATCCTATAGCGGTAATAGTACCTACAATAGTAGAAACTATAGTAGCGATAACTGCAATAATAATTGTATAATAAATAGCTTCCATAATTGTTCTATCATTAAACATCTTTTCATACCATTGAAGAGAAAATCCACTAAATTTTGTAAGTGATTTTGAATCATTAAAACTAAAGAATACTACATATAAGATAGGTAAATAAAAGAATAATAATACTAATATTAAATAAAGATTAGGAAAAACTTTCTTTAACTTTTTCATGATCCTTCTACCTCCCTACTATCTCTATCCAACTTCTTAGTAATATACATAGAAATTAAAATTATAATTGCCATAATTAATGAAATAGCTGATCCAAAATTCCAATCACCAGTAGACACAAAATAGTTTTCAATTAAGTTACCTATTAATACATAATCTCCTCCTCCCAGTAATTTTGGGATAAAGAAACTAGATACCGCTGGTAAGAATACAAGTGTAATTCCACTAATAATACCAGGTACTGATAATGGTAATTCAACCTTATAAAATGTCTTCCACCTATTAGCGCCTAAATCAGCCGCAGCTGTTAGTAAGTTATGATCCATCTTAGTAAGTGAAGTATAAATTTGTAAAATCATAAACGGTAAAAAGTTATAAACCATACCAATATAAACTTTAATTTCACTACTAATAGGAAATGCTCCTAAGATACCTCTCCAAGCATAAGTTCTAACCAACATATTAATCCACATAGGTAAAGTAATTAGTAAAACAATAAATGCTTGTTTATCAACCTTTAACTTAGAAATAATATAAGCTGTAGGATAACCAATAATAATACATATAACTGTAGTAATTACAGCTAAAACAAAAGATCTCCATAACACACTAGGGAATATACTATCGCTAAAGAACCTAGTGAAATTAGATAATGTAAACTGAAATGTCAATACATCGTTACCTTTGGTAGTAAAAGCATATAAAACAATCATTAACATTGGTATTACAATCATAACGCTCATCCATATTACATAAGGATAAACTAACCTTGAAAAACTCTTCATTAATAACTACCCATCTTACTCATTACATGAATATCTTCTGGATCAAACGACAAGCCTACCTTTTGTCCTTCTTCTTTAAATTCTGTTGTATGAATCTTCATTTCTCTACCCATTGTAGAGAAAGTAATTTGATAATCACCCTCAACAATATCTTCATCATCAAAATCGTATGTAACATCCCATATTTCAACAGGACTTTCATCTTCTAATGACCATGCTTGAGCATTAGCCCACATCTTTAAATCTGTATCTAAGGCAATACTTTCTTTGATTTCATCTACAGTTTTATAAAAATCAAATGCTTGAACAGCCTCTTCATTAAATGCATCTTCTGTATAAATAGGTTCAACAACCGCAATATTTATAGTAATCTTTGTACCCTTACTAGTCTTAAATGTACAAGGATAAGTTCCTACTGCCTCTTTAACATCATATTCAACACTACTTAAAGAAACATCTTCATCATCAAAAGTCCAAGCTTGAGCATTAGCCCTTGCTATAACATCCGCATCACTTAATTCACTAACATCTTCTAAATCCATATAGAAGTTAGAAGCACTAATCTTTTCTTTCGCACTTTCATTAATAACGTCTTTTTCACCTAGGACATGCATAGTAACAGTCTTAGAAGTACCTGATGCAGTTTCAACAATAATTTCATAGTGAACACCCTTAAATAAAACAGACTTAACTTCACCATTCATTATACCTTTGTTTCTAGCAACTATATTAATATCTTCTGGTCTAATAACTATATCCACAAGTTCATTTTGTTTAAAGCCTTGATCAACACAAACATAATCTTGGTCATCCCAACTTACAAGATAGTCCTTCTTCATAACACCATCCATAATATTGCTTTCACCAATAAACTTAGCCACATACTCATTAATTGGTTCATTGTATATTTCAATCGGAGTCCCTATTTGTTGGATCTCACCATCTTTCATTACAACAATCTTATCTGACATGGTAAGTGCTTCTTCTTGATCATGTGTTACAAATATAAATGTAATACCAACTTCTTGTTGGATTCTTTTTAATTCCAACTGCATTTCTTTTCTTAGTTTTAAATCTAGCGCACCTAAAGGCTCATCAAGTAATAAAACATTAGGTTCATTGACTAAAGCTCTTGCTATAGCTACTCTTTGTTGTTGTCCACCAGATAATAATGTTACATCTCTTTTGGAATAACCATCTAATCCAACTAATGACAACATTCTTTTAACCTTTTGTTCAATAATATCCTCAGACATCTTTTTAATTCTTAAACCAAACGCTATGTTTTCATAAACATTTAAATGAGGGAATAAAGCATACTTTTGAAATACAGTATTTATATCTCTTTCATATGCTGGAACTTCTGAAATATCTTCACCATCAATAATGATATGTCCTTCATCCGCATCCAAAAATCCACCTAATATCCTTAATAATGTAGTTTTACCACAACCTGATGGACCTAATAATGTCACAAATTCATTTTCATAAATATCTAGATTTATTCCCCTAAGAACAATCTGATTATCAAATGATTTAACTATGTTTTTAAATTGTATTAATTTCTTCATCCCTATCTCCTAAAATATTGGTGGAGTACATATCCACAAAATCTTCGCATTCACATTTGAAGCATTTTTTAAATAATGCTCTTTTGTACCATTAATATAAAATGTTTCACCTTTTTTTACTTGTAAACCCTTATGTTTTTCTATACAAAGTAAAATCTTTCCACTAAGTACATATCCAAACTCCTCACCTTCATGAGGTAATATAACCTGACTTGTTGCTTGAGGTTTCAGTTCAAGTATAATAGGTTCCATTTCATTTTTTTGAGCATTAGGTACAATCCAATGAATTATGCTATCTTCTTGTTTATCAATAAATACATCATCTTCATTAAATACAACCTTTTCATCATCTTCCTCTTTAAAGAAATCAGACATACCAGTACCCAAAGCCTCAGTAATATCTTCTAAAGTTTGAATAGAAGGAGAAGTTAAGTTCCTTTCAAGTTGAGATAAGAAACCCTTAGTTAGTTCACATCTACTCGCAAGCTCTTCTAGTGTTAAACCATTCTTAGTTCTTAATTGTCTAATTCTATTTCCTATATCCAATAAAGACACCTCCTTGTTTACTTTAACTAAACTTTTTATATCTTATGATTAAACCTATTTTATTATATAAAAACATAGTATAAATGCAATAGTTTTTTATGTAAAATATTTATAAATAAAAAAA
>CAYQNJ010000041.1:0-3197 GCA_964418835.1 uncultured Erysipelotrichaceae bacterium
AGCTATAAAAACTTGATAACTATAGGGTACTATCACCATAATTGATAGTGCATTTAAATATTTGATTAGGTAATTCTTCATTAATATCTTCAATTTTATCAATTAGTATCTCACAAGCTTTAAATCCTTCTTCATAAGCTGGTTGTACTATTGTAGTAATAGATGGTGTTACTAGTGTACTCCACTCTAAACTATCAAAACCTATAAGTCCTATATCAGCTGGTATTTTATTTAAATGATTACGTAATGATATATATACAGTTGATAATAACCAGTTATTACATGCAAAGATTAAGGTTTTCTTATTTTCATTAACATATTTAAATATTTCTATTTCTAAATCTTCTGGTTTAGTTTTTTCATCAGCCAAAATTATATGATATTCCTTATCTTTTAATTCTAATGTGTCCACGAATCCTCTATTTCTTTCAAGTCGAGTACTTAATACGTCAGGATTTGCACTAATCATAATAAAATTTTCATAACCCTTATTTACTAGAGTTTCAGTAGCTTCCATTACAGCTTCATAGTTATTTGTTTTTACCCATAGATCTCTATCATGACTATTTGGTGAATCAATATATACAATGTTATGGTTTTGAAGTTTTAAGTTTTCAACAACTTTAGGAAAGTTTACTGTAGGTTGAATAATAAACCCATCAACTCCCATTGAATTCATATTTACAACATAATTACTTTCCAATTTATCATCATAATTACTATTACCAAATATAAGTTGATATCCATGTTGTTTTGCACAATCATCAATTCCTTTAAGAATTTGATTAGCAAAAGTATTAGTTATATCCCCTATTATTACTCCTATAAGTTTAGATTGTTTATAGTTTAGACTTCTAGCAATAAAACTAGGTTTATAACCTGTTTCATTTATAATCTTCTCTATTCTCTCTTTTGTTTCTATTGACATCTTTTCATAGTTTCCATTTAAATAAAAAGAAACTGTTGTTTTAGAAACATTAGCAAGTAAAGCTATATCTTTTATAGTAATCTTTTTTGTCATAATTCTCCTATGTAAACCGGTTATATGAAAATATAATACCATATTAAAACTTTTAATAATATATTTAATAAAATAGTTGACAGTAATTAATATGTTTGATAAATTAATGGTGTACCGGTTTACTTAACCTAGAAAGAGAATGTAATGAACGATTTATTAAAGAAGATTCAAAGTATTGGAATTGTCCCTGTTATAGCACTAGAAAATTTAGAAGATGCTGCACCATTAGCAAAAGCACTTACTAACGGTGGTTTACCAGTTGCTGAAGTTACATACAGAACTGCATGTGCACATGATGCAATGATTGAAATGAAAAAAGCTTGTCCAGAAATGATTGTTGGAGCTGGAACTGTTTTAACAAAAGAACAAGTTGATTCAGCTATTGATGCTGGAGCAGAGTTCATTGTTTCTCCAGGATTAAATCCAGAAATTGTTAAATACTGCCAAGAAAAAGATATAATAATTCTTCCTGGAGTAGCAAATGCTTCTGATATAGAAGTAGCATTATCGTTAGGTTTAGAAATTGTTAAGTTCTTCCCTGCTGAGCCATTAGGTGGTTTAAAAATGATTAGTGCATTAAGTGCTCCATATACAACTATGAAGTTTATGCCTACAGGTGGAATTAATGCAAAAAACATCAATGAATATCTTGCAAATCCAAAAATTGTAGCTTGTGGTGGAACTTGGATGGTTGATAAAAAAGCTATGCAAAATAAAGACTTTGATATAATTGAAAAATTAACTAAAGAAGCTGTGACTAATATGTTAAACATTAAAATTAAACATGTTGGTATGAATAGTGAAAATGGTGAAGAAATCGCAAATGCATATGGAAAACTACTACAAAAAGAAGTTACAGGATCACCAAAAAGTTACTTTGCTGGAGGTATTATAGAAGTAATGAATCCAGGTTACTATAAAGGAACTAATGGACATATTGCTTTAGGGGTGGATAGTGCAGATCGTGCTAAACGCTACTTTGAGGCATTAGGTTATGAATTTGATGAAAGTACTACTAGTTATGATAATAACGGATTAGTTAAGTTTGTTTATTTTAAAGAAGATATTGGTGGCTTTGCTATCCATCTAGTAAATAATTAAGGAGAAAATAAAAATGAAAATTGTTACTTTAGGCGAAATTATGTTAAGACTTTCTACACCTGGAAATTCTAGGTTTGTTCAATCAGATTCATTTGATGTTGTTTATGGTGGTGGTGAAGCAAACGTTGCTGTTTCACTAGCAAACTATGGTCATGAAGCTTATTTTGTTTCAAAACTTCCAACTCACGAAATTGGTCAATCTGCTGTTAATTCATTAAGAAAATATGGAGTTCATACTGAATTCATCGCTCGTGGTGGTGATAGAGTTGGTATTTACTTCTTAGAAACAGGTGCTTCTATGAGACCTTCAAAAGTTGTATATGATAGAAGTAATTCAGCAATTGCTGAAGCAGTACCAGCTGACTTTGATTTTGACAAAATAATGGAAGGTGCTGATTGGTTCCATTGGTCTGGTATTACACCAGCAATTTCAGATAGTGCAGCAGAAATTACAAAACTAGCATGTCAAGCAGCAAAAAGACACAATGTAAAAGTTTCTGTGGATTTAAACTTTAGAAAGAAATTATGGTCAAGTGAAAAAGCAATTAGTATTATGAGACCTTTAATGGAATATGTTGATGTATGTATTGGAAATGAAGAAGATGCAGAATTAACATTAGGTTTCAAACCAGAAGCAAATGTTGAAAAAGGTGAAACTGATGCTGCTGGATATCATGAAATCTTTAAACAGATGGCAAAACAATTTAACTTTGAAGTTGTAGTTTCTACTTTAAGAGAATCATTCTCTGCTACTCATAATGGATGGAAAGCATTAATTTATGATGGTGTAGAATTCTATGAGTCTACAAGATATGATGTTAATCCTATCGTAGATAGAGTTGGTGGAGGAGATTCATTCTCTGCAGGAATAATTCATGGTTTATTAACTAAGCCTACTCATAAAGAAGCTTTAGAATATGCGGTTGCAGCAAGTGCATTAAAACACACTATCCCTGGTGATTTTAACTTAGTAAGTGTTAGTGAAGTAGAGGCATTAGCTCAAGGAGATGCTTCAGGAAGAGTACAAAGATAACATTAAAAAAACATTAGATATAATTCTAATGTTTTTTAATTA
>CAYQNJ010000042.1:0-3187 GCA_964418835.1 uncultured Erysipelotrichaceae bacterium
TATACTATTTGATACAATTATTGCCCAATTAGCCTAAACCATGATAAAAGACCTCATTACGAGGTCTCTTATCAATTTATTTATAAAAGGGGATAGAATATATCTAATCATTGTTAAGGGGGGACAATAATCAGACGCAAGATATATTATGTTCTTGCAAGATAATAATAACAATAATGTGTATTTAAATTATGTTGAGTTTATGTTAAATTATGTGATTTATGAAATATTTTGACTTGCTTCAAATATTTGAATAATCCATTTTGAATCAATCACAGGAAAGTTCTTATTATCAACCTCAAATAAATCCTTATGATTATTAATCTCTTCCATTAAAGCTTCATAAGGAATCATAATAGTAGCCCCTTTATCATTAGTCCTAATATTAATCTTTAACACTTCATTATCTATCCCATGATAATATATCCCATCAATTTCTTCAGGCTTACCCTTTTTATTTTCTACATAATCAATAAAGCTATCATACTTAGAAAACTCTACAGCTCTATCATCTAAACCATCATCTAATATTTGAATCTTTTCTATAAATGAATTTATATCTGTACATCTTCTTAATGTATAACCACTACTTAATAATGCACTTACAAAAGATGGATCAATACTATTGATAGAAGCTTTATCTTCTAATAACCAAACCATAAATTTCTTCTCTTGATCATGATATAAACAAGGATAACTTAACATATAGCTATTATGACAATGAGGACACTCAAAATGAAAGATGTCACCAGATAGACATCTTTCTTTTATATCTGGATCCAAGCTTACATTAACACTATCATATGTATTAATATCGTAAACTTCTCCACATTTCATACATTTAAATTTTCTATTTGTTGTTTTACTCATATAACTCCTTATGACTTTGTAATATCATTTGGCATTAACTTATTAATACCCTTAGATAATTCTATCAAAAAATCATCCAATATTTTCATATCTTCATCACTAATATCATCATTAGCAACTACTGTAATCAATCTTCTTTCACCCATATTAGAATAGGAGATAGCTTTTACTATTCCACCATTCAATTCATTTAGCTCACTAGCTTCTACTACTCCTTCAATAATATAATCACCAATCTTAGTAACTTTAATATCAAAATCATTATTTAAATCTTCTGTATTATACTTAACAATCAAATTATCGGGAAAGAATGGATTTCTTACAAAATCTAATGAAGTCTCATTCCTTATTTCTTCTTGTTCAATACTAGTATTTTCATATTTATCAATAACCATATTACCTTTAACCATCATCCTAAAATTAGGATTAATGATAGTCGCATCATAATAAGCTAAATCAAAACTAGAATAAACCTTTAACTCATCATCTATATCTAAACCTTTATTACAATTATCTAAACTATTACCCACACCTAAAACCGCAAACATCAATTGACCTTCATTATTCACATAGTTAGAACACAACATAAAACAATCATCATCATTAACATCAACGATATCTTTTAATTCATCGGTTAAGTTATCAACCTCAAAAACTAAATATTTATGAAAATAATCTCGATAATTCATATCCATATAAAACATACTTATCACCTACCTTTATTATACCAACATAATTTATATAAACTAGATTTATGATTTTATACAAAAAAAGCGAGAATTTATCTCGCTTAATCTCTACTTCTTGAACCAAATATTCTTAATATATATAAGAATAGGTTAATAAAATCTAAATATAGTTGGAAAGCTCCATAGATACTTAACTTAGATCTCATACTTTCATCATATTCAGTACTATAATAATATGCTTTTAACTTTTGCACATCCCAAGCAGTTAAACCCATAAATATTATTACACCTATATAACTTATAATTAAAGTAGCACCAGATAAATTTAAAAACATAGACGCTATACTTACAATTACTAAAGTAATTAAACCAGCAATTAATATTCCTGAAAATTTAGAAATATCTACTTTTGTAGTATGCCCAATAACAGCCATACTTACAAATAATACTGCAGTAAATATAAACGCTAGAAATGTATTTGTAACTCCATACGCAATAGGCAATATACCAAATGTAACACCTGTGATAACACTATATACAATAAACAGTATTCTAGCCACCATAGGATTAAATTTTGATAATCCAGCTCCTAATGCAATAGCAATTCCTAATTGTCCAAATATCAGTATATAAATTCCAATACTATTAGATACTAAACTATATATAAATCCTCCTGATATTAAACTTTGGAATGATAGATATGCTATACCTGCACTAATAAGTAGACCAATCGACATAGTCATAAATGTAGTAGTTAAGAAACTTCTAAAACCACTTTCATCAACATATGATACGCTTTGATTTGTATTAAATTCACTCATAATTGTTCCTCCTAAAAGTAATAACACTATTATACAACAAAACTTTTAAAATCAAATAAAATGTGCAACTCTATTTATTCCCCAATAACTCTCTAACAACAACACTACCACATAGTATTCCTGCAGCTGAAGGAGTAAACATAAGTGTTGCTGGAGGCATTTTTTCTTTTCTAGTAGTGCCACTTTCATTCACAACCACAATTTGCTTTACTGGCAATTCTTTACTAAACACTACTGGTATCTTACCTTTTATATTTCTTTTCTTCACAAGTTCCCTACAAGCTTTCGCAAGAGGATCATTATATGTTTTATCAAGTCTTGTATATTCAATTCTAGAAGAATCAAATCTATTAGCCATACCCATACTAGATATAAACTGAATTTTATTTCTCAAACAATATTCCATAATATCTACTTTTGAAGTAACTGTATCTATCGCATCAACCACAAAATCAACACCATCAAATATATAATTACTATCTTTATCATAAAACATATTATACGTTTCTACTTTACAATCACTATAAGACTCAATTCTATGTTTCATAACTTCTACCTTAGACTTACCAACTGTGTCATCTAATGCATGTATTTGCCTATTTAAATTAGTGATATCAATTACATCCTTATCAACCAATACAAGTTTACCTACACCAGACCTTGCTAGTGATTCAGCACAATATGAACCTACTCCACCTACACCAATTATTAAAACAGTAGAACTCTTTAAAATATCTAATCCTTCTTTTTTTATTAATAACTCTACTCTTTCTAATCTTTTATCCATTGATCTATCCTTATCTTTAA
>CAYQNJ010000043.1:0-3030 GCA_964418835.1 uncultured Erysipelotrichaceae bacterium
TGATAGATGCATGCAAGAAAGCAAATATATATGATTTCATAAGCAACTTACCTGAAAAGTTTGATTCTTTTGTTGGTAATAGAGGATTAAAGTTATCTGGTGGTGAAAAACAAAGACTATCTATTGCTAGAGCATTATTAAAAAATCCTAATATTCTTATATTGGATGAAGCAACATCTTCATTAGATTCTATTTCAGAAAGTTTAATACAAGATGCTATAGAAAACTTAATAAAATCTAGAACAAGCATTATTATTGCGCATAGATTATCGACAATTATGTCAGTAGATGAAATAGTTGTTTTAAAAGAAGGAAGTATAGTAGAACAAGGAACGCATAGTGAATTATTGAAAAATGAAAATATCTATTACGAATTATATACAACACAATTCTTAAAACATGAAGAATAAGAGTATACAATGATAATTATAGTTTTATCAATATTAAATATTGTGATGTTTATAGAAGTTTAATAATAACCATTTGGGTTATTGCAGATTTATTATTTCCTCATTAAGGGTTATAAGTATTTTACTTTAAATATATAGATAGGAGGATATGTAATTGAGTAAATATATTTGTTCGGTTTGTGGCTTTGTGTATGATGAAGCACTTGGTAGTGTGGATTATAACATAAGCCCTAATACCAAGTGGGAAGATTTACCAGAAGATTGGGTATGCCCATGGTGTGCTGCACCAAAATCTGATTTTAACAGGGAAGAATCAGAAGAAAAGGTTGTTAAAGAAGTAAGTGTTAAGAATGTTGAATTTGAAGGTGATATGAACGCATTAGAAATGAGTGCTTTATTTTCTAACCTAGCAAGAGGTTTTGAAAAATCATATAAACCTGAAGAACAACAATTGTGTTTAGATATTAGTGAGTATTACAGAAGTAAAAATATTAATATTGATGGAAATGTTAATGATTTAATAAGCCTAGTTAAAGAAGATTTAGATAATGGTTTAACTAGTGCTAGTGCTATATCCAGTGAACATAAGGATAGAGGTGCACTTAGAGCATTAGTCTGGAGTGAAAAGGTAACTAAAATTCTAAGTTCTATTTTAAACAGATTTGAAAAAGAAAAAGATGATTTAATAGAAAATAATGATATATATGTTTGTTCTATTTGTGGGTTTGTATATATAGGTAATGATCTACCTGAATTATGTCCTGTATGTAAAGTACCAAATTGGAAATTTGAAAAGATAGGAGCTAAATAATATGTCAAAAAAATATGCAGTAAGAAATATAAGATTATGTACAAAGGATTGTATTTGTTTGTATGTTTGTCCTACTGGGGCTACAGATACAGAAAATAGTGTTATTGATGTATCTAAATGTATAGGTTGTGAAGATTGTTTTAAAGCATGTCCATCAGGTGCTATATCAATGGTTCCTTTTGTATATCCACCTCAACAAGAAAAAGATGATGATGTTGTAAACGCATTAAAAAATTTAATGAGAAGTAAATCTAAACAAGAAAATATATCATTAAATATTGATGGTAGACTTGGCAAGGCACTTGAAAGATCTAATAGAATTATGGCAGAAGATATAATTAGAGAAGCTGGTTATTTACTACCTCATAGTGATAATACTATTAAACTAATTAATGATTTATTAAGTCAAAAACTTCCAGAAGACTATCCAGTAGATAAATTAAAACAATTGTTAGCTAAAATACAATAAACACCCAATCGGGTGTTTATTTATTTGATAATATAGCTCCTACAAGTTTATGAGGAACATAAGGTTCTTCTAAATATTTAATATCTTCATCACTTAGTACTATATTCACAGATTCAACAGCACCATCTATGTGGTGTTTTTTTGTGGCTCCTATAACTGGTGATGTTACTTTTGTAAGAAGCCAAGCGATTGAAACATTTGTCATAGATATATTGTTTTTATCAGCGACTTCCATGACTCTTTCAATTATCATATTGTCATTTTCTGCGGTTGCATCATATTTAGATTTTGCATAAGTGTCTTCTTGTAGTCTTTTTGAAGTTTCATGTGGTCTTCTTGAAAGTCTTCCTGAAGCTAATGAACTATAAGGAGTTAATGCAATATTTTCTTTTTTACAATATGGTATCATTTCTCTTTCTTCTTCTCTAAATAATAGATTGTGATGACCTTGTATTGAAGAAAAAGGAGTCCATCCATTATTTTTTGCGATTTCATTTGCTTGTGCTAATTGCCATGCAAAACAATTAGATACTCCAATTGCTCTAACTTTTTTACTTATAACTAATTCATGAAGTGCTTCTAATACTTCTTCAATAGGAGAATTATTATCCCATACATGATAAATATATAAGTCAATATAATCTGTGTTTAGTCTTTTTAATGAATTATTGACACATGTGTTAATATGATCTGAAATAGAGATATTATTATTTAAATCTTCCTGTGTTCTGTTTGAAAATTTAGTTGCGATTACGACATCTTCTCTTTTTGCATATTTATTTAATGCTTTACCCAAAAACTCTTCACTGGTACCTGCAGAATATGCCATTGCTGTATCAAAGAAATTGATTCCTTTTTCTAATGCATATTTAATTATTTCTTCACTTTCTTCATATGGTAGTGTCCATGTATGTGAACCTGCTTGTGCTTCTCCAAACCCCATACAACCTAAACAAACTCTTGATATGTTAATGTCTGTATTTGATAGTTTTGTATATTTCATAAGTCCTCCAATTTTATCTATAATTATCATATAACTTATTTGTTTATATTAGTAAAGTAAGATAATTAAAAAAGTAAGCATATATATGGAAAGTAATAAATATAGTTAGTATAATTTGATTATTGTTAGGAGGATTTTAAATGGAAAAATATATTTGCCTAGTATGTGGCTATGTTTATGATGAAGAATTAGGTGATCCAGATAATGGAGTTGAAGCTAATACTAAATGGGCTGATGTACCAGAAGATTGGGTATGTCCATTATGTGGTGTTGGTAAAGACGAATTCGAAAAAGAAGCTTAATAAAAAAATGCTGAATATCTTCAGCATTTTTTTAT
>CAYQNJ010000044.1:0-2953 GCA_964418835.1 uncultured Erysipelotrichaceae bacterium
GCAGGAGTTGGATTATACTTAGTTAATAAGAAAAGAAAATAACACAAAAGGGAAGTAACTAATGTTTCTTCCCTTTTTGTTTACCATTTTTATAGTATTGTTCTTTTATTTCCTGCATAGACATTCCTTTGATTTCATCTATGTTTATATTTGGATTTTCTTTTTGCATTTCAGTTATTTCTTGGTATTTTCCAATAGACATTTGAAGTCTTTTTGCTTCATTTTGACTATTTGTATCCGGATTCATACATTTTAAATATTGATATTTTTGACCATACTCATCTTCAATATTATCTAAGAAGGTATCGCTCATATTATTATCTTTAGTAGATATAGCTATGTTTAAATAAGATGAATTATTTATAAGGTTTTCTTCTTCTAACTCATTTATTACTTTGTCTACTGCAGTATTATAATCTAAATGTTTTAGGTTTAATCTTTGAATAAGTTCATTTGTTTTATCATCGAAAGCGGTAACTGATATAACCCTATTAAATTTGTTTACTTCGATTTGTAAAGAAGACTCACTATCGATACTTATTGCCGCAACTGGGGTAATATATGCGGTTGCACTAAAGAATAGTATAAGAATACTTATTATTGCTAAAACATATCTATAGTTTTTCTTTTGTTTATATGCATTCTTATATAAATATTGTTTTGTGTTTTCTTTAAGTTCTTCACTTGCATGTATTGTGTTAAATGCATTTTTTATCTTATTCAAAGTCTTCACCTCCTAACATATCTTTTAATAATAATTTTGATCTTGATAATAATGTGTATATGGTATTTACATTTTTATTTAATATCTTCGATATCTCTACAGCTGTATAGTCTTCATAATAGAATAAATAAATCACATCTTTATATTTCTTTGGAAGACTTAATACAGCTTTTAAGACATCGCTATGATCCTCCTTAGTATTAGTTTCAAGAAGTATAGCTTCATCTAAGGACACTGTGTTTTTTCTAAAGAAGTTTTTAAGAAAATCCTTACAAGCATTGATGGTAACTTTAATAATCCATGCTTTTTCATGTTTTTCATCTTCAAAAGTTCCATCATAAAGAACATATTTCATAAATACTGTTTGAAATATATCTTCTGTATCAAACTTACTTTTCAGATACAACATACATATCCTTTTAACAGTATCTGAATAAAGTTCTATAGCTTTGTTGGTTTCATGTTCACTTCTCATAAATTAATTATTTGTTTTGACCCTTCTTAAATCCTGTGCCATCTAATGGTCTAACACCATCATTAGGACAATCTACTTGAGTACAATTTCCTTTGTTTTGATTATTTCCTTTGTTTTTTTGTCCGTTTTTCATTCCAGTACCATCATACTTTCTAACACCATTATTTATACATTCTCCACTTCTAAATTGTGTATTGTTTGGATTTGGCGTAGGTTGTGCTTCTTGTGCTAATGCACTGATTGGCGCAAATGCTAAAGTTGATAATACTAATCCTGTTGTAATAAATTTTTTCATTATAATTTCCTCCATTATATTATAGAGAAATACCATTCTCTACATATAACACGATTCAAAAGTATTAATCCTTTCAAAAAAGCATAAAGAATGTAATTATTTTTTAATTTGTTATTATATTGATAGAAATGAGGTAAAGTTATGAAAAAAATGAATGTGGAATTCTTCCATGATGTAATATGTAGTTTTTGTTATCCTATGTCTTATAGAATGAGAAAAGTCGCTAAAGAAATGCCAGAATTAAATATAATGCATAAATCTTATGCATTAGCACCAGATGATAAATCTTATGAAGTACAATTTGGTTCTAGAAAGAATGTAAAGGATGAAGTAGTTGGTCATTGGGTACATGCAAATCAAAATGATGACTTACATAGATTTAATATAGAAGGAATGAAGAAAACAGACTTCTTATTTCCTACTTCTGTAAAACCATTAAGAGCCGCTAAGGCAGGAAAACTTTTAGGTGGGGAAGAAGTATATTGGGATGTATTTGATGCTCTTCAAAAAGCATTATTTACTGATAATAAAAATATTGAAGATGAAGAAGTAATATTTGAAATTATAAAAGGTTTAAATATAAATTTTGAAAAATGGTTAGAATATTTTAATAGCCAAGAAGTTATTGAGGCAGTTGATGCTGATTTATATCTTGCAAGACAATACAATATTCAAAGTGTTCCAGCTTTAATTGTAGATCAAAGGTATATTTTAAGTGGTGCTCAACCTTATGAAGTTATACTTGAAAGTTTAAAAGAGATTTATAAAGAAAAATATAAAGATGAAGAAGTTAAACTTGAAAGTATTGGAAGTGGTGAATCTTGTAATTTTGAAGATGGACAATGGAAATGTGACTAAAAAATACTACATACGTAGTATTTTTTTATCCAATTATGTAGCTTGTCATACTTAAAGATCCATGTATTACTTCTTTATTAAATACTTCTACAGGTTCATCATCATGCATAGCACCTACTATATAAAATATAGGTGATAAATGATCGTGGTATTTTGCGGCTTGGCTT
Source organism: uncultured Erysipelotrichaceae bacterium (assembly GCA_964418835.1). Lineage (GTDB taxonomy): Bacteria > Bacillota_I > Bacilli_A > Erysipelotrichales > Erysipelotrichaceae > UBA9076. The sequence continues at coordinate 2,520 of CAYQNJ010000044.1, forward strand.
GCGCCGATGATACTTTGCCAGTTAATTAAGGTTTGTGTATCTTTTTTTATTACGACTTTTTCTATAGTATCATCAAATATCTTACATTCTGGGTATGACACATTTTCATTGTAGTCCATGATAGAAAGATTATGAACTATATTACCACTGCCAATAATAAGTATGTTTTCATCTCTTAATGGTCTAAGTAATTCTCCTACCTTCATCATTGTTTCAGCATCATATTGTGCATTTATAGATAGTTGAACTACAGGTATATCAGCTTCTGGATACATCCTTAATAAAGGGGCATAGCATCCATGGTCATAACCTCTAGATGATGTTTTTACGTTACTTCCTAATAAATCTTTTATCTTTTCTATTAATTCTTTGTTTGTTTTTGCAGGATAAACTATTTCATACATTTCTTTAGGAAAACCATACATATCATATAT